>CALHTB010000014.1 GCA_938038785.1 uncultured Acidimicrobiales bacterium
GGGGTCAAGGGTGCCGGTGAAGCCGGAACCATCGGCTCTGCCGCCGCCGTCATGAACGCCGTATGCGATGCACTGTCGCCGTACGGAGTGAAGGACATGGACATGCCTGCGACCCCCAAGAGAGTTTGGGAAGCGATCAACTCGAATGCCAATGGAAACGGAGGTGCAGCATGATTCCTGCAGCATTTGACTACACGGTCGCCGAGTCGGCCGAACACGCCGTCCAACTCCTCGGTGAGTATGGCGACGAATCCAAGCTGCTGGCCGGTGGACACTCCCTCATTCCAATGATGAAGTTCCGCCTCGCAACACCAACGCAGCTGATCGATGTGGGGCGCATCAGCGACCTCAGCTACATCAACCAAGAGAACGGCCACGTAGCGATCGGTGCAATGACTAAGCACCGCGAGCTCGAGACCAGCTCAGTTCTCGCCGAGGCGTGCCCGATGTTGGCCCACGTAGCGTCGCTAGTTGGCGGCCCTGCAGTGCGTCACCGTGGCACTCTCGGCGGCACCATGGCCCACGCCGACTCAGCATCAGATCTTCCCGCCGCAGTGCTCGCACTCGGTGGAACGATCGTGGCGCAGGGTCCGAACGGCCGACGCGAGATTCCCGCAACCGAGTTCTTCACGAGCTACTTCGAATCAGCGCTTGCCGCCGACGAGATGATCGTGGAGATCAAGGTCCCTGCGAACACCGGAGGATGGAACTATCAGAAGTTCAATCGCCGTGCGCAGGACTGGGCGATCGTCGGAGTTGCCGTGGCCGATGGAGGCAAGGGCGTAGCCCTCGTCAACATGGGCTCCACGCCACTTCGCGCAAGTGCAACAGAAGCCGCTTTGACAGACGGAGCGTCTGCGGCCGATGCTGCAGCAATGGCTGCCGACGGCACCTCTCCACCCGAAGACCTCAACGCTGATGCTGCATACCGCACGCATCTCGCTCAGGTCCTCACCCGGAGAGCACTGGAGGCTGCGAGTTAAGCCATACCGCGGTTGATTGGCCGCAAGAACTTACGCCATCCTTGGGGGAATGGCGTTAGTCCGTCAGTTGCTTCGGCAGCTGACACTTTGAACTGGCTGGTGTGGTCCGGGGGGTCCACACCAGCCAGTTTCTCTCTTTTGCCCGGAGCTTCGCTCCTCCAGCTGTCGCAATCCGTCGCTGCGCTCCTCGATGCTCGGCTGCTGCGCCCGAGGCGGCGAGTGGTCGCTCCTCCGTCGCTCCCTGCGGAGCTGGCGAGCCCTCAATGCGTATACATGTCCCGCGTTGACTGGCTCACGCTCCGCTATCGCCGCAACGGCTTCGCAGCTTCGGCTACCTCCGCTCCTCGATGCTCTACCTCGGCGGGCCGTTTGACTCAGGCGTCTTGACGACCACGTGACACACGATATGTATAGTGATTTGCCACTAAACGTGGTCGACTTATAGGGTGAAAGTATGCGTGTTGTAGGGAAAGCGGTCGGACCGGTCTGGGTGATCATGGCAATGTTGGCGACCTTGCTAACGCTGTCCGCGTCGCCAGCTGCAGCGGCAGACGGAGCGGACTGTTTGCTCACCAAAAACGGGACACAGGTATCGCTGACCTGGAATGTTCCCGGTGGGGTAAAGAGTTCGACCGCCATCCGTAGTGGTACATCGCTCGCCGATACTTCCTGGCGTGAGACTGTGCCGAACCCTACGAGCAGTTGGACCGGCGATCTTCGCGTCGACGAGGTCTACCTGGTCAAGACGAAGATCAACGGAGTTCGAACAGAAATCCCATGCAATGAACAACCCGATCAACCCGACGTGGCGTGTTCGTATGGATCTAACGAAGTAGACGCGAATCTCACAACCATTCGCTGGAACGTGGGCGACGAAGGTCGAGTTGCGGTGCGCAGCGGCCCAAGTGCAGATGACACAACTTGGCGGGTCACGCTCGACGCTGCCACCGGAGAATGGACTACCAGGCTCTCGGCTGAGCAGGCGTGGACGATCCGGCATCGAGTAGGCGCCACCGTCACGACCTACGAATGCGCATTTGAGGACCGCGAGGTCGAGCCCGCCGAACCGCCACCCGTGCGACCGCTGTGCACCGTCAGGATCATCGAGGGCAAGGCCAACCTCAGCATCCTTGTCGGGGCGGGCCCAGTTGCAATTCGTAGCGGTGCGTCTGTCGACAACACCCGATGGCGAGAAACGGTCGGTCGAGGCGAGGGTTGGTCAGGCGACCACACCCCGGGCCACGTCTATGTCCTTCGCTATAAGACCGAGGGTGAAAACCGAGAGGTGTTGTGCGAGCCGGGCGAAGCAGACGGTGTCTTCTTCGCCAACCACATGCCCAATACCAGAGCCGAATTCTGGGCCGAGCTTCCAAACGGCGGCATTGTCTACAGCCGATTCACGACCGAGTTCGGACGCGAGCCGTGGGTCACCGATGGAACCGAAGCAGGCACAATGCCGCTTGGCGATCTCCGACCGGGTGGTTCAAGTTCGCCGAGCTCGTTCATTCGCTTCGGCGACTTCGTGTTCTTCACCGCCAGTACGGCCGAGACTGGCCGAGAACTATGGCGAACCGACGGAACCGCCGCAGGCACGGTCGTTCTCGATCTCATCCCTGGGCCAGATTCAGTCGGGCCATTCAATCTGACGGCACTCGACGGGCACCTGTTTTTTGCCGGCTTCAATTCCTCATGGGTTTCCGATGGAACCATCGAGGGCACACGAGAGTTGCCCTCTCCAATACGTGGAGTCTTGAGGAGTGCCCACGCTACGGATAGCGGAACCTACATTCGCACAACAACGAATGACCGAGACGACCTTTGGTGGATTGACGACCGTCTTGTCGAGGCCCACCTTGTTCGTGAAGGAGTAGCGAACTCGTCCAACTCCATTTCCACCGATGGCGATCGACTGTTCCTCGCTGGTGACAGCGTGTCGGTCTTCGGTGGTGATGGCGTTCTGCTTACAACGTTGCCTTTGGATGGCGAGCATCGATTCCGAGTGCCAGCTGTTTCCCCAGCGCCCGGCGGCGCGTACATCCTCCGGCAACGACTCGACGACAGTTGGACCGTGTGGTTTTCGGACGGAACGGCTGCGGGCACTGAAGTTCTCCTCCAGACTGCGCGCCCCGAGGATGGTGGACCCGTCTTTCTCCTCACCGTCGGCACCGTTGGTGGCCGATTCGTGTACTCGCGGTTCTTCGAGGACAGACAGGAAGATATTTGGTCGGTCGGTGTTGAAAGCCCGACTCCCGAGCGCATCCGTGGCTTGGAAGCGACTCGAATATTGAGAAGCCAGGCGATAAACGACGATGAGTTGTTCATCGACTCAGGAATCGTGACCGACGGAACCACAGCGGGCACCACGGTGTATGACTTGCCCGGGTTCAGCTTCGTCTACTACTGGAACGGCGCCATCTACCTGCGCAACCAGGTGGGAATGTTCGGGATTAACCGATGACCTAGCGTGCTCTCATGGATGGTGTGCTTGAGCAGCTTGGCACTTCCGCCGACCAGCTGTTGGGCGAAGGTGGCGAGGCCAAGGTATATGCCCTCGACGAATCGCACGTGTTGCGGATGCATCAGCCAGGCTCGTCCTTAGACGACGCTCTGTCACGCAAGCTGCTGCTCGACGAGATCGCGGTTGGCGCATCGCACCTGTGGTTCACAACGCCCGAGGTCATCGAGGTCGGAGCGCTCCTTGGACACACCTACTCGATCGAGCGGCGAATTGATGGCGAACCCCTCATCGACGCGCTGCGCACGGCAGATGATTCGACACGAGCGTTGCTCGTTTCCCGATACATGGATGCGGCGTGGTCGACGGGTGAGATCTCCGTGGCCCGTCCGAGTTTCGGGGAGGTCTCTGCCGACGAACCAATCGCAGGTAACTCGTTCAGCGAATATCTCGCCGAACGGGCGCGCCGAAGCCTTGCGGACACTCCGCTAGCGCACATCGATGCACAATCCCTCGCTGACGCGCTCGGCGAGCCAGTTGACGCCCCTGCACTTGTCCATCTCGACTTCTTCGCTGGAAACGTGATGGCTGATGGAGACGAGGTCACCGGAGTGATCGACTTTGGCTACTCCACGATCATTGGCGATCGAAGGCTCACCCCGGTCGCCGCTGCGGTCCATCTTGTTTCGCCCCGCATCACGCCGGTTGCGACAGCGGAAGATAGGGACGTCGCAATGAGCTGGATCGCCGAACACGAACTGCAGGACTACTACCCCGCCGGCGAGCGATGGATGGCCGCTTATTGGATGTTCGCGAGCGTCGACGACCCGGTGATCTTGCCCTGGTCGAGGTCCGTACTCGATCCTCGCTAGCCCTCGACCAAGCCGAACGTAAGCCGGTCTAGTTCGTGGCCGTTTAGCTGAAGGGTGATGGTGTGGTCACCTTCGTAGAGACGGCGGGTTGTCATCAACTTCATCGGGTGACGCTTCTTGATGGTGATCGACTCGCCGCGCTCTAGGTCAAGTCGCTTGAGCTTGAAGACCTTCTTGCCTCCGGGCCCACCGTCGGCACCGGCGAACGTCATCACGTAATCGACCATGAGCTTCTGGGCGGTCTTTGCGGTGAGGGTGAATGAGAACTCGAGGGCTGTTCCAACCTCCACCGTTGGCGTTGACGTCTCGAGGTCGGTGATCACAACGTTCGGCTTGTCGCCATAACCCATCAATGAGAGCGCATCGGCGTTACCTTGCTTGACCAACGTGCGGCACCCGTGCTCGATGATGAAGTCCATCTCCTTCGGGTCTTGAACACCACTGTTCTTCCATCGCCTAAGCGTGTCGACTACAAGGGTGGGGTTGATCTTTGCAATGTCGTTGAGATGGTTCGCCACCGAACGTGTGACGTATCGCGTGGGGTCGGTGTACAGCGCATCGAGTATCGGGAGCGGGTCGGTGTGGGCAATGTCGAGCTTCCCAGACCACGGCAGCTTGGGTCGGGTCCCTTCGCTTGCCAATCGGCGGACGTGGTAGTTCTCGTCGCTCGCGCATTCGAGCAGAAACTCGAGCGTTCGCTCGGGGAATGTGTTGATGAAGGTTCGGATCGCGTCTTCCGCAGAGAACCGTTGCGTCGTCTCGCGCAGCGCTGCGAGTGACGTCTCGAGCAGGTCTTCGGTGGCGCCGTGCTCAGCAATGAAGTGGCTCAGTGGGGCAATGATGAACTCGCCAAAGTCGTCATCGCTCTTTGTTGGGTCGAGCCTCTCTGGCAGAGCCGACACAATCACATCGACCGCAGCCTGAGAGTCATCGGGCAAGTGCAGCGCCATCGTTGCGGCAATGTGGGCGATGCGCTGCTTGAGCTCCAAGTCAGGGAACTCGGCGAGCACCTCGGACACGAACGTGGCCTCATCGAACTTTGGATGTGCGCCCTTCAGCCATTTCGCCAAGCGACCAACCGTGTCGGCGTTGAACAGCTCGTCTTTCAACGAGAACGACACTTCGGCCTGCATGGCTTTCTTTGCTCCCATGCGATGACCGTAGTCCCTGCTACACGACGGTTGGACGAGCAACCGTCAACCCTCTCGTTCTGTTGAAGGGCCGGGTGACGAACGCTTGCCAATCAGCTACGTTCGCGTTTATTGGCACACATGATGACTGCTGAAGAACGACTTGCACGGGTGGATGCGATGCCCTTCGGAGAGGTATACCCGCACTACATCACCAAGGCCGAGAAGAAGGGTCGAACAAGGGACGAGGTCGACCAGATCATCAAGTGGCTCACCGGTTACACCCCGAAGCGAATCCAAACCGCCGTCGACAAAGAGGTTAGCTTCGAGACGTTCTTCGACAAGGCGCCGAAGATGAACCCCGACCGACATCTCATCACCGGTGTCGTGTGCGGCATCCGTGTCGAAGAGATCGAACAACCGTTGATGCAAGAGATCCGCTACATGGACAAGCTCATCGACGAGCTCGCCAAGGGCAAAGCCATGGAGAAGATCCTCCGCACGCCGTAGGTTCGAACGGCCATGCCCAGGACTGAAGCAAGCGTCACGATTGCTGTGCCGGCCGAAGACGCGTTTGCGTTGTCGATGAGCCAGCTCGAGGTTCGGTACGCATGGGACCCGTTCGTTCGCGAGCAGCGCTTGCTCCATGGCGCAACCGTGCCTGCGCGCAGGGTTGCCTCGACCAGGACCTTCTCGATCGAGCACACGACCAACTCCGCATCGGCTCAGGCTGAAGTTCTGCCTAGTCGGGGATCGGGGTGTGGTTGAAGCGGAAGGCGTCGGCCACAGCTTCTCGGCCGCCGTGTTGGTCGATGATCGCCTGCTGGCTGGCAAAGGCGGCGTTGTTCGCCGCTGTTGTGTCAACGAGGTCGCTCATCACCTTGGCGCATCGCGCTTGCTCGGCCGCAACCTTCGCGTCTCCGCTGAGATCGACCAGCTCGTCAGGGTCGTCGACCACGTTGTAGAGCTCGGGTGGGTAGCCCTCATGGTGGATGTACTTCCACTCCCCCGAACGAATAGCGAACGTTCCGGTGATCGACCCGCCGTCGTGGTATTCGGTGAACCCAGGCCGGTCGCTGTCCGGATGCAGTGCCCGGTGCACCAGCGACTCACCCGGGCCGTCGATGGTGACGCCTGCCGTCTCGGTCACGGTCGCTGTGACATCGACAAGATTGACGTTGGCATCGACGGTCTTTCCAGAAGGAACGCCCGGACCGCTCACGATCATTGGTACCGCGACCGAATCCTCGTACATGAACGACTTGCACCACAGGCCTCGGTTTCCAAGTAGCTCTCCGTGGTCGGAGGTGTAGATGACTCGCGTGTTTGTTCGCTGTCCACTTGCATCGAGCGCCGCGAGTACCTTGCCGACGTTGTCGTCCATGTACGACGTGAGCGCAAAGTACGCAGCTCGCGCCTGCGTTCTCGTGGTCTCGTCGAAGAAGTCGTCGTAATTGAAGAACGTCTGCATCGCTGTGACCGCAGGATGCGAATGGTCTACGGGTGCAATCTCGGGCGGTGGCACCTCGTCGAATGGGTATAAGCCGGCCCACTCTTCGGGAGCAGACAGCGGATAGTGCGGAGCCACCAACGAGACGAACGCTGTCCATGGCTGGTCGTTCCGATCCGGAGAAGCGAGCCACTTGCAGGCTGCTTCGGTGACTCGACGGTCGTACCTCGTATAGGTCGTCTCACCAACACCGACATCGTTGGCCAGCTCGTCGGCCTCGTCGTAGGGAATCGGTTCGCGTCGAGGTAGGCCCTGCAACCAGCCAACCCCGCCAACGATGTTCATAGGCAAGTGGCGTTCGGTGAAGCCGTCATCATCAGAGGTGCTGCGGTGATGGAGCTTGCCGAACGAGGCCACGTCATGACCTGCGTCAGCCATGGCGTTCGCCCAGCCCTTTGGCGCTCCGGTGTAAGCCTGGGCCGAATCCCACGCTCCAACTTCGTGAACCCACTTGCCGGTCGCGAAGCTCGCTCGCGCGGGCACGCAGATAGGCGAAGGCGTCCAGCAGTTCGTGAACCGCGTCCCCGAAGCGGCAAGTGCGTCGAGGTGAGGCGTCTGCACGATCGGGTGGCCCGCTGAGCTCATGGCACGGCGCTGATGCTCGTCGCTCATGATGATCAGCAGATTTTCCATCGTCTGACACTAGACGACTAGGTTTCTCGCATGGACAAAGCCGATTACCTCGACGCAATTACCGCCGATAGCGAGACCTTGCTCGCAGTGGCAGCAACGCTCGATCGCGACAACCCCGTTGCGGTCTGCCCGGGCTGGTCGGTAGCCGACCTCGTTGCGCATCAAGGATTCGTGTGGGGGTTCGCCGCCGCGAACGTTGCCGCCGGCGGAGAGAAGACTCCGCCAGCTGCGCCGAAGCCTCCTGAGGAGGCCGACAAGTTGTTCGAATGGGCGGCAAGTGTCCGGGCGACCATGCTCGAGACGCTGGAAGCCGCCGACCCGGACGCTCCAGCGTGGAGCTTTGCCCCGCCGTACCAGACGGCCGGCTTTTGGCAGCGCCGGATGTGCCACGAGACCATGATCCACCGCTGGGATATTCAGAGCGTGGCGCTCGACATCGACCCCTTGTTCGCGCACCGAGCCGCCGACGGAATCGACGAATACCTTCACGTTGGTCTGCAGTACTCCTCTGGTCGCCCAAACCGCGAATACCCAACCCAGTCGCTCCACATTCACTGCAATGACACCGAAGGCGAGTGGACCGTCGTAGCTGATGCTGACAACAAGCTCACCGTCGTGCGCGAGCACTCGAAAGGCGACGCTGCGGTGAAGGCAGATGCTGAAGAGCTGCTGCTGTGGATCTGGGGCCGTTCCCAAGAGGTCGAGGTCTTCGGTGACGAAGCCGTCGCCGCAACGTGGCAGGCACTCGCTCCGTGAGCAACACCGATTCACCAGTTCTCAACCTCGACTTTGTCAGGTCGCAGTTTCCTGCATTTGATCAGGACAGCCTCGACGGCTGGGCCTTCTTCGAAAACGCCGGTGGCTCCTACGCGAGCCGCCAAACCATCGATCGTCTCCACCGCTTCTACACCGAAACCAAGGTGCAGCCATACGCTCCGTACCCGGCGTCAGAATCGGGCGGTCGCCAGATGGACGATGCCTATGTCCGTCTCGGCGGAATCTTGAACGTTGGCCGCGACGAGGTACACATCGGCCCGTCAACATCACAGAACACGTACGTGTTGGCGCACGCCTTCCGGCAAGGTTGGCAAGACGGCGACGAGATTATCGTCACCAATCAAGATCACGAGGCGAACTCGGGGGCGTGGCGCCGGCTCGCCGACCGAGGCATCACGGTGAAAGAATGGGCGATCGACCCGGTCACCGGCATGCTCGACCCCGCCGACCTCCAGGGTCTGATCACCGAACGCACCAAGCTCGCCGCCTTCCCACACTGCTCGAACATCATCGGGCACGAGAACCCGGTTGCCGACATCTGCGCGCTACTCACCGATGCCGGTGTGGTGTCGGTCGTCGACGGAGTGTCGGCCGCTCCGCACGGACTCCCCGATGTTGGCGCTCTGGGGGCTGACATCTACCTGTTCTCGGCATACAAGACCTGGGGTCCGCACCAGGGTGTCATGACGGTGCGGCGCTCGGTGTGTGATTCGCTGACAAACCAAAGCCACTGGTTCAACGATGGTGAGGTGACCAAGCGTTTGGTGCCCGCCGGGCCCGACCATGCCCAGGTCGCCGCAATGAACGGTGTGGTGGACTACCTCGATGCCGTGCATGAGGCGCACTTCGATGATGGCGCCGCGCCCGACGAGCGGGGCCGCAGGGTTCACGATCTAATCCGTGACCACGAAACCGCACTGCTTACGCCGTTGCTCGACTTCTTGGGCAACCGAAGCGACGCACGCATCATCGGCCCTGACGATCCTGCGATCCGGGTACCGACAGTCGCAGTGATGCCGAAGAAGAATCCAATGGACGTCGCTACCGAATTGGCCAAACACAAGATCATGGCTGGTGCTGGCGACTTCTATGCCGTGCGTGTCCTGCAGGCGATGGACATCGCGGTCGACCCCGGCGTTCTTCGGCTGAGCTTCGTGCACTACACATCCCCAGCCGAGATCGACCAGCTCATCGATGCACTCGACGCCACCCTGTAGGCAAAGTTCAAGGTAAGCCACAGCTCGACTTTTGATGCGATCTGCCGATTGAACCGGCGTAGACACATCAAAGGCGAACGATGTTTGAGACCTTCGAAGCAGAATTCCTTCCTGAATTGCCGTTTGGGAAGCGCCTGCCAAACACGCACTCTGTGGCTGGCTGGGACGAGTTCATGGCCAAGTTCGCCGGTGCGACCTGCCTGCGCGGGCTCTATCGAATCCACAACGCGCAATCCGGCCAGATCGCCGATGCGTTTGTTCGCGAGGCCTTCCCCGACGTTGCGTTCTCGACCTGCTTTGGCTTCGACTGGTGTGGCCGCCAGTTCGCGTTCAACCCGCACTCGGTCCGACCAGAAGGGCCTGACGTCATCTTGCTCGACCCGGTGGAAGGCCAGGCCTACGAGATGCCTTATGGCTTCGAACAGCTGCACGACCTGGTGCTGTTCCAGCAGCGAGAAATCGTGCTGATGATCAACGAGTTCGCCGAGTGGATGCAGCAACCGATCGCACCAGAGACACTTGGCGTCAACAGCTGCGTGACCCACGAGGTGCCGTTGTTCCTCGGGGGTAAAGACGAGCTCGACAACCTCGAGCTCGCCGACATCGAGGTGACATGGAGCCTTCTAGGCCAACTCCGTGCTGAAGCAATGCACCTCCCTATGGGTGCCCCGGTGGGCAACGTTTCGATCTCCTAGATCTGGTCGAGTGGGCTTGGCCGGTCGAACATCGCGACGCCAGCGAAGTACCCTCAGCCCATGCGATTGCTTGCTGGTGTTCTTCTGGCTCTGTCCCTCCTAGCTGCCGCCTGCTCTGAGGCTGACGGTGCGCCTGAATCGGGCTCTGCCGCCCTAAGTGCAGACACCGGGTCTGATACCGCAGACACGTCTACGCCGACTACCGCGACCCCAGAAACGACCACGACGTCCACGACGACAACCACCACCACCGAGGCTCCCCCGCCGCCGTTCGAGTACATCGATCGAGGCGAATACGCCGTTGGCGTCACCACCGTGACCGTCGACGAAGGAAGCGAGCGGCCGCTCACTGTCGACGTGTGGTTCCCCCTGGCCGACGGAACGACCGGCGAGCTCAGCCAATACACGCTGCTCCCGGGCACGTACTACACGTCACCAAACGCCATCGACGCCGACTTCGCCTCGATTGCAGATGGCCAGTTTCCGCTCGTCGTCTATTCGCACGGCAGCGGTGGTCAGCGGTGGATCCACTCGGACTACACCGAGTTCATGGCGAGCCATGGCTACGTCGTTGTGGCGCCCGATCACACGGGTAACACGTTGCTCGAGCGCTTTGGCGGTGGCGACCTCGACTTCGAGCTCATTGCCTTCCAACGTCCAAACGACGTCACCGCGGTCATCGACGCGGTCTTCGCCATCGATGGTGCAACCGAGATCAACACAGCGCTCAGTGGGTCTCTTACCGAGGATCTGATCGTGACCGGCCACAGCTTCGGCGGGTTCACCTCGTATGCATCGGTCTCGGGGGTCACGACAACGTCAGGCACGTATGAGCCCGACGGTCGTGTCGACGCCATCATCACCCTCGCCCCCGCAGCGAACGAGCTCCTGCTCACCGACGAGCTTCTCGCCTCGGTCGATGTGCCGCACCTCGTTATGGTCGGCGACAGCGACGACACCACACCGATCGACCCGAACGTCGAACGCCCGTGGGCCCTTGTTCCTGGCTCACCCAGTTATCGAGTTGAACTCGTGGCCGCTGAGCACGAGACGTTCACCGATCTGTGCAACTACAACGAACAGCTTCCCGAACTCGAATCCGTCCCAGAGTTCGTCGTCGACGCCGTGGCCGGTTTCACCGCAACCACATGTGCGCCAACGGTGATGCCGCTCGATCGGGCCCAAGAGATCACCAACACGTTCGCCGTCCGTTTCCTCGACGAGATAACCCAAGGCGCCCCAGCTCTCAGCGATGACAGCGTCGTTTACGACGACGACATCCGCTTCCTCACCAAGTAAGACTGGTTTTTCTGAGGATGGCGCACGGTATGCAAGCATCAGGCTCAGAAGAACGCGTTCAGGCATGACTAAAAACCGTATGCCGTACCCGAAGCGTCGGGTCGATGTTGGTAATGGCATGTCGATGGCAACCGTCGACCATGGGACAGGCGACTCGATCGTCTTCCTCCACGGCAACCCGACCTCATCGTTTCTGTGGCGCAATGTCATCCCGCACGTCGAACACCTCGGGCGTTGCGTTGCCCCCGACCTCATCGGCTTCGGCGACTCCGACAAGCTTCCACATTCTGGGCCCGGGTCGTACCGCTTCGTTGAGAACCGTACGTATCTCGATGCGTTGTTCGATGCTCTTGAGCTCGGCTCGAACATCATCCTTGTGCTGCATGATTGGGGATCGGGGCTGGGCTTCGATTGGGCGATGCGAAACGAGGAACGCGTCGCTGGAATCGCCTACCTCGAAGCCAACATCGCCCCGCGATCGTGGAGTCAGCTGACGCCGGAAGGACGTTCGTTCTTTGAGCGGCTGCGAACGCGCGAGGGCGAACAGATGGCGCTCATCGACAACGTGTTCCTCGAAGCCGGACTGCCGGGTGGAGTGATTCGCACCCTGACCGACGCCGAACTTGCCGAGTACCGTCGCCCGTTCCTGGAAGCGGGTGAAGCACGACGGCCAACCCTTGCCTGGCCAAACGAGATTCCGTTCGACGGTGAGCCCGCCGATATGCACGAGATCGTCTCGACGTATTCGGCATGGCTTCGACAAACCACCATTCCGAAGCTGTTCATCGATGTCACCGAAGGCGACACGTTGAACGGCAAGCTACGAGAGCTGGCCCGCACCTTCCTCAACCAAACCGAAGTCCAAGTCGAAGGCCGCCACTTCGCACAAGAAGACAGCCCAGACGAAATCGGTCAGGCAATCGCCGAGTGGATCACCGATCGCTAGCACCGTTCTTCTGAGCACGGTGCACGGTATGCGTGGATCAGGCTCAGAAAAACGTCTATGCGGGGTTTGCGGCTTCGTCTAGGAGGACGGTCGCTCGGGCTTGGGTCGGGAGCGTTGCCGGGATTCTTGGGTCGTTGTCGAGGAACAACTGCACGGCTGGTCGCTTCGACTCGCCGCCGATGACCCACAACAGCTCTTTGGCTCGATCGAGAACCGGCCACGTGAGCGACATTCGGATTCGACCCTGGTATTCCTCGCTCATCGCGACGTCGCGGTCGTCGACGTCCAGAATCGGGTCGTCTGGTATCAGCGAGGCCGTGTGTCCATCGGAGCCCATGCCCAGCTGAATCAGGTCGAAGACAACCGGCGTGCCGGTGACCTCATCCATCTGCTCTTCATACAGCCGCGTCGCGAACTCGAGATCTTCGCCGCGTGCCATGTCTGGCATTAGCCAAATTCCCGCCGGCTGATTGTGTTCGCGAAACTCGTCGGTCAGTAGCTCGACGTCGAGCATCGTGGCGTTGCGGTCGGCGTGACCATCGGGCGCCACCCGTTCGTCGACCTGGAACAGATGTGTGCGGCTCCAGTCGAGGTCGCGCCGTTCGCTGAGTAGCTGCAGCATGCGTCGGGGCGTTGAGCCACCCGACACTGCCCACACAAACTGACCACGCTCATCAATTGCTCGCGCTGCAGCGTCGACGATGAACTCAACAGCCCGCTCTGCCAGAGCCTCACCATCAGCCAAAACTTCAACGTTCATCGCAACTCCATCTCCCAACGAATTCTGTGGTCCAACAGCCCTACTATTCCCTGCCTACGGACCACAGATTTCCAAGTGTGAGTTCTGTGGTCTACTAGCCCTACTATTCCCTGCTCCCGGACCACAGATTCCTAGCGTTAGCGGGGGTCGCTTCGTCGTTCACCGTCAGGCCAAACCGGATCTGTGCTACCAACCAGCGGTGCTACCCGATCAGCTTCGATCGGACCCCACGAGCCGGGTGAATACTTAAGCGGTGGATCGGTGACGTCGAGCAGCGGGTCGACGATTCGCCACGCCTCCTCAACACCGTCCTGACGAGCGAACAGGCGCTCGTCACCAACCAGCGCATCGGCGATCAACCGCTCGTAGGCGTCGGGTCCTTCCCCACCAAGGGCCTCCTCGTAGTCAACCGACAGATCGACATCGTCACTGACCATCTCGAGACCGGGAACCTTGGCTTGCATGCTCATGGTGATGTGGTCAGTTGGCTTCATCTGGAAGCGCAGACGGTTGGGCTCGGGACACTCGTCGGCATCGGCGAACAGCATGCGGGGAGGCTGCTTGAACTCGACAACCGCTTCGGTGACGGTTTGGGCCATCGACTTCCCGGCACGGATATAGAACGGCACTCCTTGCCAACGCCACGATTCGATCTCAACCGTCATAGCGGCAAACGTCTCGGTGTTCGAGTCCTCAGCAACGCCCTCCTCATCGAGGTAACCAACCACCTGACCGCGCACTACACGCTTTGGGTCGAGCGGCTTCATCGACTTAAAAACCTTCACCTTCTCATCACGAAGTGCGGCCGGGTCTTGGCTTGCCGGAGGTTCCATTGCCATAAGAGCAACCATCTGCAGCAGGTGGTTCTGAACGACATCACGAACAGCACCGACCTCGTCGTAGAAGGCACCGCGCCCATCAACGCCAAACGCTTCGGCCATGGTGATAGTTACCGACTTCACATGGTGACGATTCCAAATGGGCTCGAGAATCGAGTTCGCAAAGCGGAAGACCATCAGGTTCATGACGGGCTCTTTGCCGAGGAAGTGGTCGATGCGGAAAATCTGTTCTTCGTCGAGATGCTTTCGCAGTGTGGCGTTGAGCTCTCGCGCGGTCTGCAGATCTCGACCGAACGGCTTCTCTACAACGACGCGGCCCCGATCGGTCATTCCCACGCTCGACAAGCCTTCGACGACGTCGTCAAAAAGAAACGGTGGGATCGACAAGAACGACAGTGGTACTGCAGCCCCATCGGTGAGCTCGGCTACTCGCGGCCAGGTTGCCGCGTCGGTGTAGTCGCCAGCGATGTAGCGCACGCGCCCACACATCTCTTCGAGAACGGCTTCGTCGACCGCATCGCCAAGCTTGGCGCGCACGGACTCACGAGCCCGGTCACGCATCTCCTCATCGCCCCATTTAGAGCGAGCAATGCCGACGATGGGCATCTTTATTCGGCCTTCGGCGGTGAGCTCATAGAGCGCAGGCCACAGCTTCTTTTTGGCCAAGTCGCCCGTCGCCCCAAAGAGCAGAAACGCATCGGCGGGCAATGCGGCAGTGCCGGGTTTAGTCATCGCTTAGTCCTCGTCAGCCTTCTTCTCGTGGTGGCCGCCGAACTCTTTACGCTGTGCCGACACGATCTTGTTCGTGAAGTCAGCGTTGCCGCGAGAACTGAACCTGTCGAGCAATGCCGAACTGATCGCGGCTGCGGGGACACCCAACTCGATTGCTGCTTGGGCCGTCCAGCGGCCTCCGCCGGAATCGGACACGCGACCCTGAAATTCATCGAGATTCGGGTCGACGGCCAACGCGTGCGCAGTGAGATCGACAAGCCAAGAGCTAATGACCGACCCTCGACGCCAGACCTCGGCGATCGCCGGAATGTCGAAGTTGTATTGGTAGTATTGCGGGTCGCGCAGCGGCGTGGTCTCGGCGTCGGCCTGGCGTTCCTCGGTTCCGGCATCTGCAGCTTCAAGCACGCCGAGTCCTTCGGCCATTGCTGCCATCATTCCGTACTCGATGCCGTTGTGCACCATCTTCACAAAGTGACCAGCACCGTTTGGGCCACAATGCAACCATCCGTTCTCGCCCGGTCGTAGCGGTCCGTCGTCATCGAGCGTTCGTTTGGCGTGGCCCACTCCGGGAGCGAGCGTGTCGAGAAGCGGTGTTAGTCGGGCGATGACTTCATCCTCGCCACCCACCATCAAGGAGAACCCGCGCTTTTCTCCGTAGACACCTCCGCTCGTTCCAATGTCGACGTAGTGGATTCCCTTTTCGGCGAGAACCGCAGCCTTGTCGATGTCGTCCTGCCAGTTCGAGTTGCCGCCGTCGATGATGATGTCACCGGCTTCGAAGTGCTCGGCGACCTTGTCGACAGTTACATCTACGAACGCGGCGGGAACCATGACCCACGCAACCCGAGGCGTGCTCAGCGCCGCAGCGAACTCCTCAAGGGTGTACGCGCCAACAGCGCCTTCTTTGGCGATGGCATCAACCGGTTCGGGGTAAATGTCGTAGGCAACGGCGTCGTGACCGTCCTGCATAGCTCGACGAACCAGGCCCGCACCCATTCGTCCGATTCCGACCATTCCAAACTGCATTGTTTGTCCTCTAACTCTGTCGTGTGTTCTCGATCGAGCCCCGTCGACCGGTGTTACCGTCAACCCATCATGGCTCCGATCCCATACCGACTGCGGCGTTTCGCTGGGCGAATAGCAACGAAGGCAGGCGAGGCCATCATGGCGACGTCTCAAGCGGTCGAACCGTCAACCGGTTCGCTCTCTGTTGTAATCGGCCAGAACAACGCCATCGATGAGACGATCGCCGCCGAGATCGTCTCTATGACCCTGTTCGATTTGGGGGCACAGGCCGTGGGTGAAGGTGACCAGATCAACAGCCTTGTAGCCGGCTTTGCCAGCTTTGAGGAGGCCGACGAAGCAGGCATTGCGCTTGTCGAACTACACGCCGAGCTCATCGCTTCGGTTGCGGCCACCAAGGTCATGGCCGCCGGGTGGGTGGATGCGCAACAGGCGGGCTTTTCCCCAACCACCGTTGGACCCTGGCATATTCGGGCACCGTGGCACGACGAACCCTCCAACATCGACGTTGCGCACGACATCGTGATCGACCCCGGAGTTGCGTTCGGGCACGGTGCACACCCAACAACACGACTGACCATCGAGTTGATGACCCGCCACCTCGAACGCCGTCCAGGTGTCAACGTCGTCGACATCGGGACGGGCACCGGAATCGCTGCGATCATTGCCGCCCGTTCGGGGTCATTGGTTCGTGCAGTCGAGCACGACGAGGACGCAATCGAGGTGGCGTGGCACAACATCGAGCGCAACAGCGTCTATCCCTTTGATGATGACCGCGACCAGATCGAGCTTCTGCTCGGCGACGGTGCCGAGCTGACCATCGACCCGGCCGATCTTGTTATCGCTAATGTGACCCTGGATGTGCAGCGGCTGTTGGTCGACAACGTGTCGGCTGCGACACACATCGTTGCGAGTGGAATTTTGTGCAAACAAGTACGTGAGCTCCAAGACCTTTATCCTGGGCACAGCGCATCTACGATTTGCACATACGGCGAATGGGCGGCGGTCGATTTCTCAACGATCGAAAGTATGGGCCGAAAGAACTAGTAATGAGTGACCCTGAACTATCGAAGGACGACGACTACTACCCATTCCGGTGGAAGGTCGCTGACTTCTTCGAAGACCTCTTCGTACTGCACCGCACCGCCGTTGTCGGCGTCCTTGCCCTGCTCGGGCTCGGGTTCATCCTGCTCGGCTTCTTGGTGCTCGGTTGGGGCCAAGGCGACTCGACAGAGGAACTTGCCACCGAGGCACGCACCGCCGCTGAAGGCGACAACCCAGCCGAGGAGTCGCCCACTAGCTCAGTAGCCAATGATGGCATTACTACCGAAGAGGCCATCGGCATCGATACCGAACCAGGAGACACCGAGACAACCTCCACAACCTCGAGCACAACCACCTCAAGCACAACGACGTCAAGCACAACGACCTCCACCACGACAACAACAACCACCGTTCCACCGCAGTCGGATCGCGCCGCAACGTCGGACGCACAGATCGCCGCCACACCAGCAGGCCGAGTCATCGTCATGAACCCGGGCACCATCGGCATCGTGGGCGGCCTCCCCACAGACGAAGCCGCCGACGAAGTGGTCGAGCTGGCCACAGCCCTCTTCCCCGGCTTCACGATCGACGACCAGCAGGTCGTCGACGACTCATTCACCGATTCCGACACCGTGACCCTTCGGCTCTCAGCCGCCGACCTCTTTGGCTACAACAGTGATGGCCTCAACAGCACGTACCTTCCGGTCATCGATCAGCTCGCTGCATCGCTCATCGAGAACGACTCGTGGACGGTTGAAGTTAGCGGCCACACCGATGACACCGGCCCCGCCGACGGCAACCAGCGACTCAGCCAACGCCGCGCCGCAGCAGCAGCCACTCGCCTGACCGTACAAGGCGTACCCTCCGCCCGCGTCACCTCGGTTGGCCGAGGCGAAGACCAGCCGATCGAATCCAACGACTCCGAAGCCGGACGCTTGGCAAACCGCCGAGTCGAATTCGAACTGGCGCGATAACTTCTCGACACTTCCGGTCGAGATCCGTGGAGACCTACATGGTCGTCCACTCCGTTCCCTCCCCTCTCGCCGGCCCTGAAGCCTGCTCGCTCTAGCCAAAGCGCGTGTGCCCATACGCACGAACGAGGCGCCTCGGGCGAGAGGAGAGCGAAGCTCGCGTAGCGAACTTGAAAGCTGCGTGGGGACCTCGGCGGGAGTCCGAGGAATTAGTTGCCCCGGTTTGCCCACCATTTGTCTAGGCGGGCTTCTAGTTCGGCTCGGTCTAGCTGACCTTCGGTGCGCTTGATCTCGAGCAACATCCGAACGGCCTCGCCAACTACGGGGCCAGGAGGAATGTCGAGATATGCCATGACCTCGCCGCCGTCCATATCCGGCCGCTCGGCCGCGATTCGATCAGCTTCGGCCAAGTCGGCGATTCGCTCTTCGAGCTCGTCCATCGCCGCCTGAATGCCAGCAAGCTTGCGGGCATTGCGCGTGGTGCAGTCGCACCGGATGAGGTGGTTGAGCGTGCCGAGCAGCGGACCCGCCTCACGGGCGTAGCGCCGAACAGCCGAATCGGACCACCCATCGGAATAGCCCTTAAACCGACCGGACATCCGGACAAGCTCGGCGACATCATCGACGAGCTGTTCATCGAACCCGAGCGCGGTTAACCGCTTGCGCACCATCCGGGCACCTACGGCTTCGTGGTGGCGGAAGGTGACGCCATCGTCATCGATGCGTCGGGTCTTTGGCTTTCCGACGTCGTGAAACAGCGCGGCGAGGCGAACCACAAGCTCGGGTTCGGTCTTTGCGGTGACGGCGATGGTGTGCGTCAACACGTCCTTGTGGCGGTGAATTGGGTCCTGCTCCATCCGAAGGAGCGGCAGCTCTGGGGCGATCTGGTCCATCCGTCCAGAGTCGAGAATCTTCCAGAGCGACTCGGTTGGGTCGTCTGGCATTACTGCGTCGATGAGATCTTGTGCTTCGGGTCGAACAGCCACGACATCGAAGGATAGCGATGCGCTCGACTCACCCCGTGCCCGCTCGATATATCGGGCCCAACGCCAATAGGCTTTTGGTGTGACTGCTGATCGCCAACCGCCACCTCCGCCTGGGCCGTCACCGGTCGGCGACAGCTCGCAGGCCAAGTCAACCGACAACCCCATTGCCGTCGCCGGAATCGTTGTCTCGCTTCTCGGCCTGATCACGTCGATGATCGTCGTTGGTGGATTTATCGGGCTTGTCGGAATCGTCTTGTCGGGTATCGGGCTTCAACGATCGAAGCTGTTGGCGGGCCGAGGCAAAGGCGCCGCCATTGGAGGAATCGCCCTCGGGCTGCTCTCAATACTTGCGTCCGCTGGTTTCGCATTCTTGATATTCACCCAAGCGGGCGGCGGTCGGGAGGCAACGGTCCGTAACGGCATCGAGACCCACTCAAGCAACACCGAGTTCCCTCCGCAAGACGACCTCGTCGGGTTCGAATGTGAACGATCTGGTTCGTCGGCACGTGCCACCATCGACCTCGAGAATTTGTCGCCAGGACCCAGCGTCTATGTCGTGACCGTTCAGTGGGACACAACAGGCGGCAACACTGTCGACGACACAGTGCAGTCCGAACTCATCGAGCCCGGCGAGACGGTGACGCTGCGCCTCATCGATGTAACCGGCAACGCAGACCCCGACACCTGCAAGGTCACAACAATCGAACGAACCGGCCTCGCCTTTCTGAATAACTAGCTCCCGAGAAGCCTCAGGCGAGAGGGGAGGGAACGGAGTGGACGACCATGTCGGTCTCCACGGATCTCGGCGGAAGTCCGAGCGAGCAACAGGAGAGCGAAGCTCGCGTAGCGAACTTCGAAAGCTGAGTGGGGATCTCGGCGGAAGTCCGAGCGAGCAACAGGAGAGCGAAGCTCGCGTAGCGAACTTCGAAAGCTAGGTGGGGATCTCGGCGGAAGTCCGAGCAAGTCACGGAATACATCAGTTGGACGATCTGTAGTTCCAACCATGGGTACGTGGATCGACGAAGGACAGCCGGGCTTTCGCTTCGTGGAGAACGAACGCGATGCAGGACGCTTCGCCCACTACCTCCGCAACGATCAGAGATACGGACGTCCACAGTGGTGGTTGGTCACCATAGGTTCGATGTCTCCCGGCGCAAGGAATGAACTGCTCGACCAGCTGATGTGGCCTGGGAACACCATCAGACGATTCCGTCGGAGGGACGCACTGGCAATGTCCCGCGCTTCGAAGGAGGCTCGAGGTGACTTGCCCGTCCGGAAATTGGAATCGGTCGGCGCGGCCCTCATGGCGGTGGTCATGACGCCTTGGCTGCTCGTCGTGTCGACCATCTCGGTTCTCGCCCGACTGATTGGACGCGGGCCACGGAGGTACCTTCTCCACGCACCGGCAGTGCCACCACCGATGAACCCACCATCGGGCGGCGTCCGCGAACCACGCAATCCGCTGCCCACCTCAGGCCCAAGCACCCTCACCGCTGAAGACCCAGCAATCGGTCACTAGCTCCCGCAAAATTTTGTGCACTCCACCACCGCTGCGGTAGCAAACTGCACAAATTTTCCGCACGACGCCGTGCCCAGCCAAAACGTGTGCCTGTATACGCAAAGAGGAAGTGCCTCGGGCGAGAGGGGAGGGAACGGAGTGGACGACCATGTCGGTCTCCACGGATCTCGGCGGAAGTCCGAGCGAGCAACAGGAGAGCGAAGCTCGCGTAGCGAACTTCGAAAGCTGAGTGGGGATCTCGGCGGAAGTCCGAGCGAATTACGGCACTAGAGCCCTGGCCAGGCCGGCGAGCTCTGGGAGCTCGTGGCCAACCGCTGGGTCCTTTACACGTGCGCTCACGATGACGCCGCCGAGAGTTCCTGACTCTTCGACGTCGATCTCGAGGGTCCAACGACTGCCCCACACCGTCAAATGCACGGTGCGAAGTCCTTCGTCGTCAACTAGCTCAACCTTGTCGCGCATACCCCAGTCGTCTCCGCTGAGAATTCCGTTGAACCATGACATGGCCTGGTCGAAGTCCATCGGGCGATGTAGCTCCGATACGACCGTCATTGATTGTGCTGACACTGTTTCCTCGATTCGAGGGCCCCGGCTCCACCCGTGTGCTGGGGAGAACGTAGAGGTGAGTGTCAAAATGCTCCAAATCCATTTTGGAGTTTTTCTAGAAGGTCACCGTTTCGTCGAAGACCAACCCGGCTTCGAGGGTCTTGTGCACGGGGCACCGCGAGGCAATTTGTTCCAAGCGAGCTCGTTGCTCGTCGTCGAAGTCACCGTCCATGAAGATCTCTGACGTGACGTTGTGCAGAAAGCCCTGGGCGTCGTCGTCACAGTGTTCGCAGTCGTCGGCGTGGATCTTGTCGTAGGTGTATTTGGTTGAGACAGAGTTGAGCTTCCATCCCTTTCGTTTGCAGTAGTACGAGATCGTGATGCACGTGCAGGCGCCTAATGCACCCAACAGCAACTCGTAGGGATTTGGCCCTGTGTCGGTGCCGTCGAGTTCGATTGGCTCGTCGGCGGTCCAGACATGGCGGCCGTTGCGAAGTTCAACAACAGCCCCTTCGGTGAGGTCAGCGGTAATGGTCGTCATAGAAGAACGCTAGCTGGTCGGCCATTTCCACGTCGCACGTTGACAGACAGCGATCTGATCACACGCACTGTGTTGGTGTTCGCGCTCCGGGTGAAGAATTTCGTCAAGTTCGCGCCCCGAGTCACCCGAAGAGACAGAATATGACAAATGTGTAACAATCGTTACCGGTCAATGTCGGTTCGACACCACACCACCCCCATTTTTGATGCCGCGATCCTCCCGTACTTCTCAGCTCTCGAAACTGCTTCTTGCGATCACCTTTATCGCGCTCGGAGCTGCGGCATCGCCCGCGGGTGCAACCACAACTTCGTTGAACACCGCGAACGAATCACCAATCGCCGTTCCCTTCATTGGTGACTATGAAATCTGGTGCACGGACCGCAACCCAGCCCCTGGTAACCGGTGTCGTAGCCACCACGGATCACCCGCAATCGACCTCGGCATGAACCCAGGCACCCCGCTCTACGCTGCTGGCGACGGCACCGTTATCGACGCCGACAACCACTGCCCGGCCCGCGGTAGCTGCAACAACGGCAAGGGCAACTCGGTGATCATCGCACATGCCGACGGCCGCTTCTCGCGCTACCTCCACATGGGTCAGGTCGCGGTGCAAACCGACGACATCGTCACCTTCGGACAGCCGATCGGAACCTCGGGTGAGAGCGGCCAAAACAGCTCGCCCCACCTGCACTACGACGAGCACTTTCCCTTTGGCACCCGCGCCGACATGGGCAAATGGATTGGTTGTGTCGACGGCGAACAAGTCATCTACCCAGACGTCTTTGGGACAACCGACTGGAACGCAGTTCCGTACGGCTCGCGTGTCGTGAACGACGGCTTCGATTGCCTTGCCGGATTCACGGTCGGCGAGGCCACACCCGAACCGCGCATACTCCCTGGTACCACTCACTTCGGTGTCACCCCACCCAGCCAAATCGCTCGGTCGACCTACCAGATCAGCATCGACCGCAACGATGGCTCTGAGCCCGAAGTCATCTCCCTTAGCGGAACCACGCTCGTCTATCGAGTAGCCCCAACAAACACCGTCTCCATCCAGGTTCGCCAACTCGTCAAGGGTGCCTGGAAGCCATGGTCCGCCGCGGTTGACTACAGCCCAAGCACCACCGCCGAATCACTACCTGTCTGCGCAGGCCTCTACGCCACGACCGCATCGATGACCGGCACCCCCGACGTCGACGTCATCGTCGGAACCGATGCAAACGACCAGATCGATGCACGAGGCGGCGACGACATCATCTGCGGCAACGCGGGCAACGACACCATCCACGCGGGCATTGGCAAGGACAGCGTCTTCGGAGGCAGCGGCGATGACACGATCAGCGGAGGACGCGGCATCGACATCCTCCGCGGCGAAGCAGGCGCCGACACGATCAACGGTGGCACCGGTCGAGACAAGCTGATCGGCGGCGCTGGCGACGAC
The DNA here is from genome assembly GCA_938038785.1 of uncultured Acidimicrobiales bacterium. Taxonomy (GTDB): domain Bacteria; phylum Actinomycetota; class Acidimicrobiia; order Acidimicrobiales; family SHLQ01; genus SHLQ01. Next base: position 22,920 of record CALHTB010000014.1, read on the forward strand.
CGACTGCTCGGCAATGCTGGCAACGACAACCTCGACGGTGGTGCCGGAGACGACCACCTGACCGGCGGAATCGGCCACGATGCGCTCATCGGACGGGCAGGGATCGACACCCTCGATGGCCGCAACGGGCGAGATGTCCTCCTCGGCGGCAACGACGACGACGAGCTTCTTGGTGGCAACGGCCGGGATCGCCTCGTCGGTGGTGCGGGCCTCGACAACTTTGACGGTGGTCCCGGATCAGACCGATGTGCAAGCGACGATGACGAGACTCTCACGGAGTGCGAACGATGAAGCCACAGCCACGTATCCGCCGCCGATTGATTGCAGTCACTGCGGTTCTTTCGGTGTTCATGTTTGGTCTTGGCACCGCACCGGTGGCAGCGCGCAACGGTGAGGCCGTCCCCCAAATCGCGAACTCGAACCGAGCTCAAGTAGCGGAGACCTACCGGTCTGCTGTGCAGGAAAATGCGCTCCTCAACCCCCAGTGGAACGGTTCAGCCGCCGCCTGCGTAGCAGGAACAGCGAGCAACACCTTCGATGCGGCCACCGTCGAGTCCATCAACTGGTTCCGCTCGATGGCAGGCCTGCGCACCGTGTCAGAGAACACGTCGCAGAGCAGCGCAGTCCAACAAACAGCCCTGATGATGCATGCCCAGAACGCGCTTTCCCATTCCCCCGCATCGGGATGGAGCTGTTACACCAAGGCAGGCGCCGACGCCGCTGGTGCAAGCAACCTCACACTCGGCCTCGTCGGCACCCGAAGCATCATCGGTCAGATCGAAGATGCCGGAGCCGGAAACGAAGCGCTCGGACATCGCCGCTGGTTGTTGTTCCCTGAGCTCACAAGCGTCGGCGTCGCAAACACGTCACGGGCCAGCGCAATTCAGGTGGTCGGTGCCGGCAACTTTGGAACCCGGTACAGCGAAACCGACTGGGTCTCGTGGCCACCACCTGGGTTTGTCCCCGAAGACACGGTCTACCCCCGGTGGTCGATGAGCTACGCAGGTTCGGGCACCATCAACCTGTCCGGAGCACGGGTCACCGTGACCGAGAACGGTCGCAACCTCCAGGTCCGCATCCTCCCAAATCACAACGGCTTCGGCGACCCAACTCTTGGCTGG
>CALHTB010000015.1 GCA_938038785.1 uncultured Acidimicrobiales bacterium
GCCTGAAAGTCGTCCCACGTGCCGGCACTCGAGCCAAGCTTGCGGTATTCCTCGTCGTACGCGGGGTCGTTGTCGCCGAGCGCAATGAGCGCAGCTGTGCCGATCGACGTGGCGTCGGCCCCAAGCGCAAGCGCCTTGGCCACGTCGGCTCCGCTGCGAATGCCGCCAGCGGCGATGAGCTTGACCGAGCCTCGATGCACGCCGAGGTCCTTGAGCGCACGGACCGCTTCGGGAATGGCTGCGATCGTCGGAATACCAACGTGCTCGATAAACACGTCTTGGGTTGCCGCAGTGCCTCCTTGCATGCCGTCGAGCACCACACAGTCAGCGCCAGCCTTCACCGCCAACGCGGTGTCGTAGTAGGGGCGGGCTGCGCCGACCTTCACATAGACGGGGACTTTCCAGTCGGTGATCTCGCGAAGCTCAATGATCTTGATGGCCAGGTCGTCGGGCCCGGTCCAGTCGGGGTGGCGGCACGCCGAACGCTGGTCGATGCCAACCGGCAGGTTGCGCATCTCCCCTACCCGTTCGGTCACCTTCTGGCCGAGCAGCATTCCGCCGCCGCCAGGCTTGGCTCCCTGACCAACGACGACCTCGATTGCATCAGCCTTGCGAAGGTCGTCGGGGTTCATGCCATAGCGCGACGGCAGGTACTGGTACACGAGGGTCTTCGAGTGCCCCCGCTCTTCTTGAGTCATGCCGCCATCGCCGGTGGTCGTGGACGTGCCAGCTGCGTTAGCTCCTCGACCGAGCGCTTCTTTCGCCTGCCCCGAAAGCGACCCGAAACTCATGCCCGCGATCGTCACGGGGATGTCGAGCTTGACCGGGTTCTCCGATGTCTCGGCGCCGATGACGAGGTCGGTGTCGCACTTTTCGCGGTAGCCCTCGAGTGGATAGCGCGACATCGACGCGCCAAGAAGCACCAAGTCGTCGAGCGTTGGGACGACGCGCTTCGCCCCCCAGCCGCGGATCTTGTAGATGCCGGTGTTCGCCGCCCGACGGATTTCGGCAATGGTGTTGCGGTCGTAGGTGTAGGACTCCCGCTGATGCCAGTCGTGGGTCATGATGCACCTCCCGATGCGCGAACCTCAGCATCGATATCGTCAATGTGGAAGTTGTACAACTGACGAGCCGAGCCGTAGCGGATGAACTCGCCTGGATCGGCGTCAAGGCCAGAAGCGGCGAGCAGGCGGGCCAGCGTTTCGAGATGCTCGGGTTCCATGTCCTTCTCGACGCAATCCGAGCCCAGGCTCTCGACAGTTCCGCGAACGAAGATGTTCGTTTCGTACAGCGAGTCGCCAAGGTCGGCGCCGGCATCGCCGAGCACAACCAAGTTCCCGCTCTGACCCATAAAGCAGCTCATGTGGCCGACGTTTCCGCCAACAACAATGTCGACTCCTTTCATCGAGATGCCGCACCGCGATCCGGCGTTGCCCTCGATGACCACCAGGCCGCCGTGGCCAGTTGCGCCCGCTGACATCGTGGCGCTGCCGGTGATGTGAACGGTGCCAGACATGATGTTCTCGGCCAGCCCGGCGCTTGCGTTGCCGTTGATACGAACGTTGCCTCCCTGGTTCATACCTGCGCAGTAGTACCCAACCGGGCCGTTGATGGTGACGTCGATCTCGGAGTTGATACCCGCAGCCACGGCGTGAGCGCCGCGTGGGTTCTCGATTACGAATTCACCCGACGTTGCGGCATGTAACGCGGAGTTGACCTCTCGCAACGACGCTTCAGCCATGTCGAATGTGGTCATGCCGGCACCCCTTCGCGACTCCAGGTATAGATGCGTGCGGGTTCGGGTTCCCAGACCTCGGCGTCATCGACTCCCGGCAGCTGGGCGATGGCTCGAAACTCCGAAGACATGGCCACCCAGTCGTCGGTCTCGGCAATGACCGCTGGTTTGCAGGCGATGGGATCGCGCAGAATCGCGAACCCGTTCTCGATGCCGATGGCAAAGGTGTAGAACCCGTCGAGGTCGACGAGCGCCCGTTCAAGGGCAGCGTCGATGGTGTCGCCCTCGCGGAGTCGCCACGACAAGTAGCCGGCTGCAACTTCGCTGTCGTTGAGCGTTTGGAACGACTCGCCGTTCGCAACGAGCTGCTCGCGGAGTTGGTGATGATTCGAAAGCGAACCGTTGTGCACCAAACACGTGTCGGGGCCGGTGACAAAGGGATGCGAACCGTTGGTGGTAACGGCCGATTCGGTGGCCATACGGGTGTGGGCAATCGCATGGGTGCCGGTGCGAGATGCGAGGTCGTAGCGGCTAGCGACAAGGTCGGGGTCGCCGACGGACTTGAAGAGCTCGATCTGCTTACCATGGCTGAGCACCGACAGGCCGGGCTCGTTGTCGATGATCCACTGACGTGCTGCCCCGCTGTCGCCGATGGTTTCGAAGACCGCGTGATCGTGCAATGGCCGAGCGACGACACCGGCTCCGAGCGCTGCTTCGAGCGCCGCGCGGGTGGGTTCCCAGTCGGGTGTTTGCCCTTCGGCAAGAACCGTGATTCGCGATGTCCCGACAGTTCCTTCGTCGTACACCGCAAACCCCGCACTATCGAGACCGCGGCTTCGCATCTCGTGAAGCATGGCTGCAGTTAGCCGGCCCAACTCGGGGCGGTGACGCTCGGTTTTCAGGAACAAGCCCACGATGCCGCACATGTCGTTGCACTCTCCGGTGATTGCTGCGGCACGAATCCGCATTGTCTGCAGGGGGCCTCGGCCACCTAATGTGACCGAACAGTACTGGCCGCGGGGGTGGCCCAGAGAATCGAGAGACACGGGGGCAAGATGTCGGCTACAGAGGATATTCGGGCACGGGCGGCGGACGATGGCGTCGAGTTCATCTACGCCATGTTCGTCGAGATGCACGGCAAGCCGTGCGCAAAGTTGGTGCCCATCAGCGCGCTCGACGGACTAATGGAAGACGGCGCCGGGTTCGCTGGTTTCGCGGCTGGTCCTATGGGCCAGGTGCCATCGGACCCAGACATCTTGGCGATCCCGGACCCATCGTCGTACACCCAGCTTCCGTGGCAGCCGAACGTTGCCGCAATGCAGTGCGATCCCACCGTCGAAGGCGAACTGTGGCCGTATGCTCCCCGCGTCATCTTGCGCCAGGCCCTCGACCAACTGGCCGAGCGCAACATGGTGCTGAAGTCTGGGGTCGAAGCCGAGTACTCACTCGTTGTCCGCAACGAGGACGGCAGCTTGTCGGTGGCCGACGAGCGAGATACCGACACGCTCCCGTGCTACGACGCCCGCAGCCTTACCCGCATGTTGCCGCACCTCGTCGAGGTATCGAAGAACCTCGATGCCATGGGTTGGGGCAACTACGCCAATGACCACGAGGACGCAAATGGTCAGTACGAGCAGAACTGGCAGTTCGCCGACGCCATGACCACCGCGGACCGCCTCGTCGTGTTCCGCCTGATGATCCACACACTCGCCCAACGCCAAGGGTGGCACGCCACGTTTATGCCGAAGCCGTTCAGCAACAAGGCCGGCAACGGGCTTCATGCACACCTCAGCTTGTGGAGCGCCGACACCGACGAGCCCTTGTTCCCCGGCTCGGGGGACGACGCCAAGGGCCTTGGCCTCAGTGATCTCGCCTACCAATTCACCGCCGGCTTGGTGGCCCATGCTCCGGCACTCGTGGCAGTCACTAACCCGACGGTCAACTCGTACAAGCGCATGGGAGTCGGAGCGCCGACTTCGGGTGCCACGTGGGCACCGGCCTACGCCGCGTATGGCGGCAACAATCGCACCCACATGATCCGAGTTCCCGAACCCGACCGCATCGAGGTTCGCCTACCTGACGGCTCGGCGAACCCGTACCTCATGTATGCCGCAATGCTCGCCTGCGGGCTCGACGGCGTCGACAACGCAATGGACCCAGGCGAGCCAAACAGTGACAACCTGTTCACCTTGCCTCAGGAAGAGATCGAAGCACGTGGCATCAAGAAGATGCCGCCGACGCTGCTACACGCTGCCGAGAACCTGGCCGCGGACGAATGTCTTGCGACAGGTCTCGGCATGACGGCTGACGGTCCGTACCGCGACTACTTCGCCAAGGTGAAGAGCGATGAGTTCATGGCGCACCACCACCAGGTAACCCCAGGCGAAGTCGACCAGTACCTCACACTCTTCTAGCCCTTACTGACATCCGGGGTCAGACCCCGGATGTCAGTTACAGCGGTCCTACATCTGGCGACCGACGAACCCGAGCAGCTTCTCTTGGGCGGAAGCGTCTTCGGCGACCTCGATGGCCGGGCCAAACATGTTCTCGCCTCGGAGCATTTGTTCGGGTAGCCGCTGGAGGCCCATCAGTGTGGACGCCACTGCTTCTTCGGGCAGGGTCTCATCGACACCGAGCGAACGGGCGAGATCCCACGAGTGGACGAGCAAATCGCCGATGACCATTCCTGCGACGCCCTGCTTGGGCATGCCGCCGAAGCCCTCGGCCTCACCCTCGAGGTTCGCTGGGTCTGAAAGAGCCGCGGTCATCGCGCTCTGGATCGTGTCCCAGTCGGCACCCTCGGCAATGCCGGCACCCAACACGTTTCCGCCGGTGATCTGCCACCCGACTGCGTGATCGACGATGTCCTGGACACACCAACCATCGCACGTTGTTGGCTTCTCCCAATCAGCTTCAGCTATCTGGGCGTTCACGTCGGCCCACTTCGCTGCGACCATTCCCCACATCTGTTCAACCGACGTCATTGTTCGCTCCTTTTGATCTACTGGCGCCAAGTTAGCCCAAGCACTCAAGCGCTGCGTCTGCCTGACACCGAGGGTCTGACCCCAGATGTCAGTTTCCGTTGAGCTGATCTGCGTAGGTGGCGTATATGTAATGGAGCTCGTCAAGTGGGACGACTCCGCGGTGCACCCTCTCGACGTCTTGCCCGTCCTTCGAAAACGGAGGCGGATAGAGGGCTATGCCCTGGTCGAGATGAAGCTCGGAAACGTCATTCGCCCATTCGTTCCAGCGGAGGTTTGCATAGAAGTCAGTCGTTGCCCCGCGCAGGAATGCATGTACGAAGTCGGTGTAACCGATCCCGAGCGCCGCCCATTCGAGACTGTCAGGTGACCAGTAATTCACCTCGCCTGGGTCGCCGCCGAGGGCTCCGCTGTTCAGCGCAAAACGTCCGCCGACAACGTCGTGTCCGATGACTAGCACGCCGGGGGCTTCTTCAGTCACCGCGAGAACCTGCTCGTGTCCACCACCGTGTAGGCGAACCCAGCCGTTGTCGATCGTCAGGCCACCACTGTTGTAAACAACGGCGCCGAGGGTCGAGCCAGTCGACACCTGCAGGAGTTCGAGAAGCCCACCTTGGGGAGCATGTAGCGGGAGAACCATGGACGGCACGGCCGCTTGTTCGATCCACTTGAGCAGTTCGTCCCAGACCTGATTACCGGGGCCACAAGATCGTCGAGAGAACGCATGTCATCAGTCTGTCGCACGACTAGATACTACGGTGACTTGTATATATCGGTGAACGTAGTATCTTCGCCTGCATGCGAGAACCCACGTACTTCATCCTCCTGGCGCTGCATCGTGAACCCATGCACGGCTATGCCATTGCATCTCAAGTCGAAGAACTCTCCGACCACCGTGTAAAGCTGACCGCCGGCACGCTCTACGGCGCACTCGACCGGTTGGTGAACGAGGGCCTCCTCGAAGTCGACCGCGAGGAACAGGTCAACGGCCGACGCCGTCGTTACTACCGCATCACCGAGCAGGGGGAAGCTGCCACCCAAGAAGAGGCACTACGACTACGCCAGTCGTTCGAAGCCTCGGTACCGCTTCTCGGGCCACTCCCCAAAGGAGCGACCTCATGAGTAGCTACCGAATCGCCAGCCTCGCCTACCCCCGCCAATACTGGGCCGATCACGGCGATGAGATCATCGCTACCGCCAATGAACTGAATGACGACAAGTGGTCATTCCGAGAGGCCCGCCAACTCGCCAGCAACGGCCTACGGACCCGAAGTTTCGAAGCCACTGGCGGAGAACTACGACAGGTATGGATTCAAGGACTGGCGATCTTCCTCCTCGCAGCGCTCGTTCCGATGACCGGCACCTGGCTCGGGTTCATCATTGGGTTTCACGACGCGAATTTTGCGGGGCCGACATGGACGCTTGCTCTCCTCACTGCTACGTCAGCCGGAATGGCCTTCTCTACCCGGTGGACAGTTATGGCCCCAGTTGGCGTCGCTATCGCAGCGGGACTCGCACTCGATGAGAGTTCCCTCGTTGGCGGCCTGGTCGCTGGTGCAGTCTTGACCGCGCCGATAGCCCTCCTCGGCAATGGGCGAAGAATCGTTTCGCCGAAGACCCTGCTGGCGCTGACGGTGATGAGCGTTGCCATCTCTGCATTCGATGGTGGGACCGCCGCATTCATCAGTCCCAACGCGATTGGCCTGGTCGGTCTCCTGCTCGTCCGATTCGACCCTCGGATCCTCGCGGCCGGGACGTGGCATGCATTGACGGTGGCCGCCATGTCTGGGTGGTTTCTCGCGTTCCCCCCAGACGACACCTTCTTTCCCGAGCCCAGGGGGCTCCCGGTCATGGCAAAGGTCCTCGTGGTGGCACTGCCGGTTACCTTCATCTTCGCAACCATCGTCGTTCGTACCGCACGCACGACCGCTCGCCCCTAACCGCACTACTGACATCTGGCGATCTAGGGAGTCTGGTCATTCGCTGAGGATGATCAGACTCCCTAGAAAGACCGTCGTACAGTGACCAGGTGGATCGCAGCGAGCACTTTCCAATCGGCGCGTCGATCACGGTTGACCAGCTGACCGACTCGCCATACGACGCACTCGCTTCACTTCGGGCAAGCGAGCCAGTGTCGTGGGTACCGGCTACCAACGCATGGTTCGTTACTCGTCGAGATCTTGCCATCGAAGCCATGAAGGATGCAGAGCGCTTCACGGTCGACGACGAACGCTTCACCACCGCCCAGGTGTTGGGAACGTCGATGCTCTCACTCGACGGCCCCGAGCACGAACGGCATCGCCGTGCCTTCACCGCACCGTTCCGCCCGAAGTTTGTTCGAGAGGAACTGCAGAGCCGAATCGCGGCTCGTGCCGAACGATTGATGGCGCAGACGATGGCTGGCAAGCGGGAGCTCCGGACCGGGCTTGCCGGTCCGCTCGCCGTCGAAACCATCCTTGACGTCCTCGGTCTCGACGATGTCGACTCGGCAGATGTTCTTACGTGGTACGGGGCATTCGGCGATGCGATCGTTGCGCTCACCGTCGGCGACGACGTCCCACCTGAGGTGCATGCAACCCTTGCCCAGCTCTACAGCTACGTGGGCGACGCCATGGGTTCCGACGACGCCGGCCTGATCACCCACCTCGTGTCAGACGAGATTCTCACTGCGGAGGAGATTCCAGCGGCAGTGGCGGTGGTGATGTTCGGGGCGATCGAAACCTCCGAAGGCATGACCGCCAACGCGTTCTGGCACCTACTCACTCACCCCGAGCAGTGGAACCGTCTTCGCTCCGACCGATCACTCATCGCCGCCGCCATCGACGAGTCACTGCGGCTCGAACCCGCCGCAGCGTGGATCGATCGCTACACCACGACCGAAGTTGAGCTCGGAGGAACCACGATCCCGCAGGGTGCGCTCGTGACTATCAACCTGCTCGCAGCGAACCGTGACCCGGAGGTCTTCGAGCGGCCCGACGAGTTCGACATCGACCGACCGAATCTGGCCCAACACGTCACGTTCGTCCAAGGACCCCACGCGTGCATCGGTCTGCATGTCGCTCGCGCCGAGACGCACGCGGCACTCACCGCCGCCCTCGACTGGGAAGCCGCGAATGACACACGACTCGAACTTGATCGCTCCAGCTCATCAGCCCCGCAGGGCCTGATCTTCCGCAAGCCGTCTGCGGTCGTGTCCACACCTCGCCTCTAGAGACGATGTCGTGAAATAGCGATCTTCAAATCGTTGGCGATGGTCTCGAGTTGATCGCCATACGACGGCGCAACACCGACCTTCACCTTCTGACCTGAGTGGTCCCACAGAAGGAGCGACCCCAATCGGGGAGCCTCGCCCGTCGCCGATGGGGGCAAGTCATCCGCAGGCCATTCGCTGTCCTCCGTCTCGGTGTCGACGACGACGGTCATGAGATCGAGATTATGGGATGACAAGAAGTTGACGATCTCGACCGCGCGGTCGTTTACGGCCAGGCGCATATCGCCAACTCGAGCGTCGATCACATAGGCGAAGGCGAGAAGAGCCAAAAACAACGGCACCGCCACAAACGCGTTGTCGAGAGTGAGCAGCCAGATTGAGGACCCAACAAGAAACACCAGCAGTATCGCCCGCACGGGCCAGCGTGTCGCTGTTGCAAACAACTGTCGTTCCAGATCCTGATGTGTCCGCCATCTGACTCTCCTATTCGTTGATAGTTGCAATTATCAACGCTTCCTAGGATCAACTATTCCGGCTTGACCAGAACGCACGCCTTGAATGTCGCGCAGCGGTGAACCCGAGCCAGGAGCTAGAACTCGTCCACCGCCGCACGAGACAGCCTGAATCCTCGGCCGTCTTCGTTTACACACGTCATGCCCTCGCGGCTGCTCGTGCACGTGAGGTCCCCGACGGTGACCGAGTCGCCGTACGCCAAGGGTCTAGCTCCGGAGTGCCAGATCGTGTCGCTATAGCAGGGGTACTCGACACCACTCTCGGTGCTGAAGTCGACGACGTTACCGAAGTCGTACTCGCAATTCGGTTCCGACGACTCCGCGACCGTCCACTCCTTTTCCCCAATCCAACACGACGCCCCCACCCATTGGTTCATTACGCAGGAGATGTTGCCTGAAGGACTTGTGAACACTGCCTGTGTCAGCTCGTCGTCGACCACCGATGTTGTCGTGTTCGCAATCGACGTTGTGGTCGTTGAGTTCGCATCGGCGGGCGGCGTCGGGGGAACCAGCGAGAAGGAGTCGGTCGGCAACATCACATCACGCACACCGCTCAGGTCGCCGAGCTGATCAAGGATCGGGTCGTCGAGGTCGTCGACAACCAGCCGAAACGACGGCGGCATCGTGTCGACCGAGATCGTGTCGAGTAGCTCAGGATCGTCCACAAAGAACTCTTCGAACTCCTCGTAGATCTCTTCCTTCGACATGAAGAAGTAACTCGACACAGTGATCGATTCGTCGAGGACGTCAGCGACAGCGGATAGTTCGTCCTCGGTTGCATCCGCTCGCATGAAGACGACCACGTTCGAGGACTCTGACGCATCCGACACCGAGGATTCGAACTCAGCAAGTGGTACATCTCCCGCGCCTTCAGCGGTTGCCACAGGCGTTGTTGTGGGTCGGTTGAGCATGAAGCCGCCGACGATCGCCACAAGCAGCACCGCGCTGAGGCCCGCTGCGGTAATCATCTGACGCCGATTCCGTCGAGCTGACGCACGACGTTCGATGTCGCTCAGCGACGGTTGATATCCGTCGACTGCATCGGTTGAAGCTCTGGCAAGGGAGTCGAGATCAAGCATGGGACGCCTGTCCTTGTTCGTGGGTGAGTTCGATCTTGAGTGCCGCGTACGCAGCTCGGAGAGTTGACGACACGCCACCTCTGGAGATGCCCATCACGTCGGCGATCTCGGCTTCGGTCATCTGGGTGACGTGCCGCAGCGCGACAGCCTGACGTTGGCGCGTCGGCAAGTCTCGAACGACGTACCAAAGCTCCCCCGCAGGTCCGGCCACATCGTCAATCGCGGATCGGTTGAGAATCCGCATCTCGACGGCCCTCCGGCGGAGGCGGCGCTTGGCCACGTTCATGCCGACACGAACAGCCCACCCGTTTGGTGAGGCCATGTCGCCAACCGACTCCCAACGCTCGAATGCCCGGACGCACGCTTCGTCGGCAGCATCTCGTGCAACGCCGACGTCACCAAAGGACGCGACAAGGGTCGCCGTGAGCTGCGGATGGAAGGCCTGGTACCAGGTATCAAAGGATCGGTCGATGTTCAGCACTACCTCTCCAAGTCACAAGCAACGCAAAATGCGCATCGACTTCCGGGATTTTCTCCCGGCTAGTTCACACGTTTGAATACAAGCTGGCTGACGTCCTGTTGCCAGGTCATCACGCCATCGTTGACCAGAACGCCAGCTCCTTCGGTGAGCATCTCGAACAGGATGCGCTCGGTGGCAATCTCTTCATCGGATCCATCTGGAATCGTGCAAAGCTCTTCCTCGCTTTCAACAAAGAACGCCTTGATCCTCTCCCCTGCCTCCTGAAGCTCGGCGCCACCGCCGTTGCATCCGAACTGGCCGCTAAGAAAGCCTGCCTCGATCGTGATCTCCGGGATCTCGATCGTGTTCACGCCAACCTCAACCGGCTCGCCGTTCACCTCAATCATCCGCCAGGTGCCATCGATGTCGACCTGCGGCGGAAGCGGTTCTGCTATGGGTGGGACCGGAAAGACCTCACCGCTTGATGCATCGACAATCTCGAACATCGGCGGCGGATTCTCTACGACGAATGATGCAGCGTCGAGACATTCATTCCCTCGTTCCCACGCCTGTGTCGTGCGCACCTCTACTCGGTACTGGCCATCGATCAGCTCACCGACTTCGGCGACAGGAGCACCATTGCATGAGGCAACACCGAGGCTGACTTCATCGCCGTTGACAAAGACTTGCGTGATGTCGACTCGACCGGGGCGTGCCGTTGGAAAGGCACTACAGCTTGCGACTAACAGCGCAAGAAGCGCTAGTGAGATATGAATCCGCCGGTGCCGCGCCATAAGCAACGGTACCGCTAACAGCTGCTAGGCGTAGGCCGGGAACGGCAGGCTGCTGGTTGCGCCCTGGTCGAGGCTGGCGGGTCCGTCGGAGTGGTAACGCCACCATCCGGCTGATGCGATCATCGCTGCGTTGTCAGTGCACATCGAGCGGCTCGGGATGAAGCCATTGATCCCGTCTTCCACCGCAATGTCGAGCACGCGTTCTCGCAGCGAAGAGTTCGCAGCGACGCCACCGGCAATGCACAGTCCCTTGGCATCAAACTCCTCCACCGCACGGCGCGCTTTGGTGGTGAGCACATCGACGACGGCCTCCTGGAACGAGGCGGCGATGTCGACGTCGGCAACGTCGGGGTTCTTGCGGACGTAGTTCACCACTGAGGTCTTCAGACCGGAGAAGGAGAAGTCGTACCCATCGTTGGCGAGCGCACGCGGAAACTTCACGGCCTGTGGGTCGCCATCCATGGCCATCTTGTCGATGATCGGGCCACCCGGGTAGCCGAGGCCGAGGTAGCGGGCCACCTTGTCGTAGGCCTCTCCCGCAGCGTCGTCGAGTGTTTGGCCTAGCAGGCGGTACTTGCCGTGCCCTTCCATGAGGATCAGCATCGTGTGGCCGCCCGATACGAGCAGCACCACAACCGGCAGTTCAAGGTCGGGCTCTTCGATGAACGACGAGTAGAGATGGGCTTCGAGGTGGTTGACCGCGACGAACGGCTTGTCCCACACGAGCGACAGCGCCTTCGCCGAGCTCACCCCGATAAGCAACGAACCGATCAAGCCCGGCCCAACCGTGCAGGCAATTGCGGTGAGGTCGTCCTTCGACACGCCAGCTTCGACCATGGCCTGGGCAATAACCGGGGTCATCATCTCGACGTGGGCACGGCTAGCCACCTCGGGAACCACGCCGCCGTACCGGGCGTGAATATCGATCTGGCTCGAGACCACGTTTGACAACACTTCGGTGCCGTTGCGCACGACGGCTGCGGCCGTCTCGTCGCACGAGGTTTCGATCCCGAGGATTAGCTCATCCATGCGACAGATTCTACGGCGTCGTTGCGCCAGTTAAGCGGCCGAAGCCGTAAGCGCGTCTCGCACGATGGATGGTGCCGGATTAGTCATTGGTTGCCCGTCGATGACGACTGTGGGCACCGTTTCGTTTCCATCGTTGACCGATCGCACATACTCGGCTGCCTCGTCGTCATCCCAAATGTCGACCCACGTCGCCTGCTTCCCTGCCGACCCGAGCATGGCCTTCATCCGGATACAGAACGTGCAACCCGGACGGTGGTACACGACGACACCATGCCCAGATTGGACGGCGGTCTCATGACTGACCGATTTGCGTTTGAGGAGTGGAGACGAAGCCACCGCCATCACCAAGAAGATCAGCGGGACCACGAGTCCGGCCATGACACTTCCGCCATTGACGAAGTAGGTAAACACGGCCAACCCGCCATAGCAGGCCGCGCTGAACCACTGCGAACGAAATGATCGGCTTCCCATAGCTCGATAGTACCGAGCCACAACTAGAGCTGCGGGCTCCACATGATGACGGCGTCTTCACCGGTGTCGCCGTAGTAGCCGGGCCGTACCCCGGCCGATTCCATACCGTGGCGCTCGTAGAACGCGATCGCTCCGGTGTTGCTGACCCGAACCTCAAGTGTCAGCGCTCGGCAGCCATTTGCCCGGGCTGCGGTGAAGAGCTCGGCGAGAAGAAGATCGCCGATGCCGCGCCGTTGGTTGTCGGGGCCAACAGCGATGGTCGTGATGTGGGCATCGCCGTCGAGAATCGCCAGACCGGCATGGCCAACAATCGTGTGCGCCTCCTCGATCACGAAGTGGATTCGGCCAGTACCGGTGATCTCTTGGATGGTCAGGTTCTCGGACCATGGTGCCGAGTACACCTGAGCGTCAATCGCCCGGATGTCGCGCACATCGCGCAGTTCTGCCCGCCGAATAGTGAACGCCTCAGCGTCAGCCACTCGCCCGGGTTTTCCAGTTGATCTCAGCGTCGGGCAGACGGAGGTACATCGGCTCGATCTCGTTGGGCTGCACAAATTCCTCACGCAGCGCCTTGGGGTGAGCGAGCTCGACGAGCGAACGAGCCGACGGAAACTGCAGCCCGGTTCCAGCGAACTCGAGGTGCGAGATCCCAGAGAAGACGTCGCGGTAACGCTCGCCACCATCGCCAACCATAAGCGCGTCGTCGCTACCGGCAAGGAGGTCGGCAGCGAGCTCATCGGGGGTTGACACGGCTGGTTCGGAGACGCGCTGCACCCCTCCAGGAACCGAGCGGTACTTGGCCGAGAACACCTCGCCCCGCCGGGCGTCGTAGCAGGGCACGATCAATCGATTGGAGTGCTCGACGGCGAAGGCGCCAAGGTCGAGGCTCGACACGCCGATCATCGGAACGCCCAATCCGTGGGCGACAGCCATGGCCGAAGCCAGGCCGACACGTAGACCGGTGAACAGCCCGGGGCCTACATCGACGGCGACACATCCGACCTCGGACAACTCCACACGTGCTTGCTCGCACACGAACTTGATCTGCGGCGTCAAGCTTTCGGCATGACGACGGTCGCGGGCCGAGTGGGCCGAGGCCAAAACGCCCTCGTGTCCGCCGATGGCAACGCCAACCTGCGACGTCGCGGATTCGATTCCAAGGATCAACATCAGGCTTGCCCGGTTCCGTCGGTCAGCGATTCGAGAAGGTCGCTGCGGGCGCACCAGCGTGCGCCGATTGGGTTGAGCTCGATGTTGCGGTCATCATCGCCTTCGCCGAACGTAAAGCGCACTTCGAGAAAGTCCCTCGGCAACATCGGCAAGATGGCGTCGCCCCATTCGATGAGGACAACTCCGCCCGAGTCGAGAAGCTCGGGCAGGTCGAGGTCGAGCACCTCGGCCATCACCTCCAAGCGGTAGACGTCGAGGTGATGCAGGGTGAGGCGGCCTTCGTATTCACGAGCGAGGGTGAAGGTCGGGCTGGTCATTGGTTCGTTCACGCCCAACGCCTTGCCATAGGCCTTACTGAACGCCGTCTTGCCTGCCCCCAATTCGCCAACGAGCACCAGCACGTCGCCAGGCTCGGCAGCTTCGGCGAGGGCAGCTGCCAAAGCTCCCGTCTGTTCTGGCGAGGTAGAGAAGACCGAAATCACGCCGCTATTCTACGGCCCTACAGCTCGGCCCAGTGACGAAATCGCTTCCTCAACAGCAACAGCCGCGAGTAGTCGAACGGTCGACATATCCGTTTCGACCTCGGGCTTGGCCACGGCGACCAACGCATCTCCATCGGAGGGCCCGTGCGCTGGGATGATCGCCCGAGCCAAGCCGTCGTGGCCAGCTTCGGCGAGCGAACGGCATTGCGTCTTGGTGACATCCGCGTTCGTTGCGATGACACCGATGGTGGTGTTCTCGCCAAGCGGCGATTCGGCCTCGGGCCATTCGAATGTGCCGGCGATGATCTCGTCCGCGGGTGACCCGGCACGGGCCACGATGTCTCCAACTGCGTTCACCGCGACAAGAGCAGACACGACAACCTCTTCTCGCCGGGCAACAGCGAACCCGACCCCTCCTGGTGAAGCCGCTTCGGCGCCGCGCCACTTCCCCACAGTGGTTCCAACGCCGGCGCCTACCAAGCCGACGGCGAAGTCTGGTGCTACCGCGTCCAGCGCGGCTTCCCCCTCCGGAGCCCCAGGCCAGCGCATGGCGTGGCCTACGCCCAGGTCGTAGAGCGACATGCCAACCACGATCGGCACCCGGCCATGTTTCGTTTCGAAGCCGATCTCCTGCGCCCGTAGCGATCGGGCAACCCCATCGGCGGCGGCAAGCCCGAATGCTGACCCGCCCGACAGACACACCGCATGCACGGTTTCGACCAGGCGGGTTGGCTCGAGCAACGCAAACTCTCGGGTGGCCGGAGCGCCACCGCGAACCTCGCCCGACGCCACTACGTCGCCAAGAAATCGCACCACCGTGCAGCCGGTCTTGGCCACAGAATCGGTCCAGTGCCCAACACGCATCCAGGTGAATGGCGACGTGTGGAGACCGGAAGTTTCGTCCATGTCGCCATTAGAGCATTCGTCAACGGGCTACCACTACTCCTACGATCGACTACATGAGTGTTGGTATGGCATATGCGTTGGCGGGAATTGCGTTCGTGGGCTCGTGGCTCGTGAAGCGATATTTGAAGACCACGTACAAGAAGTGGAGCATGGTCGAGAACCAGTACAAGGTCACGGGCGCGCAAACTGCAGCCGCGATCTTGGAGGACCAGGGCATCACGGGCGTACGCCTCGAGCAGGTCCGAGGCAAGCTCACCGATCATTACGACCCGTCGAAGGACATTCTGCGTCTGTCCCAGCAGAACTGGGGCAAGACGAGCGTGTCGGCCATGGCCGTGTCAGCCCACGAGGCCGGTCACGCAATGCAGGACTTCAGCGGCGACTTTCGCCTGAAGCTTCGCAAGTTCCTAGTGCCGCTCGCCGCACTCGGAGCCCGCTTCGGCCCCATGGTCGTGATGGTCGGACTCATCGGTGGCAACGAGGGCATCCTCAAGATCGGGGCGCTGCTGCTCGGTGGCATGACCATCTTCCAGATCGCCACCTTGCCGGTCGAGTTCAACGCCAGCAAGCGGGCTCTTGAAAGCCTCGAACGTCTTGGCCTATCCGACCCGGCACAGCGCGATGGCGTCGAAGCGGTACTGCGAGCTGCCGCCCTCACCTACGTTGCCGCCGCCGCGACCAGCCTCGCCTACTTCGCGATGCTCTTCGCCCGAGGCCGCGGCCGCTGGATCGTCTAGCGCTTCGCCTTCATGGCCTTGAGCTGATCGAGCGAGTTGTCGGCCGCGTAGCTGGCGTATGCCTCTGAGTCGGAGGCGACAAGCGCCACCTTGCCCTCGGCGTCGAACACAAAGCCCCAGCCATAGCGTTTCGCCAGCGGCGATGCTCGGAAACAGGCTCGGCCGGTGCCGAAGTACTCGTCCCGCAACGCCTGACGCTCGTCTTCACTGAGCTCGGCACCGCCTTTGCGCTCGACCCAGATGGCCGACTGAATCTCGCTCATTGTGTGCTCGAAATCGTGGCCGTGCAGCATCGCGAATTCCTGGGCGGCCTGGGTGGGCTTGCCTCGGTACTCCGCCGGTGGAACCTCGCCCACCTCGGCCGCGCAATCGTCGGCGACCGAGATGAACGTGTTCTCGTATTCGAATGCCATCAGAGAACCTGGCGGCCCATCCAGCCGGCCAATTGCAGCAGGACCGGAGCATCTTCACCGGGGTCAACGACCGGGTCGAAAGGGAACTCCGGGTCGTCGCGACCTTCAGCTGGGAGCATCTTGGCAGCGAACAGCGCCCCGCCGAGCATCTCGTCGGCGATCTCGATCGGCTGGCCGGTTGCGGTAGCGAGGTCCCAGGCGTGGGTGGCCAGTTCGGCGGTGTAGGTAAACAGCATTGGCGTGCCCGGCAGTTCGCCCCATGGCACTTCATACATTTGCTCGAGCTTCGAAGCATCAGTCCATGCCTCCATGACGGCATGTGCAGCCTCGGCGAACGCCTCTGCATGGCCATCGTCTTGGGCGACCGACTCGTCGGTGACATCACTCCAGTGGCCGCCGTTACCGATTACAGCAACTCGGTTCATGACCAGGTTGATGTGGTTGAGAAGGTCCTTCACGGTAAATTCTGAACAGGGCGTTGAGCCGCCGTGCTGGTGTGCGGTGGTGCCGTCGATGAGGCTTCGCACGGTTGAGGTCACGTTGGCAAAACCGAAGCGTGGGTCGTCTGGAGTCATTGGTGTGTCTGTCATGGAACCATTCTTCCTGCGAAAACTGGACACGTCATGGCCAGTTTGTTTGAAATACTTCTTGCATGCGTGCTGACCGTCTCATCGCCTTACTTCTGCTGCTGCAAACGCGCAGCCAAATAACCGCTGCCGAAGTAGCAGTTGAGCTCGAGGTGTCCGAGCGAACTGCACGCCGTGATCTTGAAGCCTTGGCCATCAGCGGCATACCTGTCTATTCGACAGCTGGCCGCGGCGGTGGTTGGCGGCTGCTCGGCGGCGCCAAGACTGACCTCACTGGGCTCTCCTCGGACGAATCAAAGGCGCTGTTCTTGGCGGCGGGACCGACGATCGACTCCTCACCCGAACTGAAGTCCGCCCTGCGTAAGCTCAGCGGTGCGCTCCCCGAGACGTTCAGGGCTGATGCCGAAGCGGCAGCTGACGCCATCAAGATCGACCCCGCCGGCTGGGGCCAGGTCGGCGGTTCAGCGCCCACGCACCTCGACACGCTGACCGATGCGGTGGTGTCCGCTCATCAGGTGAAGCTCACCTACAACTCGCCGCGAACCGGCACATCCACCCGTTCGGTTAGCCCGCTCGGGCTCGTGACGAAGCGCAACACCTGGTACCTCCTCGCCAACACCGCGAAAGGCATGCGCACCTTCCGCGTCACCCGCATCACCAAGGTGCAGGTGCTCGACCGCCCAGTCGACCGGCCCAACGACTTCGACCTCGAAGCCGAGTGGGACCGCATCGTCAGCGTCGTCGAAGCCAAGCGCGGCGACCTGGTAGTCGAGCTCCTTGCCGACCCATCGATGCTGGCGCCGCTTCGCTATCAATTCTCTGGACGCATCGAGATTGGCGAACCGCTCCCCGACGGGCGGTTACCGGCAACGATCACCGAATTCGGCCCCAAGCCACTGGCCGCCCAACTCGCCGGCTACGGCGACACCATCGAACTGATCGACCCACCCGACGCGGTCGTCGCCGAGTTTGTTCGGCTGGCAACCGAGCTAAGGGACCGCTGGCTCCGAATCTGAGATCCGGGGTCTGACGCTGGATGTCAGATATAGACCCGGGGGACTCGTTCGCTTACTGCGCAGACGATTTCGTAGGGGATGGTGTCGAGCTTGGCCGCTACTTCGGCTGCGGTGATTTGCTCGTCGCCTTGCCGGCCGACGAGCACCACGTCATCGCCGATCGCCACTTGGGCGTCGCCAACGTCGACCATCAGTTGGTCCATGGTCACCACACCGACGATCGGAAACCGCTTGCCACCGATCAGCACCTCTCCGCCACGAAGCCCGAGGTCGCGCCGAATGCCATCGGCATAGCCAATGGGAACGGTCACGAGGTTGGTCTTCGTCGACGCGGTCCAGCGGTGCCCGTAGCCAACCGACGCTCCAGCGGGGATCGTCTTCGCGAACGACACGACCGAGCGAATGGTCATCACCGGCTGCAAGTCCACCCTCCCGGCAAGGGCCTCGTCGGGGTCGATGCCATAGACAGCGATTCCGCAACGCACCATTGCGGCCTCGCGGTCAGGTCGGTCGATGGCGACGGCTGAGTTACCAACGTGGGTCGCAAGCGCCGGTGGCGTCGCTGCATCAAATCGTTCGAGCTGCGATGACGTGAAGGGGTTGTCGGGTTCGTCGGCCACCGGGCAGTGGGTCCACACAGCGGCGAGCGACAGCGATGGATACGCAGCGATCCGTTCGGAGAGCGCATCGAGTCGATCGGGTTCGGCACCCACTCGCCGCATGCCCGTATCAAGCACGAGGTGCACGTCGATTGTCGCGCGGTCAACGCTGGGGTCTGACCCCATCGTTGACAGGTGGTCGCCAAGACGATCGATTCCTTCGGGGGTATTGACTGAGGGGATGAGGTCGTGCTCTATGAGGTCCGAGGTCGATGATGGGCCTTGCTCGGAGAGCACGAGAACCGGAGCGGTGATGCCCGCATCGCGCAAGGCCACGCCTTCTTCGGCGAGTGCAACGGCCAGCCACTGAGCGCCGGCGTCGAGCGCGGCCTTTGCCACCTCGACGCTGCCGTGCCCGTACCCGTTGGCCTTGACGACCGCGCACACCGGTGTGGGGGCAACATGGTCGATCAGCGTCCGCACGTTATGGCGGACGGCATCCAAGTTGATCTCGCACAACGTCTGTCTCATCGCCTGCCAAGACTACGCTCAGCCGCGTGGAGCTGATACTCATTCGCCATGGCCGTCCCGAACGAATCGACTACGACGAGAACGGAGCCAACCCTGCCTTGACCGAACTCGGGCATCATCAGGCCAAGCTCATGGCCGAGTATCTGGCGATCGAAACAATCGATGCTCTCTATGTCAGCCCCCAACAGCGGGCCATCGACACCGCTGCGCCGCTCGCCGAGTCAAAGGGTCTAGCGGCAACCGTTGTCGATGGAATTGCCGAGTTTGATCTTGGCCACACCAGCTACGTGCCGGGCGAAGAGGCGGGCCCCTTTACCGATGACGACCTTGAAGCCCTCATCGCAGGGCTCACCGCCGAGTCGTTCGTCACCCGTGTGCTCGATTCGATCGGCACAATCATCGCCGACCATCCAGGCCAGATCGTGGCGGCGGTGTGTCATGGCGGGGTGATCTCTACGGTGTTGGCCGACATCCTCGGTCTCGACGGCATGAACTACTTCGGCTCCGACTACACCTCGGTGACGCGTATCAAGGCAGACCAATCGGGCCGACGTTCCATGACCTCATTCAACGAATGCCCCTGGCTGCGAGGGCTGTGATTCGGTTGCTTTCGACATGACGCTGACGTGGACGCTTCCCGGTGTTTCCGACGACGAGCTTCAAGAGCTCGAACGTTCAATCCTGCAAGCGTTCGCCTCTCGCTCGACCACCGGGATCAACATTCTCGGCATGGGCGAGCTGGGGTTGGCGGTGGGCTGGCCGTCAGAAAACCCGAAGGCAGTGGTGAAGCGCCAAGCACCTGGTCCCGCCGATCAGCTCGATGCCGACATGGATCGCATGCATCGGTTCCACGACGCACTCGTTGCCGCGGGAGCGCCGGTCATTCCTACCGACATCAGGCTCATCGGCAACGAACACGGCGTGCAGATTCCCTACCTAGTGCAACCGGTCGTCGAGCGCGATGACCTTGCCGAGAACATCATCGCCAACAGCTCGCCGTCGACCGACGACCCGATTCTGGTCTCGATCCGCGACACCGTGACCCGCGTCGTAACCGATGGCCAGAGCGGCGGCCTATCGATCGATGCGCAGGTCACCAACTTTGCCTGGGACGGAGAGAAGGTCGTGCTCCTCGACACCACCCCACCGTTGATCTGGGGTTCCAACAGCGGACCAATGTATGAGGTGGGCAACTACCTCACCGCCGTGCCCTTCGCCCTTCGGCCAGTTGCCATGCAACTTACGAAGAAGTCGGGCGACGACTACCGGACCGTGCGCGGCGTGCTGCAACAGACTGCTGTCTACCTGCTGCGAATCGACCAGGAGCGCTGGGTCGATTCAGCGATCGCATGTTTCAACGAAGTCCTCGATACGCCACTGACCCGGTCCGAGGTCGACGCCGCGTTCGCACGAGTCGTTCGGGACCTACCGACGATCAAACGCCTCGCCCGAGCGCAGCGAATGTGGGCCACCAGGGTCCGCAAGCAGCGTTACGAGTTCTTCATCACCAATAGCTTCACCGGCGAGATCTACTGATGATCAAAACGCCAGCAGACGTGTGCATTATCGGCGCCGGCCTGTCAGGCCTTGCTGCAGCCGGCATGCTCGCCGACGCCGGGCTGTCGGTTGCTGTCATCGACAAGGCCCGGGGCGTTGGCGGACGCCTGGCCACTCGCCGAATTGGTGACGCCAAGCTCGATCATGGTGCCCAGTTCTTCACCGTTCGAGGCGACGATTTTCGGGCCGTCATCGACGATGCCCAAGCCGCTGGTGTTGTGGACGTGTGGTGCCATGGCTTCACCGAGGAGGACGGTTACCCCCGCTACTACTGCCCCAACGGGATGACAGCGTTGGCGAAGTGGCTAACGAGCAACGTGGCTGATCGAGGTGTCGTCGTTGAAACCGGCCAGCGAGCAACACAAATCGAGAGATCAGAACATGGGTGGCGACTTCCCATCGAGTCGGGTGGCGAGCGACTAAGCCGCGCGCTGCTCGTCACCTCACCGGTTCCCCAGACGCTCACACTTCTGGCCGACGGCGGCGTGGAGCTCGACCCGAACGTTGCCAGCGCTCTGCACGCCATCACCTACAAACCAACGTTCGCGCTGATGGTCACACTCGAATCGGCGTCGATGCTGTTGCCACCGGGTGGGGTTCAGCGAACCGAAGCCGACCTGTTCACCTTTATCTCCGACAACCACCTCAAAGGCGTCAGCGAGAAGCCGGCGCTCACCTTTCATGTGAACGGCGAAGCCAGCACCTCCCGGTGGGACGACGCGCCAGCGATCGTGATCTCCGACTTGCTCACCGAAGCCAAGCCATGGATTGGCGACGCTCCAATCATCGACGTGCAGCTCCACAAATGGAAGTACGCCGGGCCCCATACGCCGCACCCCGAGCGTCACCTCATCGCAGCCACAGAACCCGGCCTGCTGGTTCTCGCCGGTGACGCGTTTGGTGGCCCGAAGGTCGAAGGTGCCTTCAACTCGGGGCTTTCAGCCGCCAAGGCGTTGCTGGCTCAGCCTTAGTTGTCCTTGCGCTTGCGCATCTGCTGGGCGATCTCGCGAACCATTGCTAGGTCGAAGTCGATCACCACTGGTACGTGCTCTTCAGCTCGAACCTTGGAGAACCAGTTATCGGGCGAACCGATCTGCACGTTACGCAGCGCTGGCAGCCATTGGGTAGGCACGAAGCAGTAGTCGACATGATGACCTTCGGTACCGCCAATGGGGTCGGGGCGAAAACGAGTGGGCTGTTCACGCGGGTCGCCATGGTCGAGGCCTGTGTGGGCGTGATAGGCGCTCACAAATCCGTTCGTCTCGAGCATCGCAATCAACTCGAGCATGTCCCAGTTCGGATCGTTCTTATGAAAGACCGGATTGTTGTTGAAGTCGCCAGCAATAACCGTGGGGCTCTTCAGCGTCTTTTGATACAAGCGCATCATCTGGATGGGCTGGCTTGCGGGCGGGTTGGTTTTGAACTTGACCTGGGCCTTCTCGTTGAGCGCCCATACCGCAAGCAAATGATGACTGACCGGGCCATTTACGATGATCGGTGCAATCCACTCGAGGCGTTGGTCCCACCGACCGCCGTCGAGCTTCACAAACGCGGGACGGAACGACAACACGCCGAGGCCACGCTGGGCATGACGGCCAACCCAGGCCATCCCCGAATGCGCGGCGCGCTTTGCCTTAAGCAAGCGAACCTCGCTGCCGCACCTCGCAGCCACAACGACGTCAGCCTCGAGCGCCTGGAGCTTCGGGTATCGGCGCTCGATGGCAGGGCCGACCGTCCACACGGCGATGCGGTACGTGCCCTCAGGTTTCGGGGTGATGTCGACTTCGACCGCCATAAGCCCCGAACATTAGCGGCCGCCGATGGACGCTGCGGCAGCCGCCACGCCCGAATCGGCAAACCGAGCGCCCATTTCCACCAGCGCAGCCTCGACCGAGCCCACCGCACCGAGAACCATCGGCGGATTGACATGGCCCATGTGTCCGAGTCGGAAGGTGGACGCTCGCTCGTTGGCCAGCCCGACTCCGATGGTTACGCCGTACTGTTCGAGACATACCCGACCGAGCTCGGTGGCGTTGATCGAACCGGTCTTGACCGTCGTCACTGCGTCCGAGCGATGCTCGGGCGAGTCGATATTGAACTCGATGCCATCGGGAGTTGACCACGCCGAAACCGCAGCTCGGACAGCGTCTGCCAGGATTCGGTGCCGATTCCATACCACTTCAAGGCCGCCTTCTTCGTCGATGAGATCGAAAGCGACATCGAGCGCCCGCAGGTGCATGACGGGCGGCGTACCGGCGTAGCTCTGATAGATGGCTTCAGGGTCGATCCGATGCTCCCAATCGACATATGCAGTGCGCGGACGATCTGATGACAGGCGGCGGTAACGATCCATTGCCTTTGCGCCAGCCCATACGATCGCCACCCCTGGAGGGCACATCAGACCCTTCTGCGATGCTCCAATCGCGATGTCGACTCCCCATGTGTCCATCTCGAATTGTTCAGCGCCGATGGAAGCGATGCCGTCGACCATAAACAGGGCGTCGTGGCCCGCCGCATCGATCGCTGACCGCAACGCCGCAATGTCGTTTCGTACCGAGCTGGCGGTGTCGGTATGGGCAACGAGAACGGCCCGGATCGATCCATCGTCCGCGGCCAGCCTTTCGTGCACTGCTTCGGGGTCAACTGGGCTTCGCATGTCTCCCGGCAGCACCTCCACCTCAACGCCCGCAGCCCTCGCGAACTCGCCCCAAAACCTTGCGAATGCGCCCGAGTCAAGAACGAGAGCCTTGTCGCCGGGAACCAGCAAGTTGTCGATCGCCATCTGCCACGCCGCATGACCATTACCGATGACGACGAACCCGTGACCCGCAGTTCTGGCGATACCCGGCAGCCGGGCCAACACGCGGTCGGAGGTTTCGACGATCTCCCCGGCATAGATATTGGGCATTGGTTGGGCCAGCACCGCTCGAACGCGCTCGGGGAGGATCGACGGTCCGGGGATCGCCACGAGGTCGAGACCATGGTTGAGCGTCATTGCGACAAGTTAGCGCTCCTCGTGCGACACTTCTTTGGTGAGCTCATCGGTCATGGATTCGTTCCCGGCAATCGCCGACTTAGAGAAGCGGGCGAAGCGACGAATTCCCTCGTTTGCGTGGGTGTATCTCGAATCAGGAACCGGCGCCGACCACGCCCGTGACCACAACCGAGATGCCCTTGCCAACGTCCGCTTTCGTCCCCAGTTTCTGAAGGGCCCGCTCGAACCGTCGACCGCAACCACGTTGTTTGACAAGACCTACAACACGCCAATTGGCATTGCTCCGGTGGGGCTCACCGGGTTGATCTGGCCGGGAGCCGACGAGGCCCTCGCCCGAACAGGAGCATCGAAGAACATCCCCTATGTTCTCAGCACGGTTGGTACGGCAAGCCCTGAAGATGCTGGCACCTGGGCGGGCGGTAACGGATGGTTTCAGCTGTACCCACCGCGCGATGTCACGGTTCGAAGCGATCTGGTGCAGCGAGCTGCTGACGCTGGCCTGTCGGTGTTGGTTGTCACCGCGGATGTGCCAGCGCCAAGCCGGCGGGAGCGTCAACGTAAGGCCCACATTCGCGTGCCTCCAAAGATCGATCTACGTCTTGCGCTCCAGGCAGCTACCCGTCCTGCATGGACAAAGGCGCTCGCCCGGGAGGGTATGCCTCGGTTCCGGTCGCTTGAGGCCTATGTCGATGAGGCGAGCATGAAGAACACTGCGGGCTTTGTTGGGGCCAACCTCGGCGGCACCCTCTCGTGGGATTACCTCGACCAGCTGCGCCGTGAATGGGATGGCCCCCTCGTCGTCAAGGGCATTCTCGACCCCGATGACGCCGAGATGTGCTTGAACCACGGCGCTGACGGCGTGTGGGTGTCCAATCACGGCGGACGTCAGCTCGACGGGGCTATTGCGTCGATCGACGCTCTGAGCCCGATAGTCGAACGCATCAACGGACGGGTGCCCGTCATGTTTGACTCGGGCATTCGCGATGGACTCGACATTGCCCGGGCGCTCGCACTTGGTGCCGATTTCTGTTTCGCTGGTCGACCGTTCCTGTTTGGCCTGTGTGCATTGGGTGACTCGGGCGCGGCCCATGCGCACGACATTCTCCACGAAGGACTCACCACCACGATGCACCAGGTCGGCGTTCAGGACCTCGGTGAACTCGCCAGTCGCTTGGCTTAGGCGCTTGCGGTCTCGTCGCATAGTGTCCGGCACATGCCACGCGTACAACTTGACGATATTGAAGCCACGACCGCCCAAGCGCTGATCAAGCACGGCGCAAGCCAGCACGCCGCCGACAAGGTTGCACACGCGGTCCGAATCGCCGAGTCAAACAACAATCGGATCTGTGGGCTGTATTACGTCGAAAGCTATTGCACCCAGCTCGAAACTGGCCGGGTATTCGGTGATGTCGAGCCGGTGGTCAACCACGACAAGCCCGGCGCCGTTCGAGTCGATGCCAAGTATGGCTTTGCCCAGGTGGCGTTCGCCGCTGGCTTCGACACCGCGGTGCAAGCAGCAAAGGACAACGGCACGGTGGCACTGTCGATCGAGCACAGCCACACCTGCACGTCGCTTGGCTACTTCACCGAGCAGTTCGCCAACGCCGGCCTACTAGCCATCGGCGCCACAAACTCGACCGCCCGGGTTTCGCCACCCGGAGGTTCGGTCCCGATGCTCGGCACCAACCCCATGGCTATGGCTGTTCCCGCTCGCGACGGCGGCGTGGCCTTTCAGTTCGACTACAGCACCTCGGCGGTCGCGCTCGGAAAGATCACCATGGCGAAGGCCGCAGGAGAATCGATTCCCATGGGTTGGGCGGTCGATGCCGATGGCAACGACACCACCGACCCAAACGAAGCGCTCGAGGGATCGCTGGTGTCGGCCGGCGGGTACAAGGGCTACGGCCTTGGCCTCATGGTCGAGGTGCTCGCCGGGGCACTCACCGGTTCACTCCTCAGCACCCAGATCCCGCCGCTCAAAGCCCCCGAAGGACCACACCACGACATCGGCCAGTTCTACCTCGTCATCGACCCCAACTCATTTGCAGGTGACGGCTTCTGGGACCGCCTCGACCAGATCTCGGCGGCCGTCGACGCCCAGCCAGGCGCACGCCTCCCCGGATCAACCCGAGGCGACGTCGACGCGGTCGAGCTCGAAGACGCCGTCTGGGAGAGAATTAGGGATCTCGCCTCTAGCCGCTGAGCTCGCGACTTAGCGAGAAGTCGGACAGCCTCGTGGTCAGTTCGTCCAGCCGATCGATCTCAGCATTGGCGAAGCTAAATCGAATGCACTGCTCGTCAGCTGGCATAAACGCGGTTCCCGGAATCATGAGGATGCCCTGCTCTAACAGCAGCTGCTCGACAATGTCCGATGTCGGCACGTCGGCAAATGGGTGACGTACCCAGCCGTAGTAGGCGCCAGCCGAAAGCAGCTCGAAGCCGCCCGGCTCAGCGGCCATGATCTGCTCGAAGCGGTGTTGCTTGGCCGCGATCTCATCGATGCGAGCCTGCCGCCACTCCCCTGCCTCGGTGAGCCCGGCGTGGGCACCCTCCTGGCCAATTCGTGAAGGGCAGATCGTCACGCAGTCGATGAGCTTGGCCACCTCGTTAAGCAACGCGGGCGCTCCAACGACCGCGCCGACGCGTTGCCCAGGGATGGCCAAGTCTTTCGAGAACGAATGCAGGCTCACTACGTGCTCGCGCCAGGCCTCCCGGTGGAACAGTTCGTGCGGAGCGGCATCTCCTGGGATGAACGACCGGTACGTCTCGTCGATGATGAGTGCGACATCGTTGTCCCGGGCGAAGTCCGCGAATGCGCCGAGCTCGTTGGACGACATAGTGTGCCCGGTTGGGTTTCCAGGTGTCACCAGCACGATCGCACGCGTGCGATCGGTCAGTACTGCCGCAGCGTCATCGGTCGAGGGCGACAGACCATTCGATGGTTTCAGATATGTCGACACCGCCCCATCTAGGCCAAGCCACATGTCGTGGTTGAAGTAGTACGGCACCGCGAGCATCACTTCGTCGCCCGGTTCGGTGAGCGCGCTCACCACCATTGCGAAGGCCTGATTGCAGCCCGAGGTAATGCACACGTCGTCGAGAGCGACATCGCCGCCGTACACCTCGTTGAGTTCCTCGACGAGCGCAGTCCGCAACGAAAGCAGGCCTCTCAGCGGCCCGTATCGACTTCCGTCGGGATGCGCGGCGATGTCGGCCATTCGCTGTTGCACTTCGGGCGCGGGCGGGAAGCCCGGTGCACCCTGCGACAGGTCGAGCAACGGCTTGTTGGCGGGCACGTCGTCGAGCAAATGCGCGTGCGCACCGATGGGGCTGTCGGGTTGCGCCAGCGTTCGTTGAGTCAGGCGCACGGGCGCCCGCCCACTTCGTCACACGAGATCTGCATGCGACGAACGTAGTGGGCGGACACCAGCCCTGCCTATGTCATACGCGGCTGATTCCTAGGCGGCAGCCGCGTCAATTTGGCCGTGGGCTTCGGCCAGAAGCTTCGCAACGCCGACACGTTGGGTGGGCTTGGCTACTTGCTGGGCCACCACCTCGGTGCGACTCAGCGTTGCGCCTCCGGCTTGATAGAACCGTCGACGCACCGTGCCAAACAGGACAACCGCATCGCCCTCGACGATTGCCAGCGCCTTCTTTGGCGGGTTATTCCATTGCACCGGAACCGTGAGCTTTCGTCCGTCGATGATGGTGGCAACATCCCAGTTCATGATGTTGAGCCCCGATGGAAGTGTCCGTTCAATCGGCTCACTGGACAGGGTCCCCTGCAAAACGACGACATTCATCGTCTCTCTTCTTTCGTTGAAGTTGTGTGCGGGGGAAGTGCTAGTGGAAACGTAGCCGCGCCCTGTGACAAGACCTCTGAACCGCTAGGTACTCGAGCCCTCGTAGAGCGGGCCGTGCTCGATGTTTGGCAGAACGTATTTCGCAAAGAGGTCGGCTTCGGCAGCGTGGGTGTATCCGCTCAGAATGAACGCGCCGATTCCGACGTCTTGATACGCACGGAGCTTGGCCAGCACCTGGTCGGGGTCGCCAACAATGGCAGCACCGGCACCACTGCGAGCCCGGCCAATACCGGTCCACAGATTTTCCTCGACGAACCCATCGTCTTCAGCTGCATCGCGCAGCTCGTTCTGACGGGCCACGCCTGCAGACGCTGTGTCGAGCGACTTCTGCCGAATCTTCTCGCCATCGTCGGCGTCGAGCTTCGACAGCAATCGGTCGGCGGCGGCCCGAGCTTCGGCCTCGGTCTCTCGCACAATGACGTGGGCGCGAAGCCCGTACTTCAATTCACGGCCATAAGCGTCCGCCCGCTCGCGCATATCGGCAACAGTGTCGGCGACACCGGCAACGGTGTCAGGCCAAGTGAGGAAAACGTCGGCGTGCTGTGCGGCCGTGTCTTTCGCAGCCGGGCTGAAGCCGCCAAAATAAAACGGCGGGCACTTACCCGACACCGTCCGCATCCTTGGGGGGTCGACCTTGAGCTGTACGAACTGGCCCTGGAAGTCGATCGATCGACCGTCGAGCAAGCTGCGGAGCACCTTCATCCACTCACGGGTTCGCTGGTAGCGCGGTTCGGACTCGAGCGGAGCCCCAGGGATGTCACTCGAAATGATGTTGATCGTCAGACGGCCGTTCGCCATCTGGTCGATTGTGGCCAGCTGGCGGGCGAGCTGCGGAAGCCACATCTCCCCCATGCGTACCGCGAGCAACAATTGGATCTGCTCGGTGTGGGTTGCCACGGCCGCCGCGAACGACGTGGAGTCCATGCCGAGCTGGTAGCCCGATGGCAGCAACACGTTGTCATAGCCAAGCTTGTCGGCCGTGGTGACGATGTTGGAACAGTGGGCCCAACTGCTTTGCAGGTCGGGGTTCGGGACGCCGAGGAACTCGTAGTCGTCGTCGCACAATGCACCAAACCAGGAGATCTCAGCCTTGTTGTCGGGACTTCCGCCCGACGTCCCCACATCACCAACATGGTCGCTCTGCTCAGTCATGGAAGTGGCACTCCTTCGCTGGCCGCCACGATGTCGTAGACGTCGTTGCGGTCGAGATGCACGTCGAAGGCGGCTGCACCAGCGGTCAAACGCTCGGGGGTTTGGGTGCCGAGCAAGGCAACCGGCTGGGATGGGTGTGCGAGCACGAACGCGATAGCAACCGTTGCCCGGTCAACGCCTTCACGCTCGGCCAAAGCGTCGATAACCTCGAGAAGCTCGGGTCGGATGCCGTCACCCGAAAACAGTCGGCCACCGGCGAGCGGGCTCCACGCCAGCGGAACCACACCGTCACGCATCGAACGATCGAACATGCCGTCACGAAGCGGCGCTAAGGCAGCCACGGAATACTCGGGCTGGGTTGACACGATGGGTGCTTGGAGATGGGAAGCCAACGCGTCGTATTGATCGACGGTGAAGTTCGAAATGCCGACCATCGAGATTTTGCCGGCGGCCACGAGACCATCGAGCGTCTCGGCCAGCGATGCCGGATGGGTGAACATGTCTGGTCGATGGATTTGGTACAGGTCGATGACATCGACACCGAGGCGGCTGAGCGATGCGTCAACCGCGCTCGTCAGGTACTCGGGGCTCGAGTCGTACGGCAGTGGCGGCATGATGCCGCCCTTGGTCGCGAGGACCATCCGGTCTCGAAGTTCGGGAGATGCTGCCAGAACCTGGCCGAGGCGTTCCTCGTTTTGCCCGAACCCGGTTCCGCCATGGTCGAGGCCGTACACGTCAGCGGTGTCGATCAGATTGAGGCCGGCGTCGAGGGCTGTCTCGATCAGTGCCTGATTCGCGGCGACATCGTCAGCGGTCAAACGCCACGTGCCGTAACCAAGGGCCCCAATTTCAGGTCCGTTAGGTCCAAGACGACGCGGAGCTGAGCTGACAAGATTTGACGCAGGGTTCTTCGATGCCATGTACGTAAGTACATCAGCTAGACAGATCGAATGCAAACGTTTACATTCAAACTAAATCAACACTAGAGAAGTTGCCGAGCTATGACTGACCATCACATCCGATATGGCATTATCGGGACCGGGATGATGGGCATCGAACACATCCTGAACATCGCGGCTCTCGACGACACCAGCGTTGTTGCCATTGCTGATACCGACGCACATCAACGGAACCTCGGGCTCGAAGCCGCACCCGGCGCAACCGTCTACGAGGACTACCGCGACCTGCTTGCCGACGACTCGGTCGATGCGGTCGTCATCGTTACGCCGAACTTCACCCACATCGATGTCATGACCGATGTCATTGCCTCAGGCAAGCACGTACTTTGCGAGAAACCGCTGTGCACTACGACCGCGGATTGCCAGCAACTCATCGAGCTTGGCCAGGGCTACAACGGCGTGATCTGGGTCGGCCTCGAATACCGCTACATGCCCGCAGTCGGCGCGCTCATCGACGAAGTTCGCAACGGCTTCGTCGGCGACGTCAAGATGGTGACGATCCGAGAGCACCGCTTTCCGTTCCTCGTCAAGGTTGGCGATTGGAACCGGTTCAGCCGCAACACTGGCGGGACTCTGGTCGAGAAGACCTGCCACTACTTCGACCTAATGAATCTGATCATCGGTGAGCGACCGTTGCAGGTCTATGCGTCGGGCAACCAAGCGGTCAACCACCTGGACGAGGTGTACGACGGCCAGACCAGTGACATTCTCGATAATGCCTACGTCATCGTCGACTACCCGAATAACGTGCGCGCCATGCTCGACCTGTGTATGTTCGCCGAGGCCACGAAAGACCAGGAAGAGATTGCAGTCGTTGGAGCGAAGGGCAAGCTCGACGCTCGGATTCCCACCTCCGAGCTTCACCTCGGTACACGATCTGGCGAGGGCATCCCCGACATCGGCAACGTCGAAACCCGCCCAATTGTGAATGACAAGATCAAGCACACCGGCCTGCATCACGGTGCCAGCTACCTAGAGCACGTCGACTTCGCCGAAGCCATCCGCGCTCACCGCAACGCCGGCGGCGGCTCCGAAGGCGCAGCGGCTGTCGAGGCCCTCGGCACACTCGTCTCCCTGCAGGATGGCATGTGGTCGGTAGCCATCGGCGAAGCCGCACACCGCAGCATCGAAGAAAACCGCCCAGTAACCCTCGCCGAAATCCTCAACTAGACCTCATGGGAGGGCGAACACTCGACCAGCTCGACCCACCTGCCTGGGTTGACCCGCCAACCCGGTCAAGCTTGGTGGACCGGTGCTACGCCCTTCGCAGCAAGCCCATCGACGAGTTCACGCCCGAGGATCTCCGAATCATGATCGGACAGAAGATCTGCCTGGACTGGCTTGTGCCCATTGCACTTGATCTTCTCGAGGAGGATCCGTTCGTCGCTGGCGACTTCTACGACGGCGATCTGCTCGTCGCTGTATTACGAGCCCGATCCGAACTCACCACGACTAATCCCAAACTCCTCCGTCGAGTCGAACAGCTCGCCACTCCAGCGCTCGCCGACAGCACCGCAGACAAGCTGGTCAAAAAGGCGATCGCAGACTTCAACGCATAGCCAGCCACGGTCAAGTCAACCCCAGGGTCTGACCCCATCGTTGACATCGGGCGTTGATGTCAGACCCAGCATGTAACTTGTGCCTGGAGCAACACGCTCTACGTATCGGCACCTTGCGGAGCCCTCCTCATCTATGAAGAAGGCACCGACATGGCGCGCAAGCCACGAATCGACTTTCCGGGCGCATTCCACCATGTAATGAACCGCGGGGCAGCTCGACAGGCGACATACCGCAATGAACTCGACTACGAGCTCTTCCTAGGCCTGTGGGCCGACGCATCCGCACGGTTCGGAATCGAGGTGATCGCCTACGCGTTCATGGGCAACCACTATCACCTCTTTGTCCACTCACCCGACGGGCAGCTATCGGCCACGATGCAGTACGTGGCGTCGAGGTACACCCAGACCTTCAACTTCCACCACCAGCGCGATGGCGCGTTGTTCCGAGGAAGGTTCCACTCGGTTCTCGTCGATTCGGAGACGTACTTCGCAAGGGTGGCTCGATACATCGAGCTCAATCCGGTAGATGCCGGGCTCTGCCGGATAGACGACCTGCACAATTACCAATGGTCCAGCTTCAAATTCTACTCGGGCTGCCAAGCACCACCCCAGTGGCTAAGCACTCGACACCTGTTCGGTCGATTCGATTCACCTGAGCACTATCGCGAATTCATCGAGTCGGGTGCCATAGATCGACCTCTGCAGAACTTCTATTCGCGCCCGATATTGCCTGGCAGAGTGCTGGGAGACTCGACGTTCGTCAACAAGCTGACGGCAAACTACCCTGAGCGCGTCCAGGGCCTTTCGCCCGGCATCGGCCAGATCACAGCCGATGACATCGAAGCCCTTGTTGTACTGCTTGGCGGCGCAACGATTCGCCAGCTGTCCGACATCTCGCTAAGCAGCAACCCAGCACGACTGGTCACAATCATGCTGACTCAGGAGCTCACGGACGAACCTCGATCTAGCCTTGCAGCTCGGTACGGATATTCGAGCGCTAGCAGCTTTGTCCGAGCCGCCTCTCGTGCGCGGCAAGGCGCTTGCGACCAGGCCGTAGCCGATCTAAAGACAGCAGTTCTCGCAGCTCTCTACGGCTAGCGGTCAAGACTGGGGTCTGACCCCATCGTTGACACCTGAGCAAGTGGAGTGGCGGCCGGTGTGAAGACTGGGGTCAGACCCCGGAGTTGTTAGAGGTCGGAGAGTTTGGTGTTGGCGCCGCAGATCACGACACCTACCCGTTCATCGGGGGCTGGGCTGTAGGCACCGGTTTGGAGAGCCGCGATGGTGGTGGCGACGGCTGGCTCGACGATTATGCGCCAGTTATCCCAGAGTAATTGGCGGGCGGCCAAGACCGCATCGTCGGCGACAAGAGCACTCGGCGCGTCGGCAGTCGATAAAGCCCTCCACGCAAGCTCACCAACCTGCGTTGCGCCAAGTGCATCGGCGGTGACACCGGAGACCTCGACGTCGACCGGTTCGCCAGCAGCGAGCGCCGCTGCGTAGGCGTTCGTGGTTTCTCCTTCGCAAACGACGATGCGGGTGCGGTCGCCAACAGCGCAGGCTGCTCCGCCGGAGAGGCCTCCCCCGCCGCATGCGAGCAGAATGGAATCGAGTTCACCGACCTGGTCGATGAACTCAAGCGACGCCGTGCCAGCCCCGGCCATCACATCGGGATGGTTGTATGCGTGAATGCTGGTGGCCCCGGTCTCGGCCTGAAACTCTTGGCTGGCCTCTAGCGCCTCACCGTAAACCGCTCCGACCTGATGCACCGTGGCACCGTACGAACGGAGTCGATCGACCTTCGCAGGGGACGAGATGGTGGGGACGAATATGTTCGCCGCCAACCCGCGCTCACGGGCAGCCCAAGCAACTGCAGCCCCATGATTACCACCCGACGCGGCGACGACACCAGCGCTACTGACATCGTTTCGAGCCAGGAAGTGGCTGGCACCGCGGGCTTTGAAGGTTCCGCTGTGCTGAAGCTGCTCGAGCTTGAGCCACACATCAAGCCCATCAGCCAGCCCAAGCTCGTGCCTCGAAACCGCAAGCACTGGCGTGCGGCGAACGAGCGCGCCAAGACGCTCGGCTGCCTCGGCAACGTCGCGGCTCGATGGAACCTGCGCGGCGATGATCTAGCCCTTTACCGAGCCTGCGAGCAGGCCTCGAACAAAGAAGCGTTGCAGGCTGAAGAACACGACTAACGGAACGAAAGCCTGGACGAATGCGGCCGACGTCAGCAGGTGGTCGGTGTTGTCGAAATCGCCCGCGAGGTTCGCGATACGAACCGTTGTCGGTGCTGATGACTGACCCTGCAGCATCGTGTTGGCGATGAGGTAGTCGTTCCAGGTCCAAAGGAACTGGAAGATTGCGAACGACGCGAGCGCCGGGATCGAAAGCGGCAGCACCAGTCGCCAGAAGATGCCGAAGTGGTTGGCTCCATCGATGCGGGCCGACTCGAAGAGTTCGCCGGGCAACTGCGAGATGTAGTTGTGCAACAGGAAGATCGCGAACGGCATGGCGAAGCCGGTGTGGGTCAGCCACACCGCAGCTGGCGAACTGGCCAAGTTGTTGAGCGGCAATAACGTCATTGTCTTGTCGGTCCACGGGATGGTGAGGTGCGCACCACCGAATGGGTCGCCGTCGCCGTACAGCTGGAGCAACGGAATGAGTGCAACCTGAAGCGGAATGGCCAACAACGAAACCGTTGCGATGAACAGCCACTTGCGACCTGGAAAGTCGATCCACGCAAAGCCGTAGGCCGCAAAGGCAGCGAAGGCGATCGGGATGATCGTCGCCGGAACCGAGATGGCGAGGCTTGTAATCAACGAGTCGGACAGGTCGCTTGTGGTGCCTGCGACCAAAACGGTCTCGTAGTTGTCAAACGTCGTGCCATCGCCGACTCCGGGAAGTTCGGTGACGATGTTCCAAAACGCGTCGTTTCGCTGAGCGTCGCGATTGCGGAATGAGTTGGCGAAGAGCCCGAGACTCGGAACGGTCCACACGGCCACGATAAACCACAGGATCCACGTGGGGACGTCGGTCAGCCTGCGATATAGCCGGTCGCCGAAACCTTCGCCTGATGGAGTGATCGCAGCCATCTAGATCGCCTCCTTCTGCATTGTGTAGATGTTGTAGACCATCACCGGTAACACGACCAAGAACATGACGATGGCAATGGCGGCACCCAAGCCGGTATCACCGATCTGGAAGGACTCGTTGAACATCTGGTTGGCGAGCACGTTGTTGCCAAACCGCCCACCGAGGCCGGCGACAGCAACGATGTCGTACACCTTGGTGACCTGGACGATCATCGTGGTCACAACCACTCCGACCGTCGGCAAGATGCTGGGCAGTGTCACGCTGAAGAATGTCTGCGATTCGGTTGCGCCATCGACCCGAGCAGCTTCGATGAATTCCGATGGCACTGCCTTGATCGCCGCCGAGAAAATGACCATCGCGAAGCCGGTCTGCATCCAGATGAGGATGATCATGAGGAACAGGTTGTTCCACGGACGTTCGGTGAGGAACTGGATGACCTCTGGTTCGACAACACCGTCACGGATACGGAACCCACCCAAGCGCGGGCCGATGAAGCGGTAGAGGAACCAACCCGAGACCACCGCGAGAATCGACGCTCCAGTGAATGGTTGGTCGTTGCGGAGGCGGGTGTAGATCTTGTAGAGCGACCACAACGTGAAGGCCGCAAACAACACGATCATCACAATGCGTGGCCAACCCGAATTGCTGAGCTTGCCAAGCCCGACCCAGGTGGCGTTGAGCACACCGGTTTGGTTCTTGCGAATGTCTCGAGCCTGATACTGAAGACGCCAAACGATCGAGGCGCCCACAAACGAAATGGCCATCGGCATGAAGATCAAACTCTTCGCCAGGTTCTGGCCCCACGTTGCCCGGTCGGCAAGGACAGCTACGGCGAGACCGAGCACGGTCGCTGCGGTGACGACGGTGATCACCCACCACAGGTTGTTGAAGAACGTGCCACGCAACACCGACATCGCAGCCATTGCGAACAAGAACGCGGCGATCAGGAACGCACCGGTCGTGGTCGGACCCGAGTCGTAGGACGTTTCTCCGTTTCTACGGATGCCTGAGATCAACCCGACGATGGCCCCGATGAGCACGAGGCCAACAGCGACGAAGAACAATTGAGAAGTGAAGATGTTTGTCCAGTTCGAGACATCGACCGAGTCGGTTGCTGTAAATAGTGACGTGTAGTTCTCGACGCCGATGAACTCTGCGGAGTTGCGGTCCTTGAACGACAGGACGCCGGTTCGAATTGCCGGGACGATCAGTGCGATGAGAAGAAAGCCAAGGGCAGGGCCGAGAAATACCACTGCTCGAGCTCGACTGTCGAAGCGCGACAGCTCGCGGGGCGAGGGGGTCGAATGCCAGGCGAAGCCCGCCATGACGAGTACGAGTGGAACGATCGTTGCGATGATCGGGGCATCGATTGCGTCGAAGGTGGACAGCAACCACGCACCGATTGCAAAGCCGACGCCGGCACCAAGTAGACCGCCGCGCTCGGGACGCCCCGACCGCCATCCGATACCTGCGCCAATTGCGGCGACGATCACTGTGGCGACGATGACGTTGGTCCAGTTGAGGGTGGGGCGCACCGAAAGCTTGGTGTTGATGGCAACGAGGTAGCCGCTGATCACTCCAATGCCAGCAGCAAGCCCAAGTCGAGCGACAAGGTTTGGCAGCGACTTGATGGCGACGCTTCCGAGGCCGAAGAGCACAGCACCGAAGAGCGGCCATTCAAGGTGACCGAGAAAACCGGTGCCAACAGCGGCGTCGATATAGAGCTCGGGACCGATACCGCGGCTCGCAAAGAAGTCGATTGGATCGCCTTCGAGGAAGAACGGCTCGACCTGAGCGACCAGTGGGCCGACGGATCGGTTGCCTCGCAGCAACCCGAAGAATATGGCTCCGAGAACCGCGCCGACCAGGCCAGAGAACAGACTCCACTTGCGGTTGGCCTGCGACACAAACAGGTTGAGCACGACCCACAGGCCGATACACACTGCGACCGACACCGTGACGGTTCCGGCCATATTCGCGACGCGGTCCATTCGGGCTCCACCGAAGAAATCACCGAGCGCGACGCCGCCGATGCCGAAGATGACCACGAGCATCGCAACGAGAATGGTGGCGAAGATTGTTGCCTTAACCGGCTTTTCTGAGAAGAGCCGCACCAGGCTCACCAGACTCAGAATTGTGAGGGCAACAAGCGTCACCACTCCTATGAGATACATCATTGCTCCCCCTCAACTGTCCGACCCCACGAGCTATCCCGCTGAAGTCTGAAGTGGCCGGGGGCAAAGGCCCCCGGCCACTTAGATTGACTGTTTCTATGGTGCGCTCAGCGGAGCCGCACCATCAGTAATGGCTGAATCAGCCTGCTGGCCAGCTGGCGTCGATGGCTGCGGTTGCGTCTTCGACGGACTTGTCGCCGTTCACAACTGCGGTGCCTTCGCTCCAGAACGTGCCTGCACCAACATCTGCTGGCATGAGGTCTGAACCGTCGAAGCGGAAGATCTCAGCGTTCTGCATGATGCCGATGAACGATGCCTCGAGTGGAGCCCACAGTGAGGTGTCAACGTTGCGGTTAGCGGTGTTGAAGCCGGAGAGGATTACCGATGGATCCTCGGCGTCGCCGGCCTGAAGCGCCTGCTGGTTGGCCTGACGTGCGTTGGCGTACTCGGCGGAACCGAAGTACTCCATTACCTGCCATACCTCTGGACGATCTTCGAATGCACCAGCGAGGGTACCGGAGCCAAGAACTGGCTTGGAATCGGAGTTCGATGGGAAGTAGAAGACGTCGACAGCGCCCTCGCTGCCGTCAGCAGCTGGGGTGCCTTCTGGGAAGAAGCTTGAGAAGAACGAAGCCTGGCGGTGCATCAGGCAGTCGCCGTTTACGAGAGGCTCACCGTTTGCCTGGAAGGCGGTGGTGGCGATGGTGCCGCCGGAGGCGAATACTGCGCCTTCCTTGTTCCACTGCTCAAGAACAGCTTCCATAGCGCCGCTTACCTCTGGGCTTGCGAACGGAAGGTCGCCGGTGGTCCATGCGTCGTAGTTCTCTGGGGTGGTGGTACGGAGCATCATGTCCTCAACCCAGTCGGTGAAGGCCCAACCGGTTGCCTGGCCGGACTCGATACCGATGCACCATGGGGTGTTGCCGTCAGCGATCATCGTGTCGGCGAGTGCCCAGAGATCATCGAGGGTCTCAGGAACTTCGTAGCCTGCAGCTTCGAAACGTGCTGGCTGGTACCAAACAAGTGACTTGAGGTCGTTCTTGTTCGGGATACCGAACTGGGTGCCGTCGACGTTGCCGAAGCCCATTGCGCCGTCAGACCAGTTCGGGCTAACAGCGTCAACGACCTCGCTTGGTACTTCGAGCACGCTTCCGGCGCGAGCGAAGTCAGCGAGCTTGCCCGGCTGAGGGAAGATCGAGATGTCTGGGTTCGATCCGGCCTCGAGCTGGATGTTGATGTCGGCTTCCCAGTTAGCGGAACCCTTGTACACGATGGTGATTCCGTTGGCGTTACCGAACTCTTCGAGTGCGGCGTTGAGTGCGCCAGCTTCTGACTCGGAGCGCTCTGGGCCAGAGACGGTCACGACCTTGAGTGCAGGTGCTGCGTCGTCGTCGCCACCTTCGGCAGCTGCAGCTTCAGCAGCGGCTGCGCGATCTTCAGCAGCCTGTGCAGCAGCTTCAGCATCTTCGCGTGCCGCGTTGGCGTCTTCGAGCGCCTGCTGAGCATCGGTGAGTGCGTCGCTGTCGCCAGTCGCATCGGTTACGGCGTCTGCCGCGTCGGACGCCGTGCTCGAGCCGCATGCTGCGGCCACAAGTGACACGGCGAATAGAGCTGCAAGCAGCTTCATCCACTTATTCATTACAGGGTTCCCCTCCTGGTTGGGATTCAATCGTTCACTGCGAACGATGAAAACTGTAAACGTTTGCAAGACGCAAGTTACCCGACAGCGTGAGCGTTGTCACACCGCGCTGCGAGATACCCGTTTATATCGCTCGCTGGTTATCCAACCGTCGACGTTCGAGGCACCAATTCCAACCACTTTTGGCTCTCTTCGGTGCCCGAGCCCAACGCGTCAGGCGGTGCACCGTCGTTCTCGGCTCGCGGCGCAGCGATGGACCGGAGCAGCATTTCGGCAGCGTGGGCTCCCAGGCGGCGTGGCGCGAGGCGGATGGTGCTCAATCCGACGAGCGGGGCAAGCTCGTGATCGTCGATGCCGATAATGGCCATATCGTCGGGCCAGCTGAGGCCGCGTTCGTTCATCACGCTCCATGCACCGAAGGCCATCTCATCGGACATCACAAAGAGCGCGGTTGGCGGGTCGTCCATGTCGAGGATGCGTTCCATTGCCTTTCGTCCGCCGGTCACCGTGAAGTGCCCCGACTGCTCGAGCAGCGGGTCGACCGCGATGCCCGCAGCTCCGAGCGCACCGGTGTATCCGGCGAGACGAAGGCCGGGCACCGAAAACGCCAGAGGGTGATTTGGTTCACCCGAGATCACGCCGATGCGGGTGTGCCCGAGGTCGAGCAGGTGTTCGGTAGCGATGTACCCCACGCGATAGTCGTCGACCACCACAGCGGGAAACGGTCGCGTGGAGAACCCTGCCGTCACCATTGGAATGTCCTCGTTCCACAGTTCGGCCGCAGATTCCTCGCTGATGTTGAGGTCGACAACGATCACCCCGTCAACCGACTTCTTCATCCGCAGCAGGTTCGACAGGAACTGTTCACGAGCAGCCGGGTCTTCGACTGGATGCATCAGCGCCTCGTATCCGTTGCTGATCAGATGGTCGATGGCCCCCGCAAGAAACCGAGAGAAATACCAGCCGTCCACCGTCGGCGTGGCGAGTTGCACGAGCTTGGTCTGACCGGTGGCGAGTCGGGCCGCGCTTGGGTCAGCTTGATAGTCGAGTTCTTTGGCAATCTTTTCGACCCGAGCGCGCGTTTTGGCCGCGACATTCGGAAGTCCGCGAAGCGCGCGAGACACGGTGGCCACCGAGACGCCCGCCTCGCGAGCCACGTCTTCGATTGATGGACCTCGACGACGTTGCATCGACTAGCCCTCGATCCGAATGATCATCGCTTCGTCGGCCGCAAGTTCGAGAGCCTCGCCCGCACCCGAGCGGTACAGCACTGCGCCGGCCACCGGGGCCAGCGCGGCAGCACTCGACACATTCGCAACGAACGCGATGTTGCCGCGACGAAAGGCCACCAACGAGTCGACATCCGTGTCAATCCACTCGAACGGTGCGTCGACGATCTCGCTGAGCGTCTTTCGAACGGCCAGCAGTTCGCGATGGGCGTGAAGTGGCGAAGCAGGGTCGGCGCGCTGCACCTCTGCGGTGTCGGCGGCGGTGCGCCCGCCAAAGGGCAGCCACGGCGTAACGCCAGCGGAGGTGAACCCCATGCCGTCCGCGTCAGACCAAGGCACTGGGGTTCGGGTTCCGTCGCGCCCCGAGTTCGGATCATCGCCGCCGACCGGGTCGAGCTTGGCCTCGGCAGGCAGCGTCCCGCTTTCGAGACCGAGCTCCTCCCCTTGGTACAGAAACGGCAGGCCCGGGAGCCCGAGGAGCAGAACCGACAGCGAAAGTGCACGGCGGCGGCCGAGGTCGCCTCCACCGAAGCGGGTGACCGACCGGTGTTCGTCGTGGCTGTTCTGTGCCCACCCCAACCCAGCCGAAATGTTGTTCAGCGGAAGTTCGAAGGTCGCACGAATCTGCTGGGCGTCCCACTCCATGTGCATGGCCCCAAACCAAAAGCCGACGTCGATGGCATCGCCCCCGCTGACCAACCGGTCGAGCTTGTCGAGCATGTGCAGGTCGTAGGTCTCGCCGAGAAGAAGTGCGTCGTATTCGGCTGCAATGGCGTTCCATCGCTTGAAGATGTCCACTGACTCGGGCTGCAGAATGTCGTGTTGGTGATCGAACGCGTTCCATTGTTCCCACCGGAACATCGAGTCGTCGCTCGGACCGATCTGTGGGTTCGATCGAAGCTCGGCATCTTTGACCATTGCTTGGGCCACGTCGATGCGGAAGCCGTCGACGCCACGGTCGAGCCAGAACCGCAAGATGTTGTCGAACTCGTCGAGCACTGCGGGGTTGCGCCAGTTGAGATCGGGTTGCGACGGGAGAAAGAGGTGTAGGTAGTATTGCCCGCTGGCTTCATCGACCGTCCAGGTCTTGCCGCCGAAGTAGCCGACCCAGTTGTTCGGTAGCGAGCCGTCTTCGGGTGGGTCGACCCAGATGTAGTAGTCGCGGTACGGGCTGGTCGGGTCGGCGAGCGCTTCTTGGAACCACCGATGCTGATCGCTCGTGTGGTTGGGCACGATGTCGATAAGAACGCGGATGCCAAGATCGTGGGCTTTGGCGACAACTGCGTCGAAGTCATGAATGGTGCCGTAGGTGGGGTCGACGGCGGTGTAGTCGGCCACGTCGTAGCCCCAGTCACGCATGGGTGAGGTATAGAACGGCGTGATCCACAAGATGTCGATGCCGAGCCATGCGAGATGGTCGAGTTTGT
Organism: uncultured Acidimicrobiales bacterium; assembly: GCA_938038785.1. Taxonomy (GTDB): domain Bacteria; phylum Actinomycetota; class Acidimicrobiia; order Acidimicrobiales; family SHLQ01; genus SHLQ01. The sequence continues at coordinate 40,367 of CALHTB010000015.1, forward strand.
CGAGCATTCCAATGAAATCGCCAACCCCGTCGTCGTTGCCGTCGGCAAAGGATCGGATGTACGCCTCGTAGCCCACGGCGTGGTCCCACCAGCGTGGTGTGTGCTCGCTCATAGCCCGCGAATGTAACCGTTTACATGCGTCATGCAAATCGTTACATCGCCGGGTGGGACGTCGATGATCATCGGAACACCGATATCCCATCTCCCAAGCTGATCGACAGCTGAACCCGATTCACGCCCGCTGATATCGCGTTGGTTCGGCACATGCAAGACCCAGACTTCGCCGCACGATCTAGTCTTAAGGTCTCAGGACGAAGGTTCGCTCGGGTTCTACGCTTTGCCATGTGCAGGTGCGGTCGCCGAGCCGAACGGCTTGCACAACAAAGGCAGACACATGAACAACGAGCAACTCGAGCAAATGAGCACTGGCGCCGGCTTTATTGCCGCACTTGACCAGAGCGGCGGCTCTACCCCGAAGGCACTTCTCGCCTACGGCGTCACCGAAGACGAATACAGCGGCGACGACGAAATGTTCGACAAGGTCCACGAGATGCGTTCTCGCATCATGACCAACTCGGCCTTTAACGGCGACCGTGTGATCGGCGCCATCCTTTTCGAGATGACGATGGATCGTCAGGTCGAAGGCCAAGACACCGGCGACTACCTCTGGAACGAAAAGCGTGTTGTGCCGTTCTTGAAGGTCGACAAGGGTCTTGTAGACGAGGCCAACGGCGTCCAGCTGATGAAGCCGATTCCTGGCCTCACCGACCTGCTTGCCCGTGCGGCGAGCAAGAACATCTTCGGCACCAAGATGCGCTCGGTCATCAAGATGGCAAACCAGGCTGGCATCGATGCCATCGTGGCCCAACAGTTCGAAGTTGGTCTCGAGATCATCGCTGCGGGCCTTGTGCCAATCCTCGAGCCCGAGGTCGACATCAACTCTCCAGAGAAGGCAGAAGCAGAAGCGATGCTGCGAGCTTCGTTGCTCGAGCACGCCAACAAGCTGTCGGCCGATCAGCACATCATGTTGAAGGTCACGATTCCTGAGGAAGACAACTTCTACGCCGACCTCATTGCCCACCCGCAGGTCGTTCGTGTTGTTGCACTCTCTGGCGGCTACAGCCGCGATGTGGCCAACGATCGTCTCAGCCGCAACAACGGCATGATCGCAAGCTTCTCGCGGGCACTGGGCGAAGGCCTGTCAGCAAAGCAGTCCGACGAGGACTTCACCGCAACAATCGACGCAACTATCCAAAGCATCCGGGACGCATCAGCGACCTAACTGACATCTGGGGTCAGACCCCGGATGTCAGCAAACGTAAACATCGCCGCAACGGCAACCACCGATCTCGACCGGCTGTGTCGAGAACAAAACAGTCTGAGGGCAAATCACACGGATCGAGCCGACCAGGGCAACCTGGCCGGCTCTTTTCGTTTTGCTGAGCATCACACCAGACCAAGCGGCGGCGCAGAAGCGACAGCGGACCTTTAGCCAGTCAACGCGAGAGCCTGTATACGCGTCGTTCGCTTCGCTCACTAACCGAGTTTCTCGCCTGGAGGCTCGAAACATCGACCGGACTCGCCAGCGCGGGAGTGAGGAGAACTGCCGGCAGCCTGGGCTTTGGGTGATCGCACAAAACGCTGCCTGGTCGAGAGCATCGGCGAGGCGCCGGTTCTTGACCCAACGCGCCACAACGACGTGTCGACGACCTGAGGCTCGGGTGAGCGGTGAGGTTCCTGCATAGTTCTTACGTGCTTTAGGGTTGGCGTAGCGTTCGGGTTCATCCCCGAATTCGCCAAGCACCCGGGCACTGAGCACTGGACCAAATCCTGGCAGGGAGCGGTAAATGACAGTGTCCGGGTGACTGTTAAAAACTTCGGCGAGTTCTGTTTCGAGTTGGCTGATTTGGCGGTTCAACTCGACAATGATCGCGACTGCTGATTTCGTGGTCGCTCCATACGCTGCCTCCACTACTGGCGATGTGTGTAGGTGGTCGGCTCGTAACAACTGTTGGATCTCGACGGCCTTCGTGTCGATGTTTCGTTGCCGGCCGCCAGCCTTCAACGCAGAACGAATCTGCGCCACCGACAACCGGGCAGCCTCGGTGGGTGTTGGAGCTTTGGCCAAGATCCCGACAGCGTCCATCCCCGCCAAGTCACCGCTAAAAGCTTGGTCTGCGGCCGGGAAATAGTCTCGTAGCCCGTGACGAAGCCGGTTGGTATGGCGGGTCCGGTCCCAAATCAAACTTTGATGAGCTCGAGCCAACACCCGAACACCGCCAGCAGCATCGCTATCGCCAGCGACCTGGCGATGGTTATGGCGATCGGTGCGCACCAGATCAGCCAACATCTTCGCGTCGCCAACATCTGACTTCGCTCCACCAACGCTATGGCGGTCTCGATACCTGGAAGCAGCCTTCGGGTTGATCCCGAACACGCCATAGCCAGCAGCGACCAGAGCTTCGACCCACAAACCCCGGTCGGTTTCGATCCCGACCACTACATCGGCGGGCTCCACACCAAACCCAGCCAGCAGCTCATGGAACTTAGCTATCCCGTCGAGCCCATGGGCCAGCCGCACCGCGGCGAGCTTGCCGCCGTCGTTTCCCATCACATGCACATCATGATGGGCCTCGGCCCAATCATCGCCAACAAACACTTTCATCAGGTTCCCCTTCGAGTTGATCAACCAATCGCAAGCTCGCGGGTTGCCCAACGCGACCTAATGGATCAGTGCTCGAAGCACGACACCCCATAAGCGTTCACCAGCAACCCAAACATGCCAGCCAGGGCACGCTCTCCTCACAAGAAATCCTCACGAGGTTTCAGGGACGACAAGTGCTCACTGACTGACAGCTCGACACCAGACTCTCACGAACCTGGCACACCCATTAGGGACGACGAACGGCTCACGGCCTCCGGCAGTCCGCAGAGCACACCGAGCGAAGCGAATGTGCGATTGCCGGGAGCGAGGAACGAGCGGGAAACACAGCAAAACAGCAAAGGGCCCCGAGCCGAAGCCCGGGGCCATCTCTATCAGGTTCCCGGAGATACCTCCGAGACTTTGCTAGCTGTCGACTTCCCTACTTGGCTGAGTCGACTGCGTCATAAACCTTTGGCCAGAAGCGGTCACGTGCAGCCCAGATGCCACCGATGCCGAACTTGATGACCAAGATGGCTACGAGGCCAGAGGTCAGTGCCGTCCAGAGCTGGTCGATGATGTTGCGACCGAAGCCAAGCTGGTCGATGGCCATCATGCCACCGAGGATCCAGATCGCAGCGACGATGACCTTGAGCACAAGATCGCCCATCGCCACGTCGCTAAGAGCTGGGGCGGCAAGGCCTCGGACAAAGTTCGCTACTGCGCCGGTGATGACGATGAGGATGATCGCAATGATCACGTTCGGGATCCACGAAACGAAGTTTGTTATCAGTTCCTCGATGGAATCGATGCCGAGCGTACGTACAGCAAGCTGAACGAAGATCAGCATGATCATCCAACCGACGATCTTTGCAAGAAGCATTGCCGAGTCAGCAAAGCCCGCACGCTCGACGTGTATGCCGAGACCGCTACGGTCGACCGCTTGGTCGAACTTGACTGCCGAAAGAAGCTTGTGAGCTAGCCCCCGAATGAAGCCCGCCACGAACTTGCCGACCAGCAGCAAGAGAAGAGCGCCAATGAGCTTTGGAGCGAACTCCAAGACACTGGCGATCATGTCCGTAAAGCCTTTTTGAATGTCATCAACCATTTTTGATTCCTCGGTTATGTTTGCGTATAACTGGTTGACGTCACCCCGCACCAAGAAGTCGCGAGATACTACGTTCAAGGGATGTTCCATGAATCAGCGTTGTCTCCGAACCCGTCACGAGCAAGAGCCGTAGAGCAAGCGTGGGCCCAGCTGATGGCGCCGGGCCCGACTCAACGAAGCCCGGAACGACAGGCCATCGTCGCCACGGCACGACGTGCATGGGCTGGGGCAACCAAGCCGCCTACCGAGTTCGGCCTCATTGGTGAGGCCGCGCATTGGGTAGCCGCTGATGCCGAGGGAATCACCGCGAACCTTGTCGCCGATTTCGAGAGCCGCGGCCTCAGTCGCCTCGCGTACCTCGAGGTCGTGGGGGTGGTCGCACGACTTTCGAATATCGATTGGTACTGCCGAGCCATCGGGGCGGCGATCCCCCAGATCACGAGCACCAACGCAGCCGAGGCGACCGGCAACATTCACTCCGACGCGACGATCACCGACAGCTGGGTGCCGATGCTCGGCCTTGCAAGCGCACCGCTAACGCTCGACGCGCTTCCCGATGAGGGGGACGCACTCCGTGACCTTCACGAACCGATGTACCTCGATATGGCTGACATTCTCAACTGGGAACTTGCCGACGACCTCAACCGCATGCAGATCGAGGTACTCGCCGCCCGAGCCTCGTATCTAAACGAGTGCTTCTATTGACTTCTCTCCCATGCGAACTTCCTCCGTGAGAGTGCAGTAGCAGCTAACCAGGTCGTCGACCTCCGAGCCATCAGCGACGGAACTCCACCAGCGGTTCCAGCGGGAGCTGAGCTGATGGCATTCGCGGACGCGCTCGACCAACACGCCACCACCGACCTAGCCGAAGCCCGAGACCAGCTTGTCAGTGCCGTCGGCAAAGCCGGCGCTGAACGTGCAGCTGGAGTCGTCGCGACCTTTCAGATGATGAACCGTCTGCTCGACGGCGTGGGTGCGCCCGTGAATAACCGAAAGCACTTCGAACCCGTTGCTGAGGCGCTTGGGTTCAAACTGAGCGATATTCCTCGCTAGTCGCCGAGCACCTGGGCTAATTGCCGAGCACTTGGCCGAGGAGGCCGCTGCCGCCTTCGCTGCCACCACCGCCGAACACCTGTCGGCCCTCGGATGGTTGAACGAGGATGAACCCTTGGCCGCCGAAGGCCATCTGGTACATCTCTCCGGTGCCGCCGCGGACCATTGACTTGATCCCGCCGGTGTCTGTTTTGAGCTGCATCTGCACGCCACCGGACCACATAACGACCGCCTGTGCGTCGCCAAACGTTGGTGCGCTGGCTACGTCAAGCATGACCGGAGGGCCGTCGGTCGTGATGGCCACATATCCGGTGCCCGATAGCTGCATGTTGAATAGACCGCCCGCCATCATTCCGGCCGCCCCTCCGCTGAGGCGTTTGATGTCCCATGAGATCGAATCGTTGAACGCCAAGATGTTGCTGCCGTTGACCGAGATCGTGTCGTTCTCCAAATGCAGAATGTGGACGTCCTTTGCGTCTTCGGCAACGAACAGCTCGCCGGTGCCGGTGGCATGCATCATCTCGGCACCTTCACCGGTGGCGGCCTTTTTCAGCATCTTGCCGATTCCGCCCGACCCTTTGTTCTCGAACTTCACGTCGCCCTGGTAGGCCACCATCGAGCCACGCTTTGTTTGCACGCCACCTTCAGCGAGCTCGATTTTCAGCAGCTTGGAGTTCTGCCGCGTGAACTGCTCGCCGGTCTCGTTCTCGGCGTACTGGTCGAGGTTTGATCGAATGGTCATGGCTATCCCGCCTTCGTGGTCCTAGCCCACAGTGTCTCACATCTGTTCAGCGGCTTGCGAGGAAGGCAGCTAACCAGCGATCGTTCTGTTCGGGGGTGCCGATGGTGATTCGAAGTCCAATGCCGGGGAAGGGTCGGGTGACCACACCCAGCTTCTCCATGGCGGTGGCGATGTCGGCGCTGGCATCGCCCGTGGGGATGTAGATGAAGTTCGCATGCGTGGGTGGCGTCTCGACCCCGGCGGCGGCCAGCGCGTCGACACAGCGTTGCCGTTCGGCAAGGAGATCGGCCACCTTGGCCATGGCCGCATCTTCGTGTTCGATCGCCGCCAACATCCCCGCTTGGGACAGGTTGCTGACCGAAAACGCGAGGCGAACCTTGTCGAGCTCGCGAACGATATCGGGGTGGCACACGCCATAGCCCGAGCGAAGGCCAGCGAGGCCGAACGCCTTGCTGAACGTGCGGGTAATGACCACATTGTTGTGGTCGACGAGCAGGTCGACTGGGTCGCCGAAGGCCGGGTCGTTGAACTCGCGGTACGCCTCGTCGATGACCACGATGACATCGTTTTGGATCTTGCGCATTAGTGCGTCGACATCGGCCATCGCGATCGACGTGCCCGTCGGGTTATTGGGCGTGGCAAGGAAGACGAGTTTGGTCTTGTCGGTCACCGCAGCGGCGACGGCATCGAGGTCGAAGGTGTGGTCGATAAGCGGTGTGCGAACCTGGACCGCGTCGAACAGCGTCGAGAAGACCGGGTACACCTCGAACGACGGGTAAGGAAACAACACTTCGTCGCCGGGGTCGACATACACCATGAAAAGCTGCTGCAACAGGCCGCTCGATCCGCAGCCGACAGTGATGTGTGTGGGGTCGATGTCCAACCACTGGCCGAGTGCAGCCCGCACGTCACTTGCGCTGTTGTCGGCGTAGCGGTTTACCCCCGCCACCGCGTCAGCAATGGCCGCGGTGATTTCAGGAACAGGGGACCATGGGTTCTCGTTCGAGGCCAGCTTGATGGCGTCCGAGATGTCGTGCTCGGCCTCGACCTGGCTCGCGGCTTTGCCAGGGGTGTAGCTCGCCAAGTTCGATACTGCTGGTCGTACGCGTCCGATCATGAGAGCAGTTTCGCCCGCCCAGGGTTCACCCGACGAATCCTGCTTTGGGAGTCGCCTCGGGAACTTCCCAGCCGTCGGGCATTTTCGCAAAGTCGAAGAAGGGGGCTTCGTCTCCCGAGTCGATGGCGTCTTGCACCTGGTCGTAGAAGCCCTTGCCGGTCTCGGCGGCGAAGGTGATCGCTACGTCTTCGGTGTCGTCGGCCGAGGGGCGTTGGCAGTATTCGGGGAACGACGCTTCGCCGGCATCGCCCTCCTCGTAACCCCGGGCGAACATCTGCTTCAACGTGCCGAACCCGTCGTTGCGGACGAGCACTTCACCTCGCGGGGTGCCGCCCATCTCCTTCATATGGGCCACGAATGCATCGAGGTCGTGGGTGTCGAAGGCGACGTGTTGCACGGCATGGTCACCGTGCTTGGCCACAAACTTCGACACCTGTGACTGTTCGTCGCGATCGATTCCTTCGATGAGGGCCACACCGAACTCGCCGTAGTCGATGCACCAGATTTTCATGCTTGATCCAGCATCGTCGGGGCGGACATCATCGATGCGGTTGATGAGCGTGCCGCCCTCGACCTCGATGTGGAACCAGGCCCAGCGCTCGATGGAGCCCGCTTCGCAGGCGTACGTGATGTGGTCAACCTTCTTCAGCATGAGATGAGTATGAACGAACCGTTCACTATGTTGCAATAGGCCTGAACATATCGTTCAATACGATAGAATTTCGGTAATGAAATCGTCTGACTAGGCTGGAACCGAGCGACCATTTATGAACGAAATGCCCAGTGTTCTCGATGCACTCGATCGCCAGCTGATCACCGAACTACGTCGAAGTCCACGATCGTCGCTGACCAGCATCGCTAAAGAAATCGGCGTCGCCCGAGGCACGGTGTACAGCCGTCTCGAACAGCTCGAACGCACCGGGGTTATCACGGGCTACGGCCCCGAGATCGATGCGACGGCGGCGGGTCACGGTGTGCTGGCGTTCTGCACTCTCGAGATTGAACAGGGCAGCCACGAGCCAACGACGTCGAGGCTGGCCGCGCTGGCCGAAGTGCTCGAGATCCACACCATCACCGGGCGGGGCGACCTGCTGTTGCGCATCGTTGCCCGCTCGAATGATCACCTTCACGAGGTGATTCAGGAGATCTCTAGCATCTCGACTGTTGGCCGAACCCAGACCCAGCTCGCCCTGGCGACCACCATTAGCCGCCCCGTCACCCATGTACTTCGCACCGAGCAATAGCGGTTATTGCTGCCCGTTCAAGTTGTAGATCTACCCAAACCTGCCGATAGTGTGAGTGCACGGCGAACCGAGTCCGCGAACTCAACCCGCTGTAGCGCAACCAGATGGTTGCTTCTGAACCGCTCGCCGGTGCCGCTCCGTCAGTAGATATTCAGACACATGCGTCATCACGAGCTCCGGTACTTCGGTGCCGAACCAGAACGAAATGCCGGGACGTGTCCGTGCCGGCAGCACGAGGAGTAAGCGTTATCGCTACCAACCTGACACCCGACGAGCTCGACGAGTATGCACAAGCGCACCTCGATGGCCTCGCAAGCAAGACGCAAATCAAGGCGCTCGAGTCTGACAAGGACGCCTGGGCTGGCGCCCTTTGGCGACTGCTCGATGACGCCGACCTGGCACTCGAACGAGCTCGCAAGACCGTCCGTGGCCCCGAACGAGCGAACGTGCTCAACGACCTCGACGAGGAGTGCTTTCGGATCGACGATGCGCTCACTGCACTGATCGGCGAACCAGCTGAGGAAGAGCTCACCCCGGACCCACGCGACAACAAGCGTGGCAAACAGCAAAAGCAGCAAGCACCCGAGAAGACCGGCACCCCGCAGCTTCAGCTCTCCTGGAACGACGGAGCGCTCGTGGCGTGGGTTGGCGGCCACGACGCCCGGTACGAACAAGAAGACGTCATTCGTGAGCTGTTGGCCTCCACGGGCGGGGCGTCGATCGAGTGGACCACTCGCAGTCCGTTGCGAATCGCCACTGGACAACGCGTGCCGGCGGTGTCGTCGCCCGTTACCGCTGCCCTCGGTTGGTTGGTGGCCCAAGCCCACCCCACCCACGACCCGCGCATCGCTCCGAGCGTTCGCTGGATGGGTCTGGCGGCGGCAACTGCGGTCTCGGCGGTGTCGCAGGGCCGAATGGCACCACAACTTCGTCAGTCACGTCGGGCTAAGAAGGCCGAAGGAAGCCAGTTCTCGGTTCGTTGGCTGCCTGGCCTTATCGACAGCGACCACCTCAAGCAGCTGGTGGCTTCGGTTCCGGGTGCGGCCATGGTTGGCCAGCAGCGACAGGAAGCGCTTGCGTTCACCACTGCGGTCATGGGAAACATCACGAACCAGATCGTCCGCATGGCGGCGGGGCAGGTCGAGATGCCTGCTCCCCCACCCGAAGTACACAATCGAAACGACATCTCCGAGGCGTTTCTCGGTCGCCTCGACGGGTCGCCGTTCTATGCACCCGATGGCCCTGGAGCCGAGATCTCCCGCCGCATCGATCGGTGGGCGGCGCCCGTTGTTGGCACGAAGAACCCGAGGCTCACCGTTCAGCTCAGCCCGCCGGACCAGTCAAATGCCTGGCTGGCCCGAGTACTTGGCACGTCGTCATCGGGAAGCCTCGAGCCGTTCGAGCTCGTGCTGGCCGAGGCGTCGAAGGATCGTTCTCGTTTGTTCGAGCATCAGGCTGCTCGGCTCGAGCGGTTGTTCCCGGCACTCTTGCGTCCCGGTGGGCGACGTCGGGGCGAAGTCATTTTGAGCCAAGACGAAGCGTGGCAGCTGATGACCGAAGTTGGGCCGGTGCTCAGCGCGGCCGGCTACGACGTTCGGGTTCCACCACTGTCTCGCAAGAAGTCGAAGCCGTCACTGCGACTCACCGCCGAGGACGCGGAAGAGACAGTTGTGGGCGCGCAGCAATTGGCCAACGTTCGTTGGTCGGCGCTGTTCGACGATGTTGAGCTCACCGCGGCCGAGATCGCGAAACTCGCCCAGCAGGCCAAGCCGCTGGTCAAGAGCCGTGGACAATGGATCGAGCTCGATCAGGCTGACCTGGCCGAAGCAGCCGCAGCATTGGCCGAACGTGCTGACCAGACCAAGCTGTCGGGCGCCGACATGTTGCGTCACGCCATGGGCCTCGAAGGCGACCCACTTGGTGGCGGCATCAGCATTGCGGGCGATGGTTGGGCGGCCGACCTGCTTCGAAGCATGGACGCACTGCCCGAAGACCCCGACACCACCCCCGACGGGTTCGAAGGCGAGCTTCGCAGCTACCAAGCCGATGCGCTGTCGTGGCTTAACTTCCTCGACGACGCGGGCCTCGGTGGCTGCCTGGCCCTCGATATGGGCTTGGGCAAAACCCCCACGTCACTCGCGGCGCTCTATGCCAGCCGCGAACATGGCACCGGCCTCGTCATTGCGCCGCCTGCGGTTGTGGGCAACTGGGCCAATGAGTCCAAGAAGTTCATCCCCGATATGACGGTGCATGTGCACCACGGAGCGAACCGAAAGAAGGGCGACCTCTCGAAGCCGTTCGCCAAGGTCGACCTCGTGATAACCACGTATGGCACTGCCGTTCGTGACATGGATGAGCTGTCGAAGATCACGTGGGGCAAGGTGGTCATCGACGAGGCGCAGGCGATCAAGAACCCGCAGGCCGAGACGTCCCAGCAACTGCGTCGCCTCGACGCACGAACCCGTGTGGCCCTCACGGGCACTCCAATCGAGAACGGCCTGGGCGACCTCTGGTCGATTATGGATTGGGCAAACGCTGGCCTCGTCGGCGGACGTGCCTCGTTCATCTCCCAGCTCACGCCGACAAAGCGCACCGAAGGTGGCAGTGGCGAAGCAGCGCTCAAAGCCCTGAACGGCATTCTCGTGTATCGCCGTACGAAGATGGAGCC
>CALHTB010000016.1 GCA_938038785.1 uncultured Acidimicrobiales bacterium
GCCGTATTCATAACATCGGCGATCGATTCGGCGTCGCTGACCTCAACCTCTGCGAACCGATCGAGAAGGTCGTCGGATTGCACCCGACCCGAGCCCAGCCCAAAGTCGGTTTTGCTGCTGTACACCGACACGGGGTATCCCGAGCGAAGGCCAGTGAGCGCAATCGAAGCGGCGGTCTCGATGGCTCGTTCGAACTCTGCGCGGGTGGCGTAGCTCGTTCGGCGATCATCGATCACCACGGTGAGGTGAGGTCGACGGTTGTCGACGTAGTGGCGGACCATCAGGCTTCCGGCCTTGGCGGTTGATCGCCAGTGGATATGCCGGTAGTCGTCGCCGACCTCGTATTCGCGAAGCGTGTGGAAGGCAATGCCTCCGGCGGGCGAGTTCTCGCTGGTTGGGCCTTCGAGGTCGCGGGCGAGGCCGGTTGGCATGGTGGCGAGTGAGACGGTCTTGGGATGAACCCAGAACATGTCGACCTTGCCGTGTTCGCGTTCGCGGCGAAACAGGCCGACCGGATCAGCGCGGACCATCGTCACCGGACCAAGGGCGAACGCACAGCGCACGTCGGTGGGAAGCGTGTATGGAACCTGGAATTTCTTGCCCGGCGCAAGGATCGGAAGCGGCACCGGAACGATCCGGTCACCGAGGCGGTCTTCGGCCAGCTTGGGCGAGGTGGGCTTGTTCGTGGGGTTGCGTGCGGTCAACAGCGCAATAGCGGTTTCTCCGACCGTTACCCGTGGCGGGTCGACCTCGCGGTCGACCTCGATCGGGAAGCGGCCGATGATCCATGGAATCGACAACAGAACGAGAAGGGCAGCTCCGACGAAGACCAATCGAAGCTCGTCCCAGCCCAGAACGGTCCCTGCGATACCAGCGACAACTGCGGCCAAGAGAACGCCCCAGCCAAGCGGCAGGATGGATTCAGTTATGCGGCGAACCCAGGCGCGGGTTAGATCAAGGTCTAACCGGCGTGAGGAACCACCTTCGGGCTCCCTGGTCTCTACCACTGTTGTTGTACTCCTCATTGCATGTGCGTTCGGCGCCTCAACATGGCCCAACACACCATAAGTACCACAGAGAGCGATATTTCTAACATGGGTACCGGCCCCCATCTTCTCTGATCGGCGTGAGCCTTTTGAGGTGGCAGAATGGCGCATTCACCCACATTTTGTGAGCTTTCGATGTCTCAACTTCCACTCTTTGTCTCTCCCGGTCGGCACCTCGTTGCACGAATCAATGACCTTCTGGTTTTTGCTGAGGGAGACGACGCCCACCTTCGTCAGTTGACCACCGAACTGACCGATTTGTTGCCCGAGGCGATGTGGACGGGGTTGCTGCGATTCTTGGCTTCGAAAATCAGCACCGTGGGGTTCGACAATCACCCGCCGATCGCGTGCGTCGAGGTGCTCGAGAGTTCGGTGAACGTGTTCGTTTTTGGAGACATTTCGGTCGCCGTCGAAACGACGGCTGAGTCTGAGGTTGTCACCGGCGCGGGTATGACGACGTGGCGTGAGGTGAGCCTCACCGGCCAGACAACATCCATTGTTGGAGGTCAGCCCGAGTACAGCACCGGCATCGTTGGCATGTTGGCTCGAGGCCTCGTCGCGGGCGGTGGCTTCACCATGGCGCCCGACTGGCCGGTGAGCACATCCTCGTCGGGCTCAATGTTGAACGCGATCAGCGGGGCAACCACCGTTGCCGCTTCCACGCCACCCGCACCAGAACCCGAGATAGCCCAAGACCCTGAGCTCCACGATCCGGTCACCCACGACCCAGTAGTCGAAGAACTGGCCGGCTCCGACGTGCTGCTCGCCGATGAAGTCGATGTCGAAGATGTGGCATCGCTTGGGGCCATGGAAGAACCCTTCGTTGCCCCCGAAGCGCCGATCCAGGACCCAACGCCACCTGCGGTCGATGAAACATCCGCCCCGGAAATTCGTGACGAACCCGAGGCGCCCGCGGTCGAAGCCCAACCACCAGCACCACACGAGTACGACACCATTACCTCGATGGACGATGGGCCATTGGCCACTCCGGAGAACCTTGCGAACACGATGTCGTTGCCATCTCCGATCGTCACAGGCCCTGAGGCCTCAACAGCGCCTCCGGTCGATGAGGTCGAGGTCGAGGTCGAGGTCGAGGTCGAAGAAGTGGACGAAGGTTTTGACCCGCACGCCACTACAGCATTTACCGGCGCGGCCTTGAGCGACGCGGTACGCGCCGCACGAGCCGCCCCGCCTGACCCGCGCCGCGTGAGCGGGCCTGAGGGCGAAGGCGGCGACCCGTTACCCCCGGCCCAAGAGCTTCGTGGTGTGCTCTGCCCGAACGGGCACCTGTCGAGCATGCAAGATCCGGTGTGCCGAACCTGTTCGGAACGGGTAAATACCGAGGGTCAGATAGTGGCCGGGCCTCGACCCATCCTCGGCGTCATCGAATTTGATGACGGCGTGCGAATTCCGCTCGATCGGCCTGTTGTCATCGGCCGCCAACCGCCCGAGGACTACCGAATCAACGGCGAGCATGCCTACGTCGTTCCCATCACCGACGAAGAGGGGCTTATCTCACGGGTGCACGTCGAAGTGCATCTCATTGGCTGGGATGTCGAGCTGATCGACAAGAACAGCGTCAATGGCACCTTCACAAGCACGAGCACCGAATCGACCAGCCGCACTCGTCTGCGCGCTGAACATCCCACCCAGATAGAGCTCGGCACGATCGTCTACGTCGGCGACCGAGTCCTCCGCCTCAACACCGGCCACGTTGTTGACTAAACACTGTGTTGATTAGGGACTGTGTTGATTAGGGACTGTGTTGATTAGGGACTGTGTTGATTAGGGACTGTGTTGATTAGGGACTGTGTTGATTAGGGACTGTGTTGATTAGGGACCGTGTTGATTAGGGACCGTGTTGATTAGAGACCGTGTTGATTAGAAGAACGGCGTAGCTCAGACTCGGGCTACTGGTGGTGGCACCGCGGCGAGCAGTTCGTTGAGGACGTCGTAGGACGACACCCGCTTGAGCTCGGCTTCGGGTGTCAGCAGCATGCGATGCCCAAAGACCGCCCGCACGAGATGCTGCACATGATCGGGCGTTATAAAGGTCTGGCCGTGAATTGCGGCTAACGCACGCGATGCTCGGAGAAGGGCCACTGCCCCTCGGGTGCTGACGCCGAGGCGAAGCTGAGGATGTTCGCGGGTGGCAGCGGCGAGCTGGGCAATGTAGGTGGTGAGCGACTCTTCGGCGTGCACTCGATCGGCGATCGAGATCAGGTCGCGGATACTGCTGGCGCTGATGCACGGGGCGACCTTCGTCTTTGCACTCGACGAACCGGTCATAACCGCCACTTCATCTTCGAGTGCCATATAGCCGAGGCTGGTCTTGAGGAGGAAGCGGTCGAGCTGAGCTTCTGGCAGCCGGTAGGTGCCGTCTTGCTCGACTGGGTTCTGCGTGGCGATGACCACGAATGGTCGTGGCATTGGATAGGTGTGTGCGTCGACGGTGTGTTGACGTTCTTCCATGACTTCGAGCAGCGCTGACTGCGTCTTGGGCGACGCGCGGTTGATCTCGTCTGCGAGGACGATGTTCGCAAAAACCGCTCCGGGGTGGAACTCGAAGCTCGCAGTTGCCTGGTTGTAGATCTGGGCGCCGGTCACGTCAGATGGCAATAGGTCGGGGGTGAACTGAATCCTTTTCCATGTGCCGTCGATCGATTCGGCGACTGCGCGGGCCAGCGTGGTCTTTCCAGTGCCCGGTACGTCTTCGAGCAAGACGTGTCCTTCGGAGAGCAACGCAACGATAACGAGCTCGATGATTTCGGGTTTGCCCTTGATGATCTGCTGAATGTTCTGAGACAGCTTTGATGCCTCGCCGGCAAACCATGCCGCTTGTTCTGGGTCGAGTTCAGCCACGTGGGGTCCGTTCTTGCGATGTCTTCTTACTGCGATGTCTTCTTACCGAGATGTCGCTCTTTGAAGATTTCGGCAAAACGACAGCCGAATCAAGGGGTACAAGTCCCCAGATTGCTTTTCGTTACATTTCGTGTATTCTAATTAACTAACGAGTCCTACCAGGGTGAGTCTTCGGGGAAGTAGACCACCTTGGCAGGGCTCAGCTCTCGTTTTCGGCGGGGAATCGCGACGCAAAGCCAACCCGGAGGGCTGGCTGAAAGCACAACTCGACCGCGGCATACACCGACCCAAGAATGCGGTCGAGGGCTTCCTCTTCCACATGTCGAAGGTCGACCCGTCCCTTCAAGAACACCGCGTGCTCGGAACCGATCGTGAACGCGAGCTCTCGAAACGAGTCGTTTCGAACCAAGAGTTGCTCGTAGAAGGCCGCATGATTCTCTTCGGGTGCGGGCATCACGTACGTCTCGTAGGCGAGGGTTCGCTGGCCTAGCTCAAACCACACCGAGTAGACGTCCTTCGCTTCGCCATTGACCCGCACAAACCAGCGATCAATCGCCTCGGTGTCCTCCACCACTGCCGCCACGACAGGATTGTCTTCTAGACCCGACAACCAGTCAGTGAGAGCCGCCAGTGCCCCGGCGCGCTCATCGTTTGAGGGAGGTGCAAATTCGTCCATCCCTAGAGCCTAGGAACAGTCGACCGGAGACGCCGCTTCTACGAGATCGAGGTAGATGCGTCGAAGGCGACCAGCGAGCCCCGACCATGGGTATCGGCTGGCGGTGACTTCAGCTGCTGCAGCCAGTGCGGCCCGATGCTCGCCATCGCCGATGATGCGGTCGATCGCCTCGGCGTACCGAGCAGGATCGCGTTCGTCGATGAGATACCCGGTGGTGCCATCTTGGACCAGCGTGCGAAGACCTCCGACGGCTGCGGCGACGACCGGCACTCCACAAGCGGCAGCTTCGAGCGCGACGAGCCCAAACGACTCTGAACGGCTGGGCATGACCAGCACGTCGGCTGCTCGGTAGTACGTCGACAAGGCGTAGTGGGGCTGCGGGTCGACGAAGACCACACGCTGGCCAAGCCCGAGGGCCTCGATCATCTCGGTGATCCGACGCACTTCGGTATCGCCTTCTTGACCGCTAGCGCCGCCAACGATCATGAGTGTGGCGGTGGGGTCGGCGAGTTGCGCTAGGGCCTGCACCGCAATGTCGACGCCCTTGAGCGGTTGAATTCGGCCAACGAACAACACCAGGGGTCCACCTTCGTAGCCAATGGCCGCCCGAGCTCCCCCTCGAGCACCCGGAGAGAAGAACGCTCGGTCAACGCCGGGCGCTACAACCTCGACACGGTGTGGTTCGGCGCCGTAGAGCTCGACCAATTGGCGACGTTCTTCTTCGGCATTGGCAACGAGCACATCGCTACAGGCAACGACCTTTGCCTCGGCTTCCATGCGCACGGCTGGCTCGTGATCGCCCATTTCGGCTTTGACTCGGGCAAGCGTGTGGAAGGTGGTGACCAAGGGCAGGTTCAGCACATGCTTGAGTTGATGCCCTACCGCCCCCGAGAGCCAGTAATTGGCGTGGAGCACGTCGACGGGTTCGTCGGAAAGCCAATTGAGCATCCACTCGGTGAACTCATCAACAATTCCCGGCAGTTCTTCTTTCCGCATGTCAACTGGACCCGCTGGCACGTGGATCACCCGGAAGCCGGGCTCGACCTCGACTATTGGGTCGAGTTCGTCAGTCCACCGACGAACGAACACATCACACGAAACGCCCGCCTGGGTCAGCGATGACACGAACTCGCGGATGTAGACGTTCATACCGCCGCTGTCGCCAGCGCCGGGTTGGGTCAGTGGCGAGGTGTGCAGCGAGATGATTCCGGCGTGCAACATCGTCACGACCCCAGGCCGAGTCGCCGGCGTGCAACATCGAACATCGCGACCGTTGCCGCGGCAGAGGCATTGAGCGAGGCGACGGCCCCTTGCATGGGTATCGATACCAGTTCGTCGCATCGCTCGCGGGTGAGCCGTGACAGGCCCGGACCTTCAGCACCCAAGACCAGACATATCGGTTGGTCGGCCACGCCCAGGTCGAAGATTGATCGCTTCCCGGTCTCGTCGAGGCCAATGACCCACACGTCGTGTTTCTGCAGCGTTTGGATGGCGGCGGGGACTCCAGCAACATTGGCAATCGGTACGTGTTCGATAGCGCCAGCGGCGGTCTTTGACACGGTGGCGCCGATGCGGGCTGAACGATGTTTGGGCAACACGAGACCGCTCACTCCCGCCGCGTCAGCCGAGCGGATGATGGCGCCGAGGTTGTGCGGGTCGGTGAGGCCATCGACCATGATCAGGAACGGCGTGCCGTCACCTTCGATCAACTCTTCGATCTCGACGGTGGGCAACGGGTCGGCGTCGGCAAGAACACCCTGGGCGCTCTCGGTGTCGGACAGCGCATCGAACGTGCCCCGGCCAACTTCACGGACGTTGACTCGCTTGTCTTCAGCGAGCATCGCGATGTCTTCGAGAATCGGTGAGGAGTCGAGACCCTCTTGCATGACGATCTCGCGCACCCGGCGCGTATCGGCAATGAGCAACTCGCGAACCGCTTGGCGGCCTTCGATGCGCTCGCCTCCGGGGCCTTTGCGACGGCGACCTTCGCCGGTCGAGCCGGCGGGGCCATCGTCGCTTACCTCGCGGCGAGGGTTGCGATTCTTGGAGCGGTTGCCCTGCCCCTTGTTACCGGCGCCACGGGAACTTTGCCCGCCGCCCTGTCCTCGCTTGTTGGAGCGTTGCGGACCGCCCGACTTGCCTCGGCCGCCGGAACGGCCTCGTCCGCTAGCCACCTATGAGCCGAGTCGAACCGACCAGGTTCCCTCGGACAGCACCTGGACCACGGAGATTCCGCTTTGTGCTGTTGCGGTCGCAGAGAATGGAGGGGTATCGCCACCCTGGAAGCGAACCTCATTGACCATGAGGTCTCGACCGCGAGTGTTCGAAACGCCCATGACGGCGAAGTTGCCGTAGCCGTTCCACGTTGCGCTGACGTTCGAGAAGTTTTTGACCGGGTTCGAGATCTTGTAGACCATGTTGCCTCGACCGTTCGCCCTCGCCTTTTTGGATGGAAGCCCGAACTTATTTACAAACGTGATTCGCCATTGTCCGCCGCCCGAGTCGACTTCGATGCGAGTTGGCTTGCCCCGGAAGAGGAACGAACCCTCATAGGTGTCGCCGACTCCGGCATAGGTTGCGAGCAGATCTCCATCGGCATCGAACGCTTGGATACCGAGCGCATCAAATGTGCCTGTTCCGTCGAGCGTCACCGATGCGGCGTAGTAGTCGTCGCAGTTGTTTGGGCTGAAGCAATAACGAGCAACGCGCAATGCGTCGGGTATGACAGGTCGCGCCACTCCGTCACCGGTTCCGAGCTTGGTGACCGAGTTGCCGCGCTCACAACCGGTGATGAACGTGTCGGATGTCGAAACCGTGGTGCAAGTATCGATGCCAAGGTTTCCGGTCATTTGATCGTTGCCGCCTTCGCCCCTGAGGTCGTCGTTGCCAGCCTTGCCGAAGAGTTCGTCGGCGCCGGTGCCACCGCGCAAAATGTCGTTGCCGGGCCCACCGATGATCTCGTCATTTCCGACGCCACCGAAGAGCTGGTCTCGCCCTGGGCCACCTTGAAGAAGGTCGGGACCGGCGTTTCCACAGATGATGTCGTTTCCGGCGAGGCCAAAGATTCGATCGGCACCGCCAAGTCCAACAATGACATCGTTACCTGTGGTGCCAAAGATGGTGTCGGCGCCGCTAGTACCAACGATCGTGGCCGTATTGCCGTTGCACTTGGGCGTTGCCTGAGCACCAACAGCAGCCTGGCTAGTAAACACCGAGATTGTTGCAAGGGTCAGTACTGCCAGCAATACTGATTTGATTCGAGAACGCATCGTTACCTTTCCGCCTCTACGAGACATGTCGACGCTAGCGACTGGCATGACAGTCCGACAAGACGAAGTGAGGATTACACCACGATGAGTGGTTGGGCCGTCACGCACTAGAGCGAGACCGATACGTTAGCCGTTGGGCGCAGGATCGATCCGGAGCCTCTTCAGAAAGAACTGGACGAAGAAGCCAACCGACCCGGCCATCCAGACGGTTCCCCATCCAACGTTGCCGCCAAGAATCGCGCCGAACGTCAATGCGGTTGCCTCGATCGAAGCGCGGGCTAGCCAAACGGGCAACCCGGCACGCTCGAGTGCGGTCATGATTCCGTCGCGTGGGCCCGGCCCGAGGCCTGCCCCGATATAGAACCCAGAGGCGAGGCCGATGAGCATCGGCGCAACTGCAAGCGCGGCGATTCGAGCTGGTAGCGATGTCAGATCTGGCACCAGAAAGATGGTGAGGTCCATCACAGGGCCAATGACCAGGATGTTCATCAGGGTGCCGATGCCGATGGGTTGCTTCATTACCGGGAAGAGCATGATCAGCACCAGCCCAACCAGCAGCACGGCGGTGCCGATGGAGATTGGTAGGCGTTGAGCCATGCCACCATGGAACACGGTCCAGGGGTTCACGCCGAGAACCGCCTCGACCGACAAGCCCAGGGCGATGCCAAAGATGGTCAGGCCGAAAAACAGGTAGGCCAACCGCTTCGGCTTCGGAGACCGGATTCGATAGACGTCAAATGGGCCAACAGAGAACGTCTCGTTGTCGTGTGCCCGTGTTTTCGAACTAGGCACCAGGCCGCGCAACCAGTGCGACGGCCCAGCAGGCAATCCCTTCGTGACGACCGAGGGACCCGATGCCCTCGGGTCGCTTTCCTTTGACCGTGACCGGGGCACCGAGGGCGTCGGACAGTCGCTCTTGCATTTCATCGCGACGAGGGGCGAGCTTCGGCGAATCGAGCACGACCGAGCAGTCGGCGTTCTGCGGTTCCCACCCGGCATCTCGGACGCTGGCAGCAGCGCTGCGAAGAAGTTCGATGCTGTCAGCCCCGGCGAGTGCTGGGTCGGTGTCGGGGAAATGCGAGCCGATGTCGCCAAGCCCAGCAGCTCCCAAGATCGCATCGGTCACCGCATGGGTAATGACGTCGGCGTCGCTGTGGCCGACCAGGCCAGGGCCGTCGAATACGACGCCCCCGAGGGTCATGGAGCGGTCGGGGTCGTCGGAGAACGGATGAATGTCGAACCCTTGGCCGACTCGAATCTGTGGAGTGCTCATGGAGTGTCTTCCTTGGCGTGCGCGATCAGCGCTGCGGCTGAAACCAGGTCGGTCGGTTCGGTGAGCTTACGGTTGGCAGCCTCACCTGCGACGGTGACAATCGAGTGGCCGAGCGCCTCGACCAAGGTTGCGTCGTCGGTTGCTTCGCCAGACGCAGCGTGTGCCTCGTTCAACACGGCCGCGTTAAAACCCTGCGGAGTTTGAACCGCGAGCAACCGATCGCGATCGACCACTCCGCCGTCGACCGAACGGATCGTGTCCGAAACGGGCACGACGGGGACCACCGCCGCAGCACCACCGATAACAGCTGCGACGACCCGGGCGAACAGTTCGGGCGAGGCGAGCGGCCTGGCAGCGTCATGGACGAGCACGACAGCCGCCTCGGCTGGAACCGCCGCAAGGCCAGCGCGAACCGATTCGGCGCGGCTTGCGCCACCGGCGACGACCACCGCTTGGCCATTCGCTTCGATAGCCAGACCGTCAACGGCATCGGATGGGACGACGATCACCGTGCCGGCGGAAACCGAATCGGCCGCGTCGACCGAGCGCTGCAGCACCGATTTACCACCGAGGTCGGCGAATTGTTTTCGACTCCCAAACCGCAGCCCAGAACCGCCAGCGACAACGATTGTCCACACATTGTCGAGGGCATCATTTGGCATCTCTTCAAACGAAGAGGCACTGCGGTGGCTCATGTCACTAGTATCGCCTTGTCATGGTTGAAACCTCACTTCTCACCTCAGTAGATCTTTTCCGCGATGTCGACGAGGCCGTTGCCTCCGAGCTCGCTGCCGCAGCAACTGAAAAGTCGTTGTGGCGCGGCGACATCTTGTTCAGCGAGGCTCAAGAGCCAGATGCGCTGTACATCGTCATCTCGGGTCGCATCGCTATTGCCAACAAGTCGATCGACGGACGCGAGTCGGTCGTCGCCCTCATGGAAGACGGCGACTTGTTCGGCGAGATGGGCTTGTTCGACGGGCTTGGCCGCTCGGCCGAAGCCCGTGCTCTCGAGCCATCGAAGGTGGCCGAGATTCCCTACGGCCCCGTGAAGGCGGTGTACGAGTCACACCCTGATCTGCTGTGGCGAGTGGTCGACATGTTGGCCCGCCGTCTTCGTTCGATGGACGAAGCGTTGGCCGACTCGGTGTTCCTCGACGTCACCGGCCGCACCGCAAAGCGCCTGCTCGAACTGGCCGGCGACTCTGATGAGTTCACCCTGCCAATTACCCAAGAAGAACTGTCGGGCATGGTCGGCGCTTCGCGCGAGCGTGTCAACAAGGCCATCTCGGCCTTCATCCGGTTGGGATGGCTAAGCCAAACCGACCGCCGCTACACCATCACCAACCGCAAGCAGCTAGAAATCCGCAGCCGCTAGCACCAAGCGGTGAACGATGGGGTCAGACCCCTTCGTTCACCAATGAGGACGAAACCGTTGATTTATCGACGGTTTTCGTTAGTAGTCGTCGTAGACCTTGACGACCGCTCCGCTGTTCGCCTTGCGAATCTCTCTATCCCCCACTGGCTGATCCAGCGTCACCCTGACTTCGGTTGGAGGGTGCCCCTCGCAGGTCTGAATCGTTAGCTGGGTTACGGCTGCGTACTCGATGAGGATCTCGGAGTCGGACTCGTACAGGTCTGGCCCAAGCAGGCGTTCGCCCATCTCCGGCTGGCTTCGGCACGCCCTCTCGTCGATCCACAAGATGAGTTCTGTTGTTTGCGGAGTCGGCTCACTTCCGGGGGCGAACGATATGTCCACCCGTTCCACTCCATCAGGCATTCCCGTGAACTGGCCTGCCTCGTCAATGACATCGAGGAACTCGGGTGGTTCTGGGGTGTAGGCGATCGTCTCGATGCAATAGCCATCGGGCAGAAGGGCGAGCAGTTCGTCGAAGCCTTCCGTCGGCGGGTCGACGAACTCGAGGCTGACCCGATTCTCGCGACCAATGCCTGCTCCTTGCAGACCAGAGTCAGGTCCGATCACCGACCACACCTGGTTCGTGAGCGAGATCAGCTGCGCCTCGGTGTACTCCGCGCTGGCGTCATTCCAGTCCCAGTCGGGAAAGTCCGAACACGGAGGCACGGACAACGTGGGTTGTGCGTCTTGGGAGACATCAGGAGCACCACTGGTTGTGGTAGTCGAAGCATCCGAGGGTTCGTCATCCACCGAAGCAAGCTCGGTGGAACCGCTGCCACAACTCACGAGCACAACGCAAAGGCCAACGGTCAACATGGTGAAGAAGCGCATCATGCTATTTGTACGCCAAAACTCCCGACGAAGTTCCATGTCAGCAGAACATCGCCTCCAGCGGTCAACGATGGGGTCAGACCCTATCGTTGACCGACAGCCAGAAACCGCTGATTTCTCAACACTCTTCGAGGCCTGATAGAGACCGATGGCGAATGCCTGTCAACGATGGGGTCAGACCCCGGGATACACCGCTCCCAAGCCGCAACCGCAGTCACCGCCTCGGGCGCCCAGTCTGCGTGGCGCCTGAACGCTCTCCGAAGGAGAGTGGCGCTGTAGTCCGTTCGCCAGAATCGGCGACGGAGTCGCTGGCGGCTAAGCGGTTACAGCCACTTCTCGTAGTAGGCGACTTCTTCTTCGCCGCCGTAGGGGTTGCCTCGGGCCATCTCGGTGAAGCCGAAGGCTTGATGGAATCGGTGTGAGGCAGGGTTGTCGGGCACGGTGTTGACCTCGGCTGCGAGTACGCGTTTTCCGAACCCGTAGGCCCAAGCTTCGAATGCGTTGTAGAACGCTTGGCCTGCACCGCGGCCTCGCCCTGCCTCGGTGATCGCAATCCGATCGACGTAAGCGAATTGATCGTGCCTCGACTTGAAGTGGGCGTAGTTGTTGCTTGGGTAGTCGGTGGCTGTCTCGTCGAGTCCGATGAGGAACCCGATGACGTCGTCGTCTTCGTTGGTCTCAACGACCAAAAAGCCGGCGACTCGTGCGAAGTACTCCAGCTTCTCTGCGTCCATCTCCCCCACCTCGGGGATGCATTCGGTATTGATTGCCAGGACCGCTTCGGCATCTGCCGGTTCGTACGCACGCATCAGCCGAGCTTAGGGCCACCACCAGCGCCAAAACGCGAATCTGGGGAGTCTGATCATTCTCTCAGCATGATCAGACTCCCCAGATTTTGTGGTTGGGCGGTTAGGCGTCGGCGATGGCTTGGAGGACGTTGAGCTTTCCGGCACGGCGGGCTGGGAGGAACCCGGCGATGAGTCCGGCGATGCCAGCGGCTGCGACCAGCCCGGCAAGTGACAACCATGGGATCGACAGGTTGTTGAGCACGTAGTCGGGGGTTGCCACTACGACGAGCACACCGAACACGATTCCAACAACAGCACCAAGGAGAGCGCCGACCGACGACACGATGGCTGCTTCCCAGCGGACCATCTTGTGCATCTGGTTCCGGGTCATGCCGACTGCACGAAGCAGACCGAGCTCACGTGTGCGCTCGAAGATCGAGAGCGCCATCGTGTTGACGATGCCGATGAAGGCAATGAAGATCGCTAGTGCCAGGAAGCCGGTGAGGATGAAGAGCAGGTTGTCGACCTGGCCGCTGATCTCTTCGCGGTACTCGAGCGCTGATTGCGCTGCGATCTGCGGGAAGTCGCTGGCGATAGTGGCGATGGCCTCGTCGGCCTGCGCTGCGGTTGAACCGTCAGCGATCGTCGTGGCGACCCAGTCGTAGTTCTCCTGGTCTCCAATGCTGTCCCAGCGGGCCTCGGTAACAAGGGCCCCCTCGAAGATGTTGCCGTCTGCGAAGATTGCAACGATTTCCATATCGATGAACGAGTCGTCAGCGAGCATCACCTGCACGGTGTCGCCCATGCCGACACCGAGGTCGTCGGCAACCGACTCATACATAGCCATCGTGTCGTCGGTGATATCGGCGTAGCTGCCCTCGACCAGGTCGAGGTTGAGGACCTCGTCGATCTTGTTGAGATCGAGCGTGCTGACCTCGACGTAGCCGAGGTCGTCATCGATCTCGGCGCCAGATAGCGGGGTGTTGCCGACGATCTCGGTTCCCCAGTACTTCATGCCAACGACCGTTCCGAGCTCGGGCGATGCTTCCATCGCGTCAACCGTCGCTATCGGGACCATACCGTCACCTTGTGGGAACGCTGCGTAGTCGGCCTTCACGGTGGTTTCGAGGAGCTCGTTGAGGTCGTTCTTCAGTGTCTGGCCAACGACAAACGCCATGGACACCAGCGACAAGCCAATCATCAGAGCCGCAGCCGTTGTGGCGGTGCGCTTCGGGTTACGAGCCGCGTTCTCCTTGGCCAACACGCCTGGCCGGTTGTAGATCTTGGCGATCGGAGCACCGAGGGCCCGAGAGATTGGGGCCGCGACCAGTGGGCTCAGAAGTGTGATGCCGATGAACAGCAGTGCTGCGCCTCCACCGAGCATCCCCAACAGAGTGGGTGTGCTTTCGATACCGCCGAAGAGCGCAACGCCAGTGAGTGCTGCGCCGACGGTGGAAAGCAGCGCACCGAAGATGATCGATCGGCGTCCGGTGGCGACACTGCTGGCGTCGTGGCCGCTGATGGCCGTGACCGGCGAGGTCATGCCAGCGCGGCGTGCCGGCACCCATGCCGACAGCAGGGTGACACCGATGCCAACACCCATGCCGATGAGGATTGTGGCGATGGAGAGCGGCTTGCCGAACGGGGGAAGTTCGGCACCGAGTGCGTTGAGGAAGGCTTCGAGGGCGTAGGCCAAGCCAAGGCCAACGAACAGGCCGATGATCGAGGCGACGAAGCCGACGACGAGTGCCTCACCCATCACCGCCCGGCGTACCTGCTTTGGTGTGGCGCCAACGGCCCGTAGTAGTCCGAGCTCGCGGACTCGCTGGCTCATGACGATGTTGAACGTGTTCGCAATGATGAAGATCGACACGAACAGGGCGACGATTGCGAAGGAACGCAGCACCCAGGCAAAGACGCTGATGAACGAGTTGAATTCAGCGGTGGTCTCGGCGTTGAGGTCGGCGGTGTCCTGCACGAGGTAGTCAGCACCGAAGGCTGCCTCGATGTCGGCTTTCACCTCGGGGATAGGGCGGCTTCCATCGACGGCGATGTCGATGCCGCCGAAGTTGTCTCGGTCGAAGAGCACCTTCGCCTCGTTTGTCTCGAATGCCATGAGGGTGGCACCGTTGGTTTGGTTTTCGGCACCAAAGCGGAAGGTGCCAACGAGTTCGGCGGTGGTGAAGCCGTCAGCGGTAGGCACGATGAGTTCGTAGGTCTGGCCGACGGTAAATCCTTCGCGCTCGGCCGAGTCCTTGTCGATGACCCATTCGCCTGGGCCCTCAGGTGCCCGGCCGGTTTCGATGGTCGTTGGGTTTAGTTGCTCGTCGGTCGACCAGCTGTTGGCAATGACCGGTGGGCCATTGGGCCGCACCACGGTGCCGTCGGCACGAATGGGCAGAACATCCTCCGTCCCGTATCCGCCATTGGCAACACGGACACCGTCGATGGCGTTGAGGCGATCGAGCTCGGCTTGACCGAGCGGCACGTCAGCATCTCGCGAGACGGACAAGTCGGTGCCTTGGACGATCTCGGCTGCGAGGCTCCCGAACGAGTCGCGAAGACCGTCGCTCAAGATGTTGGCCGAGGAGATAAAGCCGACGCCAAGCACGATGGCCAGCGCGGTGAGGGCTAGACGAATCTTGTTCGCTGCCACGTTCTTGCGAGTGATGTTCCACATGGTGAGGTTCCCGTCCTTCGTTGGTGGTGACTAGTGCTGACTCGACGAGCGAAGCGCGGCGAGGATCGTGTCGGTGGTTGGTTGGCGGAGCTCGTCGACGATGCGACCGTCGGCGAGGAAGACAACTCGGTCGGCGTAGGACGCTGCAACCGGGTCGTGGGTGACCATGACGATGGTCTGGCGGTATTGCTGAACCGCTCGCTTCATGAAGTCGAGGATGGCGGCACCGGTTTGGCTGTCGAGGTTTCCGGTCGGCTCGTCAGCGAAGACCACGTCGGGTCGGCTGGCCAATGCTCGGGCCACCGCAACACGTTGCTGCTGACCACCGGAGAGCTCGTTGGGCTTGTGGTCGAGACGTTCGCCGAGGTCGACGGCCCGCACAACCTCGTCGATCCAATCGTTGTCGGCCTTGGCCTTGCCAAGGTCGAGCGGCAGCGAGATGTTCTCGGCTGCGGTGAGCGTTGGGATCAGGTTGAAGGCCTGAAAGACAAAGCCGATCTTGGTGCGACGAAGGAGGGTGAGGTCTTTCTCCGACAGGGTGGAGAGGTCGGTGTCGCCAATGACCACGCGCCCTGAAGTCAGCCGGTCGAGGCCGGCGAGGCTGTGCATCAGTGTTGACTTGCCCGAGCCCGAGGGGCCCATGATGGCGGTGAACTCGCCCGTGGGGAAGGAAACGTCAACGCTGTCTAGGGCGGTGACTTGGGTGTCGCCGTCGCCGTAGATCTTTGTGGCCGCTGCGGCGTAGGCCGCAACGGATGTCGTGGGGGCGAATGTGGGTGAGTCGAGCATGGTCATGGTGTGGTCTCCGAAAGGTGGATCGCACTACCCGCTGCAGTGCGTACCTCTATCCTTCGTGGCCAAACACGACCTGTCATCAGGGCTACACCCTGGACTTTGTCTCAGGGTTTACCCTGAGACCCACCCTCCAATTCTGTGGTTGTATCGCCGAAGTTCTAGTCGTGACGGGGCGGGTTCAGTGGCCGGACGACAGTCCAGTCGACATCGTTTTCGGCACCGGTGAGCTCGGGACCACGGCGCCGTGCTGGGCGAGGCGGGGCGTGGAAACCGCTGTGCGAACCAATCATGCCCGTGAGATGCAACGCTTCGCTAAGCGTCTCGGCACGAAGGCCCACGATGCCGTTTGGCGTTGGCGGTGCCCCGGCCGGGATGACCGCGGTGGTGAACCCAACTCGAGCAGCCTCGGCGAGGCGGCGTTCGGTTTGGGCTGATTGGCGTAGCTCGCCCGCTAAGCCAATTTCGCCGCAGGCCACGAGGCCCGAGTCGAGAGGGTGTCCGGTCACCGATGAGGCCAGCGCCAAAGCCATGCCGAGGTCAGCAGCAGGCTCGGAAACTTTGACTCCACCGATGGCGGACGTGAACACGTCGGTCTTGGCAAACCCGATCTGCGAGCGCCGTTCGAGCACCGCAATGATGAGTGATAGCCGACCGTTGTCGACACCTTGCGCTGACCGACGAGGCGAGGCCAACGTGGATGGCGCCACGAGCGCCTGCACCTCGACCAGCAAAGGCCGGTGCCCATCGAGAACAGGAACGACGACCGAACCGGCAACACCCTTGGCCCGATCGGCGAGGAACAGTCGGCTTGGGTCGCTGACCGACTCGAGGCCCTGGCCACCCATCTCGAACACACCGAGCTCGTCGGTTGCTCCGAAGCGATGCTTGACCGCCCGGAGCAACCGAAGTGCGTGATGGCGGTCGCCTTCGAACGCCAACACGGTGTCGACCACATGCTCGAGCGCCCGTGGCCCGGCAAGGCCACCCTCTTTCGTTACGTGGCCAACAAGAACTGTTGTCATGGCGCGGCGCTTGGCTTCGGTGACCAGCCGGTGGGCGCAATGACGGACCTGACCAACCGAGCCGGGAGCCGAGCTGAGGTCGGGGTCGTGAATGGTTTGGATCGAATCGATGACCACCATGTCGGGCTTGAGCGAATCGCAATGCGCGAGCACTGCTTGCAGCGACGTTTCCGACACCAGCCACAGGTTGTCGACAACCGCCTCGAGGCGGTCGGCCCGTAGGCGAACCTGCTCGGACGACTCTTCGGCCGAGACATACAGACACGTCTTGCCCTCACGGCTCATGGCCGCGACCGCTTGTAGCAAGAGCGTGCTCTTGCCAATGCCGGGCTCGCCGCCGACGAGAGTGACCGACCCGCTTACAAAACCGCCGCCGAGAACTCGGTTGAGCTCGGCGATGCCAGTTGAGGTTGTCTGAAAGTTGTCGACGGTGACGTCCTTGATGGGACGTGGGGCCTGACCGACCAGCATCGACGGCTTGGATATCCGTTCGGCCAGCTCTTCATCGTGGCTGTTCCATTCTTGACAGTCGGGGCATTGCCCGACCCATTTATGAGCGTGATGGCCGCAGCTGCGGCAGATGAATACGGTCTTCGATTTGGCCATTACCGCAGACTACGCAGCAGCACTGACAGTGAAGAGCTGCCGGTAGCGGGCAGCGACTGCAGCACGCTGTTCGGGCGTCTCTGCCGAGCGCAGTGCCCGGTGGTACACCGACAAATGACGGCGGCGGCGGTGAGCTGCGCTGGTGGAGACGAGACGGGAATCGTTGTGCATTTTGGGAGACCTCACAAGTGGAGTGGTTCGGGTTACTCCGCCCGAGATCGATCACCCTACACGAACACCCGTTCGTAGAACAAGTGTTCCTTGAGAAAGGTCCTTCGTCTCGCGGCTACGTTGGCCTCATTGGACAATGCACCAGGAGGCGGACATGAACATTTCACTCACCGACGTCGCGATACCCGCAGACGAACTCACCCTCGCAGGCCACCTCCGATTACCCACCGAAACACCTTCGCCGGGCCCGGCGATCGTCCTTACCGGCCCGCTCACCGGAGTGAAGGAACAGGTCGTTGGCCACTATGCCGCCCGGCTCGCCGAACGCGGCTTCGCCACACTGGAACAATTGCCCCAGCAGGTGCTTATCGACCGCTTATGCGAAGAGAGCTAACGAAGCGAAGATCAGTAAAGCGAACACCAAGACGATCGCGCCGATTCCAAAGACAAAGCCGCGAACGATCTTCTCGCCGGTGCCGATGTTCGACCAGCTTCCGAACGGTCCTCGGGCAATGGTGACCTGCTGGGACTTCTTCATCGTGGCCTCGCAGATCTCGATGATCATCGAAACCACACCCTCGGGCAACGCCGCCCGAGGCACCACTATTGAATGACCGGCGACCGACTGAATCATGAGAATGTTCTTGTCGACGGCCCACTTGTCGAACTTGCTCCACGCCAGATCGAAGATTTGAACGCCGTTTTGATAGACGCCAATCCCCGAAGCATCAACTGTCAAGCCATACGTTCCGCTGACGGTCAACAAATTCTGCACGAAGGTCTGAGGCAATGCCTGCGACAGCACGACCGCTCCAACAGCCCCGCCAACAACACCACCGGCTGCGCCACGTCCGATTTGTTGGGCGAGGGATCCAAATCCCGAGGCCCGTTTCCCTGCATACGACACAAGCTGTGGGTCGACCGTGAACGGATACACGGGCGTGTTTGATAAGGGAACTGCCATACCAATTTCACGACATTCCCAACGGGCTACTTAAGCCCTAGCTGTCGAGCACTTGACCAACGTGGCGTTCGCCGCGGGCTTCGGCGGCGCGTTGTTGGCGGTGCCGTTCGCGCAGGCTCTCCATCTTCTCGGGAGTAAGACCGCCGAAGCAGGCCGGACACGAAACCCCGTCCTCGAACTCGGGCGACGCCTTGTCGCCCTCTTCGAGCACCCGACGACAGCCACGGCACAGTTCGTACGAGCCGGTGTTGAGGTTGTGGTCTACCGAGACCCGCTCGTCGAAGACGAAGCACTCCCCTTCCCACATCGACTCGGCCGCGGGCACCTTCTCCAAGTAGTTGAGAATGCCGCCGTTGAGATGGAGCACTTCGGGGAAGCCCTTCTCCAACATGTACGACGACGCCTTCTCGCAGCGGATGCCGCCGGTGCAGAACATGGCGACCTTGGTGTGGGTGGACGGGTCGAGCGTGTCGTCAACCCAATCGGCGAACTCGCTGAACGCGTCGGTCTTGGGGTCGACCGCACCGGTGAACGTG
Source organism: uncultured Acidimicrobiales bacterium (assembly GCA_938038785.1). Taxonomy (GTDB): domain Bacteria; phylum Actinomycetota; class Acidimicrobiia; order Acidimicrobiales; family SHLQ01; genus SHLQ01. The sequence goes on from CALHTB010000016.1 coordinate 18,934, forward strand.
CCGATCGAGATCTCCTCGACGTTGCGGGTGTCGATGACGAACACCTCGGGGTCCGAGATCACCTCGTTCCAGTCGGCCGGGTCGACGTAGGTGCCAACGACCGAGGTGGGGTCGACGTCTTGGCGCAGCGTGACGATCTCGTTCTTGCGGCGAACCTTCATCCGCTTGAACGGCATCTCGTTCGTGAAGGACTCTTTGGTGGTGAGCTCGGCGAAGCGCTCATCGGAGCGCAGCCAGTCAAACAGTTCGTCGGTGGCGTCTCGAGCGCCAGCGATTGTGCCGTTGATGCCCTCGGGCGCGATCAGGATCGAACCGAACATCTCGAGCTCGATGCAACGGGCCAACAGCTCGCTTCTCAGCGCGTCAATGTCGTCGATCGCAGCGAACTTATAGAACGCAGAAACGACGATCTCTCGCGAAGTCACGCGTCCAGGATATGTGCGCTGAAGGCTGAACTACGGCCCCGCTAAGATGCAATCATGCACCGGATGGAAAAAGTCGCAACCAAAGTTCGACTAGGTGACCCCGATACGTCGTGGACCGACTACTGGCGAACCCGTCCGGTTGAAGAGCGTCTCGCAATGGCGACCGAGCTCAGTCAGGAGTGCGTGGATGGAGATCCTCGACAAGGACTTCGTCGAGTTCATCGAGTGCTGCGTCGCTCGTGACGTCAAGTTCCTCATCGTCGGCGGATACGCCTTAGCGGCCCACGGGCATCCCCGGGCAACAAAGGACCTCTACGTCTGGCTCCTCATCGACCAGAACAACGCCGAACTCGTGGCAATGGCATTGATCGACTTCGGTATGGAGTCGGTCGGTCTTGAAGCGTCCGACTTCATGGAGCCTGGCGTGATTGTTCAGCTCGGATATCCCCCGGTTCGCATCGACCTACTGACGTCGGCGAGCGGTGTGGAATTTGCTGACTGCTGGAGTCGCCGCATGATGGTCGATGTGGGGAACGTGAAAGCGGGATTCATTTCCTACGACGACTTGCTGTCGAACAAGCGCGCAAGCGGTCGACCTCAGGACATCGTCGATGTGGGCATTCTTGAAGGCGGCAACCCCGCCTAGCCATCTGGCCAACGTGTCCAATTTCGGGTAAGCCATTCGTCGTAGGTACACACCGCTTACAAGGGGAATGACATGGAAGACCGATGGGATCTCGCTGCAAAGGCGCGTGGCGACTTTGCTGATTTGCTGGAGAGCCTTACCGAAGAGCAGCTCAACGGCACGACCTTGTGCAAGGACTGGACACCCCTCGACATTGCTGGCCACTTGGTGAGCTTCGTCGAACTGAGCCTGCCGTCGATGATGCTGGGCATGGCCAAGGCCGGATTCAACACTGACAAGGCATGGACAAACAACGCCAACCAGTACAAGGCAATGGGCGTGCCCGCCATTGCAAAGTCGCTGCGAGACAACGGCGCAAAGACCGCTCCGATGAAGTCGTTCTCGGCTGGCGTCGTGGTGATGGACGTGTGCGTACACACCCAAGACGTACGCCGCGGCCTAGGCCTCGAAGGCGAGCTCAACCCCGAAGCTCTGCGCTACTCACTCGACTGGGCGACCTCGCACAAGCAGCGCAAGATCCACGTGCCACCAAAGGACATTGCGGGTCTACGCCTCGAAGCCGACGACATCCATTGGTCGACCGGTGATGGCGACTTGGTGCGCGGACCAGCCGAAGCGATCCTGCTGGGTATCAACCGCCGCGACATGAGCGCTGAGCTCACCGGCGATGGTGTGGCGAAACTGCCGAGCTAGCCCTTGGCGGCGTTGATGGCCCGCTGAAGCTGGGCCTTCGACATGCTTGAACGACCTTCGATGTCGAGCTTCTGCGCCTGGGCGTAGAGCTCTTCTCGGGTCGCGCCCGCAGCCTTCTTTGCAGGTGCCTTTTTGGCCGCTGCTTTCTTCTTCGCTGGCGCCTTCTTCTTGGCGGGTGCCTTCTTGGCCGCAGCCTTCTTCTTCGCCGGCGCTTTCTTCGCAGCAACCTTCTTGGCTGGCGCCTTCTTTGCTACGGCCTTCTTCTTGGCAGCAGCCTTCTTCTTGGCGGGTGCCTTCTTCGCCGCAGCCTTCTTCTTCGCCGGTGCTTTCTTGGCGGGTGCCTTCTTCGCCGTCGTCTCCTGCGCCGTCGCCTTCGCCGCAGGTGCTTGCTTCGCGGAAGCGCCTCCAGCGCCAAACACCTCCTCGATTCGCTCTTCAATTGTGGAGCTGAGTTCCTGGAGGAAGCCGAAGGCTTCGCTGAAGCCGCGACTGAGCGTTTCGTACATCTGCTGCCCGATCGCTTCCGCGGTCTCGCGCGGATCGTTCTGTGCAGACTTCTTGTCGGAGTTGGACTTGTTGTTCGCCATGAGCGTCACAGTATTCGATATGGGGAGACCACATCTGTCACTTACGAAAGAGCTTTTGCTACTGCGCGTGGCCTACTACCGCATCGATTGCCGCCTCACGTTCGACATCTAGGCTGACGCCATGAACGTCTTGGTCATCAACTGCGGCTCTTCCAGCGTGAAATTCGCACTGTTCGACGGCGACGAACAGCTGGTCACGCAGGGCAAGCGCGAGCGGCTTGGCTCGGACACAGCCCAGCACAAGGAGACCCACAAAGAGGCGGTGGCGGCCATCTTCGAGACGGTCGCCGAGTACCAAATCGACGCGGTGGGCCACCGCGTCGTTCACGGTGGTGCCGATATCACCCAGCCACAGCAGATAGATCAGGCTGTGCTCGACGCCATCGAGGAACACATCCCCGATGCGCCAATGCACAACCCGTTCAGCAAGGCGGCTATCGAGTCGGCCCAAGATGTGTTCCCCTCGGTCCCGCACGTGGCGGTGTTCGACACGGCGTTCCATGCTCGTATGCCTCGACGCGCCACCACCTACGCGATCGACCAAGACGTGGCCGAGCGTCACGGCATTCGCCGCTTTGGGTTCCACGGCATCTCGCACGAATATGCAGCCGGCATCGCGGCCGAGTTCCTCGAGCGGCCATTGAACGAGCTGCGCCTCATCACGTTGCACCTCGGCAACGGCGCCAGCGCATGCGCCGTCGAGTTCGGCCGCTCAACCGAAACCAGCATGGGCAACACGCCGCTCGAAGGCTTGGTGATGGGAACCCGTTCGGGCGATGTCGACGCTGGCGTTCTGTTGTCGCTGCTTCGCAGTGGCGAGTTCACCGTCGACGAACTCGACGATCTGCTCAACAACAAGAGCGGCCTCCTTGGCCTGTCCGGCCAGGGCAACGACCTGCGCGAGATTCAGCACGCTGCAGCCGACGGCGACGACCGAGCTCGCCTGGCCATCAACGTCTTTGCCCACCGGGCCCGCAAGTACATCGGCGCCTATGCCGCGGCCATGGGCGGCGTGGACGCCATCGTGTTCACCGGCGGCATCGGCGAGAACAGCGCGTCGATGCGACGGCGAATTCTGCAGCGCCTCGAGTTCCTCGGCTGCGTGCTCGACGAAGACCGCAATCACGATGCGAGCGTGCACAGCGACCAAGACCATGCTCTCATCACCACACCGCGGTCACGGGTCGAGGCCATCGTGGTCAAGACCAACGAAGAGCTGATGATCGCGCGGGAGACCAAGCGGGTGGTTCACGCGACCGAGCGTCCGACGCCGAAGACGATTCCGATCGCCATCAGCGCCCGCCACTGCCACCTGACCGAGGAAACCTTCGCCACGCTCTTCGGCGCCGACGCAACGCCAACACCGATGAAGGACCTCTCACAGCCCGGTCAGTACGCGTGCGAGGAACAGGTAACGGTCATTGGGCCACGCAACCAGATCGAACGAGTGCGCCTGCTCGGTCCACTGCGCAAGGCCAACCAGGTCGAGATCTCGCGCACCGACGAGTTCCATCTGGGCATCGATGCACCGGTCCGACGTTCGGGCAACGTTCGGGGTTCGGCGCCGGTCACGCTTAAGGGGCCGGAGGGCACGGTGAAGCTCACCGAAGGCCTCATCTGCGCTCATCGCCACATCCATATGCATCCCGACGATGCCGAAGCGTTCGCTGTCTCCGATGGCGACGAAGTTGCCGTGGCGATCACCGGCGGCAACCGCGACCTCGTGCTCGGCGATGTCACGATTCGGGTGCACGAGAACTTCCGGCTCGAGATGCACATCGATACCGACGAAGCGAACGCCGCCGAGCTCGGCAAAAACGCGACGGCCACTCTCAGCCCAGTCGACGTAGATGACGACGCCTACGCGGTCTACACCGAGCTCGCCGCAACCGCCGCGCTCACCCGCCTGGGTTAGCTTGCTGGCGAGTTGACGCCCTCAATCGCGGAATGGCCATGTGAGGGACGCCGTCATCACCGAACGCGTCTGCAACCGCGGCGACCGCCGCTTCTTTGTGGCGAGCCATCACTCGCACCCACGTTCGTGCACCATCTGCGTCGACATAGCCTCGAAACTCTTCCAACGGCGCGTCTTCGACGTACCGTTCGGCTAGGCGTATCGGCCTCGGTGGTAGCGACCCTCGGTCAGGTCCGGAATGTGCGCCATTCATGACATGTCGGCGAGCTCGCCAGCCGACCTGAGAGTTGCTGTGCGGCTAACGCGCGGGAAACGGCGTCACCGATAGTTCTTCGGCGGCCACCACATCGGAGTGGTAGTTGGACGCCTCTTCAGCGAACATCTGGTTGTTCGAATAGCGCGCCGAGAAGTGGGTGAGCAGCAATCGCTTTGCTCCCGCTTCGGTTGCGTACTCGGCGGCCTGCCTCGCGGTCATGTGCTTGTACTTCTTCGCGAGCTCGACTTCGTCGTGCAGGTAGGTCGACTCGCACACCATCAGGTCGACGTCGCGGGCCAGCTCAAGGATCGAATCACATGGCAGCGTGTCCATGATGAACGCCATCGAC
>CALHTB010000017.1 GCA_938038785.1 uncultured Acidimicrobiales bacterium
CACCTTTGCCAACGGCGGCATCGCGACCGGCAAGTACGACGGCTTCTTTGAACCAACAGTCGACCCGGAACTGCGTGTTGCCGACCTCACCAACGGCCACGGCACCGCACCCGAAATCCTGTTCATCGCATCGAGCGGGCCTGCCATTTCTCAGATAGCCGTGATGGCCCTCGTGGACTGCAGTGTTGTAACCACCACGCTCTTCGGCGAGACGTTCGGCTTCAACGTCGGCGCAACCAATGGGTATGCCAGCACCGGCGGATGTGCCTACGGCACCGGCGGCCGCCTGGAATTCACGGTGACCGAGCAGAACCCAAGCGCGGGAGACTGGACAACCACGGTGTACACACTCGACGGGTCGCAATGGACACGAGTTGACCGCTTCGGGAAGAGCGACTTCCCCGAGCTCGAGTCGCCGACAGTGCTGTCGTTGCAGGACTGTTCGGGCCTGATCATCAGCGAGTAGCCGCCGTGGGGGGACCTCCCCATGAAGTGACTTCGAAGGCTCGCCGAAACCAGTTCTATGACTATGAACCCTGACCTCACCAAAACCCAAACACCTGCTCGAGTGGCTCGCCTCCTCGCAACAGTCGCAGCTGCAACACTGTCTCTCGCAGCTTGTAGCTCAAGCCCGGCGCCCGAATCGCTGGCTTCGGCAGAACCCGAGCCAACCGAGATCGTCCTAGACGAAATCGCAACCGACACGGGCGACACGTCGACGGTGGAACTCGCTGCATCTTCCACCACGGCATCTTCCACCACGGTGCCTCCAACAACCGTGGTGGCGACGACGGCGCCCCCAACCCCGGAACCCGCAAACCCAGAACCCGCAGCCGCGGTGACCGAGAAGCCAGCCCCAGTTGTCCTGGCTCCACGCGATGTCGACGGATCGGTCGAGAGTGTGCTCGGGGGCCTTCAAGTCGTCACAGAACCAGGTGACCCGCTCAACGTCCGAGTCGGCCCGGGCGTGTCTAACGAGATCGTCTCAGCGCTTCCGCATGGAACCGGCGAGCTCATCGCTACACACGAGTTCGTTCTCGAATCGGGTGCTACGTGGCGATTCATCAGCCAGGGCGGCGTACCGGCCGGCTGGGTGAACGGCGCATACCTCACCACATCATTGCCTACCGCCCATTGCGAAGCTGGCGCCGACTTCCCGACCTTCGAGGGAGCCGTGACGACCACCACTGGTGATGTTGATCTCGACGGGCTCGCCGATGAGGTGTTTGTCCTCGCCGAGAGCAAGCCCGCCGGCGGGTACGACGCCTGGGTGCTGGTGAGCTTCGGCAACGGCGGCGTCGCAACCGGAAAGTACGCCGGTAGCTGGTTCGATCCCATTCCGACATCGTCGGTATTCGTCAGCAATTTGACGGCTGTCGAGGACCCCGCATTGATGAACGAGATTGTTCTTCAACTGGGCTCAGGCGTCTCGCACGCTCAGTACGCAGTGATGGCTGTCGATGGCTGCTCCGTCGTTACCACAACTCATGACGGCGAGGCGTTTGCCTTCAGCAACGGCGCAAGCGCCGGGCACTCAACCGTGAGTGGCTGCGAATACGGCGTGCATGGCAAGGTGGAATTTGTCGTGACGTCGATGGACTTCAACGCCGATGAGTGGAGCTACGAAGTGTTCGAACTTCGAGGGCTTGAATGGATGTCCGTAGAGGCAAGAGATCACACCGATTTCCCCGGCCTCAGCGCCGCAGACATCGTCCAGAGCGCTGCATCGCTGTCCAACTGCGAGGGTGTCTCGTAGCGATTTATCGCCCTTGGCCAAGGCGTCCACTCAAGGATTTGCCCGACTCGCCGATTGCATGGGTATGCACATTAGTGAATCACAGGTAGGCTCTCGGTCATGACCGAGCAGCCTTCAGCAAATTACCGAGTGGGCGTCATTGGCGCGTCCGGGTACACGGGCGCCGAAATGATGCGTCTGCTGCACGGCCACCCCAACCTCGAGCTCGTCGTCGCCACCGGCTCAAGCAAGGCCGGAACTCGCATTGCCGACCTCTACCCAAGCCTCGCCGCAGCTTATGGCGATCGGGTCTTCGACGAGTTCAGCCCCGAGATCGTCGACGGTCTCGACCTAGTCTTTTGTGGCCTACCCCATGGCATTAGCCAATCGGTCATCCCCGGCATCCGCGGCACCGTTGGCCACATCGTCGACCTGGGCTCGGACTTTCGCCTCCACGACAAGAGCCTCTACCCAACCTGGTACGGCGCCGAACACGAACACCCCGCATTGCTCGACGAGTTTGTGTACGGACTCCCCGAACTCTTCCGCAACAAGCTCGAGGGAGCCGAGCTGATCGCGGCCACCGGCTGCAACGCCGCAACGTCAGTCTTTGCGCTTGCTCCACTCCTCGATGCGGGCATGATCGAGGGCAACGGCATGATCATCGACCTCATTACCGGGGTCAGTGGAGCTGGGCGACCACCGAAAGAAGCAACAACGTTCTGCACCGTCGATGAGAACGTCACGGCCTATGCATTGCTTACGCACCGGCACACACCCGAGATCGAACAAGCCCTCACCGAACGCACCGGCAAGGACACCTCGGTGCTGTTCACACCACACCTCGCTCCGATGAACCGTGGCATCATCGCCACCTGTTACGCACGTCCAGCCCAAGACGGTCTCACTACCGACAAGGCCCTCGATACCATGCGCGACTTCTACGCCGGCGAGCCGTTCATGGTCGTCGACGAGCGAAGCCCATCGACCAAGGCCGTTATGGGTTCGAATTCGGTTCACCTCACTGCTCGGGTTGACGAACGCACCGGGCACGTTATGGCAATTGCGGTGCTCGACAACCTGATGAAGGGGGCCTCGGGTATGGCCGTCCAATGCGCCAACCTGGCGCTCGGCATTCCCGAAACGACCGGGCTCAGCTCGATCGGCGTTTACCCGTGAGTGGCGAAGTTTCGCCGCTCGCACCGTCGAGCTTTCCCGAGCTGCCCCCGGTTGCCGGTGTACAGCTGGCCACCTTTGAAGCCGGCATCCGCTACACCAACCGGGCCGACCTCATGCTGGCCGTGGTCGACGAGGGCTCGATGGTTGCTGGTGTCTTCACCAAGTCGCTTTGCCCATCAGCCCCTGTCGATTGGTGCCGGGCAACCATCGGTCGGGGTCACAGCCGCGCCATCGTGTGCAACAGCGGCAACGCCAACGCCTTCACCGGCGAAGCTGGCCAAACATCGGCTCGGCTCACCGCCGAAACAATCGCCGCCGCCATCGGGGTAGAGGCCGAAGACGTTCAGCTGGCATCAACCGGCGTGATTGGCGAGACACTTCCCGATGGCCGCCTTGTCGACGGCCTTGAATCGCTCACAGGCGAGCTCGCCCCTAGCGACGCCTCGGCCTGGGAAGCTGCAGCCAACGCCATCCGAACCACCGACACCTTCGCCAAAGGGTCAACAGCTGACGTGCAGTTCGACGACGAGCTCGGCGGCGAACAGTTCACCGTTGTTGGCATCGCGAAGGGAAGCGGCATGATCGCCCCCGATATGGCCACCATGCTTGGCTTCGTGTTCACCGACGCCGCGGTGGCCCCCGACGTGTTGCAAGAAATGCTCAGTGACACCGTCAGCCAGTCGTACAACCGAATCACGGTCGATTCAGACACGTCGACAAGCGACTCGGTGTGGCTGTATGCCACCGGAGCTTCAGGCGGTTCGCCCATAACGTCGACGAACGACCCGCGCTACGCCGGGCTGCGCGAGTGCGTCCTGGGCGTCAACCTCGACCTTGCGCACCAGATCGTGCGCGACGGTGAGGGCGCCACCAAGTTTGTCGAAGTTCGCGTGACCGGTGCCGAAAACGACGATGCGGCCAGCACGATCGCCTTGTCCATTGCGAATTCGCCATTGGTGAAGACGGCATTGGCCGCTGAAGACGCCAACTGGGGTCGCATTGTGATGGGGGTGGGAAAGGCTGGAGAGAAGGCCGACCGTGACGCCCTCAAGATCTGGATTGGAGAGGAGCTCGTCGCCGAGAACGGGTGGGAAGCTGCCAGCTACTCCGAAGAGCGGGCCACCGAACACCTGAAGAACGACGAGGTCATCCTCACGGTCGATGTTGGTATCGCCGATGGCAGTGCAAGCGTATGGACGTGTGACCTCACCCACGGGTATATCGAAATCAACGCCAGCTACCGGTCATGAAAACTATGGAGAGTCAGCGATGACCGATACCACTGCAGACGAAGTACACGACCGCGGCTTCGAGCCGTCGATGCGCGCCGACGCGCTCATCGAGGCATTGCCGTACATCGAACAATTCCGCGGCGCGATCGTCGTGGTGAAGTTTGGCGGCAACGCCATGGTCGACCCCGACCTCAGCCGAACGTTCGCCGAAGACATTGTGCTTTTGCGAAGCGTGGGGTTGAAGCCGGTTGTAGTGCACGGCGGAGGCCCACAAATCGGAAACCTCCTCGGACGCCTCGGCAAGGAAAGCGAGTTCCGAGACGGCCTTCGGGTAACCGACGCCGAGACCCTCGACGTGGCGCGCATGGTGCTCGTCGGCAAGGTTGGCCGTGACATCGTGGGCGCTATCAACGTACACGGCGCTTATGCCGTTGGCTTGAGCGGTGAAGACGGCGGGCTGATACGTGCCACCGTCCGTGACCCCGAGCTTGGCTTTGTTGGCGACGTTGCTGAAGTCAACCCGAACATTGTCGAACGGTTGCTTTCCGAAGAGATGATTCCGGTTATCTCGACCATTGGTTCAGATGAGTCCGGTCAGGCCTACAACATCAACGCCGACACGGTGGCTGGCGCACTCGCTGGAGCACTCAAGGCCGAAAAGGCCGTGTACCTCACCGACGTTCCCGGTCTGCTCGCCGATGTCGACGACCCCGCCAGCATCATTGGGCAATCGACCGTTCCCGAGCTGAAGGCGCTTATCGCCGATGGCACGATCGCAGGCGGAATGATCCCCAAAGTGGGAGCGTGCATTCACGCGGTCGAGTCAGGCGCAAACGCCGCGCACATGCTCGACGGGCGAGTGCCCCACGTGCTGCTGCTCGAACTGTTCACCGATGCAGGCATCGGAACAAAAATCACCCTTGGAGATAGCCAGTGAGTGCCAAAGCCATACACAAAGACGCAGTCAACTCGGGTTCCGGGCTCGAGTTCTGCCCGCTGATGCCGAACTACGGCATGCCCACACTCACCATGGTCAAGGGCGCCGGAACCGAGGTGTGGGACAACGAAGGTCGCCGCTACCTCGACTTCTTGTGCGGCCTTGCGGTGACCAGCCTTGGCCACAGCCACCCGGTCGTAGCCGAGGCCATCGCCGAACAGGCCCAGACGCTTACGCACGTGTCCAACCTGTACAACACCCTGCCCGGCCCAGAGGTCGCGATCACCCTTGATCGTTTGCTGCAGACCTACCCCTCCTCATTGCTCGGCTCCGCCGAGGTCGGACCGGCAGCCGACGCCACCGCAGTTGTTGCAGGAATCCCGCAGCCGCCGCGAAGCCAACTCGGCCAGGTTTTGTTTCAGAATTCTGGGGCTGAAGCCAACGAGGCTGCGATCAAGATTGCCCGTAAGTACAACGGCCGTGGGCGCCATGTCGTGTTGTCGGCGTTGCGGTCCTTTCATGGCCGTACGCTCGCCACACTCCACGCAACAGGGCAGCCCGAAAAGCACGAGACGTTCCAGCCGCTGCCCGAAGGCTTCCGCCACGCCGCATATAACGACGTCGAAGCAATGGAGGCTGCGCTCGACCCTACGGTTGGGGCAATCCTGGTGGAGCCGATCCAAGGTGAAGGGGGCGTGAACCCCATCGATGCCACCTACCTCACAGACCTTCGTGCCCTCTGTGACGACCGCGGTCTGCTGCTCATCCTCGACGAGATCCAAACGGGTATTGGCCGCACCGGAGCCTGGTTCGGGTTCCAGCATCAAGGGATCATGCCCGACATCGTCACGATGGCGAAGGGCTTGGGTAATGGCATGCCCATCGGCGCTGTGTGGGCCAAGCGCGAAGTATCAGAGTGCTTGAAGCCGGGCGACCATGGTTCGACCTTCGCAGGCCAACCGCTCGCTGCAGCAGCCGCACGGGCGACGCTGGCGGTCATGGAGCAGATGGACGCTCCAAACGTCGCCGCCGAACGTGGGGCCGAGCTGTCGGCAGCATTGCAGGCCCTCGATGGCGTCGACTCGGTACGTGGCATGGGTCTGCTGCTGGCGGCCGAACTGAACGACGACGGGCTTCGCGGCCGTACCGGCGGTGAAGTGGCAGCTGCGTGCGCCGAGCACGGGGTGCTGGTGAACGGGGTGACGAAGACTGCGATTCGGTTCGCCCCACCCATCACGGTGAGCTCTGGTGAAATCGAAGAAGCCGTCCGCAAAATCGACGCCGCACTGAAGGGTGCCCAAGCATGAGGCACCTGCTCGAAATCAACGACCTAACCGTCGACGAGTTGCAACACGTTCTGGCATTGGCGCAGGCCGATTCGCCGCCCCAGGTGCTCAAGGGGCAAGGCATGGCCCTGGTCTTCGAGAAGCCCAGCTTGCGCACACGCAACTCGATGGAAATGGCCGTGTTCCAGCTCGGGGGCCTTCCGGTGTATATCCAGGCAGACGAGATCGGGCTCGACACTCGTGAGTCGGTCGAAGACGTCACCAACACGCTCGCCGGCTTCCACGGTGCCATCGGCGCTCGGGTTTTCGAGCACAGCAAAGTCGAACGCATGGCTGCGGTTGATCGCACTCCGATCGTGAACCTGCTTAGCGACGCGGCCCACCCCATGCAGGCCCTCGCGGACGCTCTCACTATCATCGAAGAGTTCGGCTCGGTCGAAGGGCGCGTCGTGTCCTACATCGGCGACAGCAACAACGTCACTCGGTCGCTTGGCTTGGCTGTTGGCATGCTCGGCGGTATCTTCCGGATCGCTTCACCCAGTGACTACAGCTTTGGCGAAGAGGACCTTGCGCTGCTTCGTTCGACCGGCGGGGTTGTCGAGACGATGGTCGACCCCTTTGAAGCAGTCGAGGGCTGCGATGTGGTCTACAGCGACGTGTTCACCTCGATGGGACAAGAAGCCGAAACCGCTATCCGTCTCAAGGCGTTCGCCGACTATCAGATCAACGGCGAGCTGATGGCTGCGGCGGGCGACGCGGTGTTCTTGCATTGCTTGCCCGCTCACCGGGGCGAAGAAGTGACCAGTGAGGTCGTCGACAGCGACGCCAGCCGAGTCTGGAAGCTCGCCGAAAACAGAATGCACGCCGCCCGCGGCTACTTGGCTTTTGCTCTTGGGGACGCGACATGAGTATTGGACAAGCAGCGACAGCGGCTCACGCGCCTGTCAACGCTGGAGCCTGTATACGCACGATCGAATCGCCAGCGCGCCAGCCCGGAGGGACGGAGGGCGGTACGCGGCCTCCGGCAGTCCGCAGAGCATCCAAAGCGAAGCGACGATGCGATTGCCGGGAGCGACGAAGGAGCGGGAAACATGTCTAAGACCTCGCGTCAGCATCGAATTGTGCAGCTTTTGGCTGATGTTGCGGTCACGTCGCAGACCCAGCTTGTCGAGCTGCTCGAGGCCGATGGGGTAGAGGCCACCCAAGCCACGGTGTCTCGTGACCTCGAAGACATCGGTGCGATCAAGGTTCGGGTTCCCGGCGGTGACCTTGTGTACGCCCTGCCCGAGCACACCAACGAGCAAGTCGCTCCGCCCGATCATCTTCGACGGGTGCTCAGCGACTGGGTGGCTGAGGTCAGCCATTCGCACAACCTCGTCGTCGTCAAAACACCGCCAGGCTCGGCCCACGTCGTAGCCTCGGCTCTCGATCGTTCTGGTCTCGATGGCGTCCTTGGCACCGTTGCCGGAGACGACTCGATCCTGATCGTCGCAACCGAAGACGTCACCGGCAAGGACCTTGCCGAACATATCCGCATCCTCGCAGGAATCTAGGAGCAAAACGCAATGTCGCAAGCAATGTCAGAATCAGTGAACAAGGTCGTGCTCGCCTACTCGGGCGGTCTCGACACGTCGATCATCTTGAAGTGGCTTCAGGAGACCTACGAAGCTGAGGTCGTCACCTTCACCGCCGATCTTGGCCAGGGCGAAGAGGTCGAGCCAGCTCGGGCAAAGGCCATCGAGATGGGTGTCCCTGAAGACCAGATCTATATCGACGATTTGCGTGAAGAGTTCGTCCGCGACTTCGTCTTTCCGATGTTTCGTGCCAACACGATCTATGAAGGCGAGTATCTGCTTGGCACGTCGATCGCCCGCCCGCTGATCGCGAAGCGGCTCGTCGAGATCGCGGTCGAGCAGAACGCCGATGCCATCAGCCACGGAGCAACTGGCAAGGGCAACGATCAGGTACGGTTCGAGCTTGGCGCCTACGCGCTGAAGCCCGACATCAAGGTCATTGCGCCTTGGCGTGAGTGGGACCTTGGATCTCGCGAGTCGCTCATGGCCTATGCCGCTGAGCACGACATCCCAATCGAGATGAAGCGCGGCAAGGAATCGCCGTTCTCAATGGATGCGAACCTGCTACACATCAGCTTCGAGGGCGGCCCGCTCGAGGATCCATACACCGAGCCGCCAGAAGAGATGTGGCGTTGGACGGTTTCGCCCGAGGCAGCTCCTGATTCGCCGACCTACATCGAGCTCACCTACGACTGTGGTGACATCGTTGCCATCGACGGCAAGCCAATGACGCCTGCAGGGGTGCTCACCGAGCTCAATCGCATCGGTGGAGAGAACGGCATTGGCCGGCTCGACATTGTTGAGAACCGCTTCGTGGGTATGAAGAGCCGCGGCGCGTACGAAACGCCGGGCGGCACGATCATGATGCGGGCCCACCGCGCTATCGAGTCGATCTGTCTTGACCGTGAAGTTGCCCATCTCAAGGACGAGCTCATGCCGCGTTACGCGAAGCTCATCTACAACGGTTTCTGGTTCGCACCCGAGCGTGTGATGCTGCAGACGACCATCGATCACAGCCAAGCCGCTGTGAACGGTGAAGTGCGTCTGAAGCTGTACAAGGGCAACGTCACCGTTGTTGGCCGCAAGAGCGACGACTCGTTGTTCGACGAGAAGATCGCCACGTTCGAAGAGGACGACGGCGCGTACAACCAGGCCGACGCTGATGGCTTTATCAAGCTGAACGCCCTTCGCCTGCGCACGCTCGCCAGCAAGCGCGGAAACACCTACTAATGGCTTCAGACAACGAAACTGACATCCAGGGTCAGACCCCAGCTGTCACGGAAGGCGACGTTTCGAGCCCCCAGGGGCGAGAAACTCGGTTAGTGAGCGAAGCGAACGGCGGGGAGCGGAGCTCGCGTAGCGACCATGATGGCGAAGTGGGGATCTTGGCCGGAAGTGCCAAGGTGTTATGGCACGGCAGGTTTGCTGGGGGACCGGCTGAGGCTCTCCAGCAGCTGAACGACAGTTTGCCGTTTGATCAGCGAATGTTCCGAGAGGATATTGCTGGTTCTCGGGCCCACGTCACCATGCTCGAATCGGTTGGTCTGCTTACCGAAGGCGAACGCGACGGCATTTTGGTTGCCCTCGACCAGGTGGAAACTGAAATCGCTATTGGCGAGATGGCCTGGGCCGCGAGCGATGAGGACATTCACACCGCTGTAGAGCGCCGCGTCACCGAGCTTGAACCTGCTGGTGCGAAGATGCACACCGGCCGTAGTCGAAACGACCAGGTTGCGACCGACGTTCGCCTGTGGACGCTGCAGGCAATCGATGAGATCCACGATCTTGTGCGCCGCTTCCAGGCCACCCTTCTCGCCCAAGCTGAAGCAGCGGGCGACGCGTACTTGCCTGGCTACACCCATCTCCAGCAGGCCCAGCCCGTGTCGCTGGCGCATCATCTGCTCGCCCATGGCTGGATGCTCAATCGCGACATCGATCGCCTGGCCGACGCCCGGCGGCGCACCGATGTGTCTGTGCTTGGTGCTGGCGCGCTCGCAGGGTCGTCGCTGCCGCTCGATCCGTCGGTTTCACAACGCGAGCTCGGTATGGCGGGCTTGTTCGAGAACAGCCTTGATGCTGTTGCTGACCGTGACTTCGTTGCCGACACGCTTTATGCCCTCACGATGATCGGTGTACACCTCAGCCGGATTGGCGAAGAGATGATCTTGTGGGCGAGCACCGAGTTTGGGTTCATCACCCTCGACGATGCGTTCAGCACCGGTTCGTCGATGATGCCGCAGAAGAAGAACCCAGATATCGCCGAGCTGGCACGTGGGAAGGGTGGCCGACTCATCGGCAACCTCACCGGCTTCCTCGCCAGCGTGAAAGGCTTGCCGCTCACGTACAACAAGGACATGCAGGAAGACAAAGAGCCGTTGTTCGACGCGGTCGACACGATTCGCCTCACGCTGCTGGCGCTCGATGGCATGGTGTCGACCACCACGTTCAACACCGAGGCAATGGCCGAACAGGCCAACTCGCCGTACGCCGCAGCGACTGACCTGGCCGAATATCTGGTGGCGAACGGTATGGCCTTCCGCGATGCCCACGCCGTGGTGGGCGAGCACGTTCGCAATGCGCTCGAGGGCAAGGGTTCGCTTGTCGACCTCGTGGCAGCCGATGAACGTCTCGGCACCGAGGCGGCGGCAATCCTCGAACCTGGAGTTTCGGTGACCCGGCGCACCACGCACGGCGGCGGCAGCCCCGAAGCAGTTGTGGCGCAGCTCGAGAGATTCCGGTCAGCGTTGCACGCTGAGTAGTCGCCTCAACGCACCCGATTTTCACTTTGCGTGCTGAGATATTTGTGGCAAACTGCGTTTTGTGAGCTTGTGGAGCGGTGGTTCGGGATCTATGCGTTTTGTGCGACTGTCTGTTGCGATCACAGCACTTTTGGCGTTTGTGGCAACTGCCGTTCCGGCTGGAGCTCAGACCGAAGACGCCCCGGTCGAGACCGAAGAAACAACAGAGACCATTGAGGTAACGGTTAATACGAACGGTCATTCGGCCGAAGCGACCGCAAGCTCGACGTCGGAGATCACAATTGCACGAGCAGGCGCAGGTAACCCGATACGGCACAGCAACAACGGCCCGGTCTATGCCTGTTACTTCGCTGAGGACTACTCCGGCCACCCGACCAACTTCGTCGCCGATACAGCGGCCCCCGACCTCAAGGTCGGCACAACCTACTGGCGGGTCTGTTTCGACGGTGGAGTCGTTGCGGACGATGACATCGCATTGTGGACCGTCAACGGTTGGGAGCTGGGCGGCACCACCGAGACCCAACTGCTTCAGTCTCTCGACAACGATGTGCTCGACGCGTATGCAATCGAGCTTGAGTTCAGCCCCGCCGACGCACAAATCACCGGTGTCGAGACGTGGATCTATAGCGAATCTCGGACCAACATTGCAGCGGTCTATGCAACGGCCGGTGGGGTAAGCGCCGCCGTGCGAGCACGGTTGGAGAACGTCGAGATCACTCCTGACAGCAACGAGCCGGGCGAGCGGTTCCTCTGCACGTCGTTTGGAAAGTGGGCTCCCGCATCGGTGGCCGATTGCAGCCACACCTATTTTGTGCAGCCCGACAGCGGTACGTACACAATGGAAACCACCACCACATGGATCGTCGAGGAATTCACCCCGACCACCGGTTGGAATGAGCGCGCCGAGCGCATTGTGATCGAACAGGCCTACGACGTCGACGTCATCGACCTCGAAGCCGTCATCGGCAGGTAGCTCGCCGCACGCTATCTCGGCACAGGCTGCGGGCCCGTGCTGCGTCATGATGGGGTTGTGATCGATCTCGGCCAGCACAGCACTGTTGTTGCTCGGGCCCTATTGGGTTCAATTCTGCATGGCCCCAATGGTTCGGGCCGCGTCGTCGAGACCGAGGCGTATGGCGGTGCCGAAGACCCAGCGAGCCACGCAGCACGCGGGCTGACGCCGCGCACCGAGCCGATGTTTGGCCCGGCGGGAATTCTCTACGTCTACCTGATCTACGGCATGTACCACTGCGCCAACGTCGTCACCGGCCCTGAGGGCGATGGACAAGCGGTCCTGATTCGGGCGATCGAGCCAGTCAAAATCACCGAATCTATGCGAGCAGCTCGCCCAAAGGCTCGACGGGATGTCGACATTGCCAACGGCCCAGGCAAGCTTTGCCAGGCACTTGGTATCGATCGAACCCATGACGGCCTCGACCTTGCTAAGCCCAGATCCCGAGTGCGTCTTGAGCTTGCAAAACCACCACCAAAGAACGCCATCGTGCAAGCAACTCGCATTGGTTTGTCGGTTGCGCAGGACACGCCATGGCGCTGGTACCTGCAGGACAGCGCCTGGGTGTCGAAGCGTTAGCCCTCCGGGGCGGTGGTCTGGAAAGTTCGGCCAAAGTGGACCAGTAGCCAAGACCGCGTCATCCGTACGATTTGGTCATGAACATTCGTCGTTGGATCAGAATTGCACTCGGCTACCTCACGCTCTCGAACCTGCAGATCGGCCTGTGGGCGCTTGTGGCTCCCCGGTCGTTCTATGACGGGTTCCCGGGCCTTGGTCGTGGCTGGATTTCGGTGGACGGCCCATACAACGAACACCTCATCCGCGACTTTGGTGCGCTCAACCTCTCGCTGGCCGCGGTGTTTGTGATCGCCGCAGTGACGCTCAACGGCACCGTCATCCGGAGCGCGTGTATCGCCGCCCTCGTCTGGGGAGTGCCGCACGTGCTCTATCACGTGTTCAATACCGAAGGCCTCGAGAGCGCGGACATCCTTGCGTCGCTCGGTGGGCTTGGGTTCTTCGCCGCGCTGCCGGTTGCCATCTTGTGGTGGTCACGAGGAATCGATGACGACCAATCCGTGGCCTCAGGCCAACGATTGCAAGACGTCGGTTAAGCGGTCGAGGGCTGAAGCGAACTGGTGCTCGGCGGGGCGGCTGTAGCCAATGATGAGCCCCTCGCTCGTCGGCGATCCGAGCCACATCGGGCCGAAGCCCACCAACCCCACATCTGCAGCGGTGGCCGCAGAGATGACGTCGGCTTCGTTTTGTGGACCTGCGATGACGGCTGCGAGGTGTAGCCCGGCGTGTGCAGGGGAGACGTGCAGCCATGGGGCGACCTCGGTCAGCGTTGCGCTCAGGCGTTCCCGTCGTTGCTGGTAGATCGACCGAGATGATCGAAGGTGGCGATCCAGGTCGCCGCGGTCAATGAAGTCCGCCAACGCGAGTTGTTCGATCGTGGAGACTCCGCCGCGGAGCTGTTTGACCTGGGCAAGAGGTCCGGCGAGCTCTTCGGGGACGACGAGCCACGAAAGACGCAGCGCTGGGCTGAGCATTTTGCTGGCGGTACCGGCGTAGATGACCCGCTCGGGGTCGAGGCCCTGGAGTGAGCCGATTGGGCGTCGGTCGTAGCGAAACTCGCCGTCGTAGTCATCTTCGATGATCCACGCCTTGTTGGCCCTCGCCCAGGTCAACAGGGCTGAACGTCGTTCTGCCGACATGGTGACGCCGAGAGGGAACTGGTGCGCCGGGGTGACCAGGGCCGCCCCCACATCGAGCGAGTCGAGGTAGTCGACGCTGATGCCCTCGTCATCGACTGGCACCGGCACCAGTGTGAGGTCGTACAGCGTGAACACGTCTCGTAGAAAGAAGAGGCTGGGGTCTTCGACAGCGATGTGTGTAATCCCCGCCTTATGGAAGGTTTGAGCGAGGAAGCCAAAGGCGGAGTTTGCTCCACCGAACACGCTGACGCTCTCGGCACTTGCGACGACGGCTCTCGACCTCCCGAGGTACTCGGCGAGGGTCGACCGCAGCGGAGCGAGGCCCCGAGGGTCGGCGTAGCCGAAGCCGCCGTCGTTAGTGTCTGACAGCACCCGGCGCACCGCGTTGCTCCAGGCTGATCGGGGGAACTGGCCTCCGTCGGGTTCGCCCGGCCGAAAGTCGGCTGTGGGGTTGAAATGCCAAGGGTTCCCCTTGTCGGGTGACACGGGCTTAGACGGTTGGACATTGGCCACTCTGGTGCCGACGCCTTGTTCGGCAATCAGGTACCCCTCGATGACGAGTTGCTCGTATGCGGCTACGACGGTGGCTCGGGCCATCGAGTAGTCGGCGGCGATGGTGCGTGTTGATGGCAGCAACGTGTCGGCGGGCAACTGGCCATCACGGATCGCTGCTCGCAACGCGCGCTCAAGCCCGGCACGGCGGCCGTCACGTTCATCGAGGTCGAGGAGGAACTCTCTCACTGGTCTAGACGGTAGGCGGGCTGCGGGGATCACGCCCATACCACTTGCCGGCACCCGACCAGACCATCTCATCGGGCCAGGTTGGGCACATAATGGGGCCAGTGGCGCGGCGAGGTCGGTGTGACTGGTACCTTCGTGACAGTGCGTGGGCGTGGTGGCCCAGAGCGTGGGCGCACGCTGGTGAAGTCTCGTGAAGTAAGGACACAACGTCATGCGTGAATACAAACGGTTTGCTGTCGGTGACCCCGCGTTGGTGGGGAGTTCAGAACCTCGGGCTGCATGGCACCATGTGGCACCTATCCATGTTGATGAGCTTGAGGAAGTGAAGCGAAAGTTCTTCGAACTCACCGCGCTCGAACCCGGCGCACTCGACCGGGCAACCACCCCCGGTCATCTCACCGGGTCGGCGCTGGTCATGAACCACGACGCCAGCGAAACGCTGCTCATGTTCCACACCAAACTGCAACGCTGGCTGCAGCCGGGCGGACATGCCGACGGTGAAGCCAACCTCGCCCGGGTGGCACTCAAGGAGGCGACCGAGGAGACCGGCATCGAAGGCCTCGAAATTGTCGACCCGGCAATCGACCTCGACATCCACAACGTCGCCCCAGAGGGGGAAGACCCGATCTGGCACTACGACGTGCGATTCCTCGTGTTCGCCCCAGCGGGCGCAGCCCCGGTGGGCAACCACGAGAGCCAGGAGATCAAGTGGGTTGCAGTTGACGAGCTCGACGGGCACGGCGAGAACCCCTACGGGCTCGACGACGGCCACCTTCGCCTCGTACAGGCTGGACAGGCCGTCGCCGATCTTCTTCTCAGCGAGAACGCCTAGGCGCTACCTAGCTACAAGTCGCCCGGCGGCAAGCACCCGGCTGGGTCGGGAGTTCGGCTGAAGTTGCGGCGAGCGAAGCCGCTCATTCGTTCGGCGATGAAGATGCCATCGCGTTCGGTGTTGAGGAACCGGCCCGTGTCGCCGCTTGCCAGCTTCTCGGCGTGGGCAACTCGGTCTGCGATGTAGAAGTCCCAATCGTTCAGCCACTTGCCGATGAGCTCACGATCGGTGGCGTTACCACCGGGCAGCGCAGCGAGGTCGTCGCGCATAGCTTGCAACGTGGCGTTAGCTTGCTCGACGATGAGACCGCGCTCTTGGGGCGTACCGACCGAAATGCTCGACGGGAGTAGGTCCATCTCGGCAACGGCAACATCACACCGGGCCAAGATCGACGCCGCGTACGCCGGGTCTTCGATCTTGTCTGGCGCTTGAAAACGTTCGCGGGCTTGGGGGCTGAACGCGAACGCCCAGAACGCAATAGCGCCGAGAATGAACACGACCGCAGCGATGCGCGTGAACGTGCTCATGCCCTCGCCCATGTGCTCGGTGCGACCTGGGTCGGGGTTGATCGGGTCTGGACCCCCATCTTGATGGTCGGGCCTGGTGGTGTGCTGTTGGCTGCTCACGAAGTCAGCGTACTCGCAGGACGATCGTGACCTTCGTGCCAGCATCGCCGACCGTTCCTGGCTGTGGGTTCTGGCGAACGACGACGGCGTCGGCGTTGTCGGTCGCTCGGGTGAACTCGTCGTTCGCGTCGACGAAAATGCGCTCGCTGGTGAACCCTTCTCGCCGAATCTTTTGGCGGGCACCGCTCAGCGACTCACCTATGACATTGGGAACGGTTGGCGGTCGCTGGCTAATGGCGACCTCCACAATCACCGTGGTACCGCCGGGCACTGCCGTCAGAGGCGGTGGCGCCTGATTGATGATCGTCCCCGGAGCGAAGGTCTCGTCTTCGATCTCGACGGGGGACAGCACAAGCGATGTTCCGTCGAGGGCCGTTCGAGCATCGGCCACCGTTTGACCGAAGAGCTCGGGTACGTCAACCGAATCGGGCAGCACCACAACTGTCGTCGGAGGTGCACTCGCTGGCGGTGTGGGGAACTCGGCGGGAGGGATCGTCTCGTGGGCCGACGCCATGATCTCACGCCAGATTCTCGCAGGATAGGTGCCGCCTGCCACCTGGATATCAGTGCCGGGGTCGTCGTCGGTGCACTGCTTTCGATTGCACGGCACCATCGAAATCTGACCCTGGGGGAAGCCCACCCACACCGCTGCTGCAAGGTCGGGGGTGTAGCCCGCAAAGGTGGCATCAGCGTAATTCTGAGCAGTGCCGGTCTTGCCAGCGGCCGGTCGCCCGAAGTCGGCGTCACGGCCTGTGCCCCGTTCGATGACCTCGCCGAGCACGAAGCTGAGCTGGTCGGCGGTGGTGGTCGAGATGACCCTTTCGCCAAGCGGCTCGTGGCGCCACAGGGTTGTGCCGTCAGGGTTGATGATCTCGGTTACGAACACGGGGTCGTGCTGGACGCCGCGGTTGGCGAACGTGGCGTACGCGGCAGCGAGGTCGAGCGTCGTGACGTTCTCGGTTCCCAACACCGATGCGTACACGGGGGAGATGTCCGATTGCATGCCGAGCTGACCAGCCATGTCTCCCACCGCCTGTGGGCCGAGGTCAAGGGCCAGCTGGGCATACACCGTGTTGCGAGACCAAACGGTACCGTCGACGAGATCACTGATGCCTGTTCGTGATCCGCCACGCACTTTCCATGGAGTGGTCGAGTCGGGGAGGATGAACTCCTTGACCGGCGGGGAGTCGAAGCGTTGCGTGAGCGACACACCCTTTTCGAGGGCTGCTGCGAGCAGAATTGGCTTCATCGACGAACCAGCTTGACGCCCGGTTCCCATCGACAGGTTTACGTTGGCGAACGTGCTTTCGCCGAAGAAGTCTCGACCGCCGACCATCGACAGCACCTCGCCGGTGGGCGGGTCGATGATGACCGCCGACGCGTCAGGGATGCCATTGCCGGCAGGGAGGATGGCGTTGACCGCGTTCTCGGCCTTTCGCTGCAGGTCGAGGTCGATCGTGGTGCGCACGCGGATGCCGCCACGGAACAACAGATCTTCACGGGCCTGGTACGTGCTGAGCTCGGCTGCCCTGATCGGGTTGTCGGCCATCCACTCCTCGGTCATGAACTGGCCGTTCAGGATCCAGGCCTTGACCTCCTCGACGAAGTGGCCGGCGGGGTATTGGTCTTCGTCTTCGTCGAACTCGGGGGAAAGGTCCATCCGGTCGTCGAGGGCTTCGAGGTATTCGTCTTGGGTGATGTAGTCGTTGCGGAGCATCGCGTTGAGCACGGTCTCGCGACGTTCGAGGGCACCGTCACGGTTGTTGTATGGGTTCAGGCGGCTCGGTTGCTGGATGAGCCCGGCGAGCAACGCAGCCTGGGGGAGTGTGAGGTTGCTGACCGACGTGCCGAAGTACTGCTGGGCGGCCGATTCGATGCCGTAGGCGCGAGCTCCGAAGTAGATCCAGTTGAGGTACTCGGCGAGGATGAAGTCCTTCGAGTATTGACGCTCGAACTGGCGGGCGAGCACGATCTCTTCGAGTTTGCGGCTAGCCGTTTGCTGTGACCGGTCGAGGAACACGTTGCCGACGTACTGCATCGTGATGGTCGAACCACCGCCAGAGATGCCGCCGGTGGTAACGCCTCGGGATGCCGATCGGAACAAGCCCTTGAGGTCGACGCCGTCGTGGAGGTAGTAGCGCTCGTCCTCAATAGCGACGACCGCATTTCGGACGACGTCGGGGATCTCGCCAATAGCCACACTCGTGCGGTTCTCATCCGATGGTGGCTCGACGATGAGCGTGCCGTTGCGAGCCAAGATCTGAGAGGTCTGCGCCGTCTCGGGAACCGGTGGCACCAAGTTCTGTGTTTCGTACGAGCAGGCGGTCGCCAACAGCGTCAACGCAAGCAGAGCGATGCACGCGCGGAGACGACGGCTCGAGGTTGGCCCGGCACAGGACCCGAAAGACGACACAGCTCCATTTTGGCCCACCGAGAGTGAAAAGCGTTGTCATGGGCTGATCGGGTTTGGACGCTAGGTTTCTTGGCATGTCTGGTGCTTCCATTCTCGATGACCTTGCCGCTCGTGGGCTTATCCACGACACCACCGATATCGATGCGCTTCGCGAGCGTCTCGATGCGGGGCCGATCACCCTGTATCACGGCATCGACCCAAGCGCTGACAGCTTGCACATCGGCAACTACGTCGGTGTGCTGGCGATGCGTCGCTTTCAAGACCACGGGCACAACGTCATCGTGCTCGTCGGCGGCTCGACGGGAATGGTGGGCGACCCCGGCGGGCGCTCCGAGGAACGCAACCTGCTCGACGAGGATGCGTTGGCGCACAATATTGCGGGCATCCGGGGCCAGCTCGAGAAGCTGGTCAACTTCGACCATCCCACCGCTGCGACCCACATGGTGTCGAACTACGACTGGACCAAGGACGTCGGCGTACTCGACTTCCTTCGCGATGTCGGAAAACACGTGACCGTGAATCAGATGGTGGCCAAGGACTCGGTAAAGAGCCGCATGGAGAGCGAGCACGGCATCAGCTACACCGAGTTCTCCTACATGCTTCTGCAGGCCTTCGACTACTGGTGGTTGGCCACGAACATGGATTGCGAGCTGCAGCTCGGCGGTAGCGACCAATGGGGCAACATCGCCCAGGGTGTTGACCTCATCCGCCGCCGCGAAGCAAAGCACGTGCACGCCCTTACCTGGCCATTGATTACCCGCGCTGATGGCCAGAAGTTCGGCAAGAGCGTGTCTGGCGCCGTGTGGCTCGACCCCGAACGCACAAGCCCGTACGAGTTCCATCAGTATTGGAAGAACACCGACGACCGCGACGTCGAACGGTTCCTGCTGCAGCTGACACTGCTGCCAGTCGACGAGATCACTGCGATCATGGCGACCCATGTCGAGGCGCCCCATGAACGGAAGGCCCAACAGGCGCTGGCCGATGCGGTAACTGAGCTCGTCCACGGGGCGGATGCAGTCCATGCTGCAACCCGCGCGGCCGCAGTGCTGTTCGGCGGTGCGGTGCCGACAGCTGACGACCTCATGGCGTTGCGCGGGGTAGTACCCGAATACGAGGCGGTCGCATCTGACCTGCACGAGACCGAACCGTTCGTCGACCTGTTGGTTGAATCCGGTTTAGTGAAGTCTCGTCGAGAGGCGCGTCAAGCAGTCGAGGACGGTGCAGTTCGATGGAACGGCGACAAGATCGACGGCACCGATTCGTCAATGCTTACCGCCGGCACCGTCGGCATGTTGCAACGGGGCAAGCGCAACAAGCACCTCATCGTCGTTGCGTAGACAACGTGAAGCCTGCGCCTCGCGATGCTCCCTTAGGCCACGTCCGGCGTGCAGAACGGTGGTTGACTGTCACCAAGCCCGGCGTGTGCGAAGCAGATATTCGCTCGAGTCGATTCCTTGTGGCGCGGATCGGTCTCCCTATGTACCTTGATCGCCCTAGAGAGGCCGCCACTGAGTTCAGCCGGTGGTCCTACACCGATTGTCACCGTGCGCATGCTCACATCTGATCCGCCGTCGCGACCGATGCAGCGCGTCGTCCCTGCCGGTCCAACGCCAACGGAGTCGCAATTACTAAAGCCCTCGAGCTTTGACAGATCACCATCGTTTGCCGTCCCAACAGCGAGAGCGACACCGACCGGAAGTCCCCACCCGTAAATAGCCGCCGTTGTTTCAAACCACACGACATCGCCGCTGTTGTTTGCGAACCAGCACACGCCTTTCTCCCCGCCAAAGACGGCAATCCCAACCTTTGCGCTCTCGCAGTATCCCCACGCCTTGTTCCCGAGGTTTGGACGGGTACGGTTCCCTTCGAACGGGTTGGTGATGTTGGTGTTCGGCTGTGGGGCTTGAGGACGCGTGACACGGTTCCCCTCGAAGGGGTTGGTGATGTTGGTGTTCGGCTGTGGGGCTTGAGGAAGCGTGATCACGTCGCCCCTGCCAGGTTGGTTTCGAGTGAGGTAGCTGCCCGATACGTAGCCTTGGACCCTTCCGTCGAAGTAGACGAGTCGCCAGTTGCCGTTGTGCTTGATCACGGTGACTTGCTTTCCGTTGCTGATCTTCGTGACCTTGCTTCCCGAGCTTGATGGTGTCTTTCTGACGTTGAGTCCGCTTGGAGCGTTGGTGACCCAGGCCTTGTAGTCAGCGACTTCGGTGTCGGCATTGGTGGGTGCAGTCTCGCGGGTGCTTGCGGCGGGAGAACTTGCTGGCACCGTATTCCCAACGGAGTTCTTTGCAATCCAGCCCACATCGCCATCACTAAGTCTCTTCACCCAGTAGAAGTTTCCAGATTGTGCGTGGATCTCAACTCGGTTGCCCCGGCCGTAGTCGAAGCCGCGATCACATGTTGCGTGCGAGGACGGCCCCTTTCTGGCGTCGGTCGATTGCGTCAATGTCACGGTCCGGTGGGTCACCGGCGTGCGATCAGTGATCCAACCGTTCGAACAGTCGCCACTCGAGGACGTACTCGCGGCGGGTGCTGACGGCGAAGAGGGCGAAGACGACGATGAAGACGACGCCGTAAGTGTGACCTGTCCGTCAGGGTCTACCGAGTCCTTGGCCAACCAGGCCCAGTCGCCAGTCGCAGTATTGGTCGCCCAATAGAAGCCGCCCGACTGTGCGGTGACTTTGACCCGTGTGCCCTTGCTGTAGTCCCAACCACGATCGCACGACGAGTGGGTGGACGGGCCCTTCCGGGCGTCAGTGTTTCTCCACACCGTGCCGTGGAAGTCACCGATGTCTTGGCCGCCTGAGCTCCAGCCCGAACAGCTGTGGTCCTGAGCGCCGGCGGCACTTGGTGAAAGCAACGCTGCCAACATGAAGGCCACAACGAGAACCACTGCGGTGGGCGATTTGCGGGGAGACGTCATTGAAGTCCTGTCCTTTGAGCGATCGGGTTCAGCCCGTTGCTGAACCCGAGATTCAACGTAATGAAGAGGGTCTCGGGCCTGAATAGCTAGCGCTGGGCACATGCGTCTCGGCAAGCGCTGTCAGCAATACTCACCTCGTTGTCCTCACATAGTTGGCGCTTCTGCCGAACGCGAGGCCCCTATTCTCAACAAATTCGCCACTTGTCAAGGAAATATCGCCGATTTCTTTGGATTTTGGGTTGCTCTTACCCTGGTTGGCTGTAGCTTAGTGAGTCGCCCCGCTCGCAAGAGCAACGGGCGAGAGGGCACCACCGGGGCCGGAGTTTCGATTCCCCTCCGAGTGTCATGCGCTTCTTGAAAACGGAGAAGAGGACGAAAAAGCCAGTGCGGATTCGTGCCAATGATCGATTCGAGTCGATCGGCACGTAATTCATACGAAGCAACCGTTCGAGAGCACTTCGGTGCACTTGAACACAATTCCGTTCCTGTGAACTCATTACTCAACGTTGTGAGGAATCGGGGACAACCTAACTAGAAGCCGGCTAACACCGGTTTCGGCTAGGGACACACTCGACTCTGCAGAGCTTGCTCTGTGGAGACCCATGATTTCAGTTTCGTCACCGATACCCCGGCTGGGGTGGTGACGTTTCGTGATTTTGACGGAGAGTTTGATCCTGGCTCAGGACGAACGCTGGCGGCACGCTTAACACATGCAAGTCGAACGCCCTCGACCTTCGGGTCACATGAGGGAGTGGCGAACGGGTGA
>CALHTB010000018.1 GCA_938038785.1 uncultured Acidimicrobiales bacterium
GCAGATGGAGGGTAACCCATCGAGGGCTGTCGCCAGCGGGACCGTGACCTCACCGGCGTCCGCTCCCCCACTGCTGTCCGTGGAACTCACGACTAGCGCTTGCGGATGAGGTCGATGGCGGTTTCGGACGCGTTTGCGTCTTCGCCGCGCTCGTCGAGGTTGCGAGCTCGATCTTCTTCGGCGGCCTTGCGAGCTTCACCTCGGGTGGACTCGGCACGGACCATCGTTGCCTCTTCGCCCTCTTCATGCAGGTACATGGCCCACTCGACCAAGGTGTCGACCATTTCGTCCTCGGGCACCACAGCTACATTGACGCCCTTGACAAACAGGTGGCCACGCTTGTTGCCTGCCGCGATGCCGAGGTCGGCGTCACGAGCTTCGCCGGGACCGTTCACTACGCAGCCCATAACGGCCACCTGAAGCGGAATCTCTTTGTCTTCGAACGCTGCGACCGCGTCTTCGGCGACCTTGTAGACGTCGATCTCGGCGCGGCCACAACTTGGGCAGGCAATGAGGTCGACGTTCTTGCGTTCGCGAAGCCCCAAGGCCTCGAGCAGCGTGCGGCCGGCCTTTGCCTCGAGCACGGGGTCGGCGGTCAGCGAGTAGCGGATGGTGTCGCCGATGCCTTCGGCGAGCAAGGCGCCCATGCCTGCAGTGGCCTTGATGGTGCCGGCCGGCGGAGGGCCAGCTTCGGTAACGCCCAAGTGCAGCGGATAGTCGGTGACCTCGGACAGCTGACGGTACGCCTCGATCATCAGCGGCACGCTCGATGCCTTGACCGAGATCTTCACCAAGTCGAAGCCGACCTCGTCGAAGTAGCTGATCTCGCGCATGGCCGACTCGACCATGGCCTCAGGAGTCACGCCCTTCTCTTCGTCGTACAGCGACGAGTCGAGCGAGCCGCCGTTGACGCCGATACGAATCGGAACGTTGCGATCTTTGGCCTCTTTAGCGATGGTCTTGATCTTGGTCGGGTCGGTGATGTTGCCCGGGTTGAGCCGTAGACAGTGCACACCGGCGTCGAGTGCTGCGAGCGCCATCCGATGGTTGTTGTGGATGTCCGCGACGATCGGCACCGGCGAGCGCGGAACGATGCGGGCAAGCCCTTCAGCTGCCTCGGGCTTGTTGCACGTGCAGCGAACAATGTCGGCACCCGCACCGGCCAGGGCGTAGATCTGCTGCAGCGTGGCTTCGTGATCGGCGGTCTTGGTGATGGTCATCGACTGCACCGAAATGGGTGCTCCACCACCAACCGGCACGTCGCCAACCATGATCTGCTTGGTCTCTTTGCGCGGAAACACACCGTCAAACTGCATAAGGCAACTCTACCCCCGGGAGCGATCGGCGATCTGTGATCGATTCTGGGCTCTGAGCGCCCACCACAGATCAAAATTCGCCAAAACAGCGACAGCGGGGCAGATTCCAGTCAACGCGGGAGCATGTATACGCATTGAGGACTGCTTGCCGCGTGCGGGAGCGACGGAGGAGCGACCAGGCACCGCCTCCGGCGCAGCAGCCGAGGCTCCAAAGCGAAGCGACGAGCCGACCGCTGGAGGAGCGAAGCTCCGGGAGTTACTGCGGAATGACGATGGGGTCGATGACGTCGCGGACCATAGCGATGCCGCCGATGAGCATGAACAGCACGATCACCGCGTAGGTGATGGGTAGCAGCTTGGCCGCGTCGGCGTGGTACTTCTCGCCGCCGAATGAGCGAAGCCGTTCGTAGGTGGCAATGACCATGTGGCCGCCGTCGAGGGGAAGCATCGGAAGGGCGTTCAAAATGCCGAACGACAAGTTGATGAGCAACAGGAAGCCAACGACTTCTGCCCATCCGGTGTCAGCGAGTTCTCGGGCGATCCGAACCGCACCGATGATCGACACCAGACGGTTCTCGTCGACCAACACCGGGCGGATCTCGGTGAGGGTCGTGTCAGGAGCGAGCTGGGGGGCGACCTCGGTCTCTGAAGAGAACCCGAAGAGGCCAAGCACACCTGCCCGGGTAGCCATTCGCTTTGGCATCTCGACGACGATGAGCGAGGTGGTGTCCCACACGATCTCGGCGCTGCCCTTGGCCGAATCGAGCACTGGGCGGGACTCACGGAAGTCGCGTCGGCCGACGCCAAGGAAGCCTCGGGCAGCGACCGCTGGATCTGGCTCGAGCTGGTTGATCGTGATGAGCTCGGTGTGTACTTCACGGCCGTACACGACTTCGACCTCGACCTGCTGGCCGGTGAACGGTTCAGCGGCTGCGAAGAACTCTTCGTACGTGCGCACCGGGGTGCCATCGACTGCCAGCACCATGTCGCCGTCGTACAAACCCGAGATCCGGTCGATGGGCTGGCCGTTGGCATCGACAGCAAGTTCGCCGGGCTCGGTGGCCGAACGAACGAAACCTGCGCCGAAGTCGGTGAGCACCTCGCCAATGACGGTCGTGACGGTTTCGTCGTTGTAGTCCGAACCGAAGACCGAGTTGCCGTTCCCGGATTCGGTTGGGCTGGCGATAACTACATCGACTTCTTGTCCCCGGTTGCGGGTAACTACCGCGGCTAGGTCGTCGAAGTCGCTGGTGAGATCGTCGCCGATAGAGACGATTCGGTCGCCCTCTTCAACCCCGATGGACTCGGCAGCACCAAAGGGCACGACTTGGCCGACTTCCCATTCGGTCTCTGAAGCCTGGCCGAGGGTCATCAGCAGACCGAAGCCGAGCACCAGAGCGATCGCGAAGTGTGACAGTGGTCCGGCAGCGATCGTAAGCATGCGTTTGTGCCATGACGCCTGGCGATACGTGCGAGGTTCGTCGATTGGATCGACCTCTTCGAGGTTGTTCATCCCGACGATGCGAACGTATGCGCCAGCGGGGATGGCCTTCAACCCGTAGGTCACTTCGCCTCGCTTGAACGCGAACACCCGAGGGCCAAAGCCAACGAAGTACTCGGTGACCTTCATGCCCGACCATTTTGCAAAGGCGTAGTGGCCAAGCTCGTGGATCATCAGGAAGATGACGAAAGCACCAACAATGACCAGCAGCTGCCAGCCGCCAATAAACGCCAAGAAAGCGAGGAAGCCAAACAGACCAAACATTCGAGACGGGATAAAGCCGAGCTCTTCGTCGACATCGACGCGAGCGTCTTGCGGCGTGGAGACGGGGCGATCAGCTAGGTCGGTCATTGGTTACAGGCTCCCACGAATGTGTGTCCATGTGGCTTCGCGCGCCCGCCGGTCAGCATCGAGAACGGCCTCGAGGCTGTCGGCGGGTGCACCATCGTGCTGTAGGAGCAACGTGTTGTTTACATCGGCTATTCCACTCCACGGGATAAGCCCATCAAGAAATGCTTCAACGGCGACCTCATTTGCTGCGCTGAGCCATGCCGGCGCAGTACCGCCACGGCGGCCGGCCTCGTACGCCAGGTCGAGGCATGGGAAGGCTTCACGGTCTGGCGGTTCGAACTCGAGCGTCATTGCTTCGGCCCAGTCGATGTCGCCGTAAGGAACGTCGAAACGGTCGGGGTAGGTCAGGGCATAGGCCATGCACAGGCGCATGTCCGGGTGTGACAGCTGGGCGATTGTCGACCCGTCGGTGTAAGCCACCATCGAATGGACGATCGACTGCGGGTGCACAACCACTTCGATGTCGTCGTAGTCCGTGCCGTACAGCTCGTGAGCTTCGATGACTTCGAGGCCCTTGTTCATCAAGGTGGACGAGTCGATGGTGACCTTCGGGCCCATCGACCAAGTGGGGTGGGCCAATGCATTCTCGATCGTGACGTCCGCCAGGTCTGCTTTGGTGCGACCACGGAATGGGCCGCCCGATGCGGTAAGCACAAGACGGTCGACGCCCTGGCCGTCGTCAGTAGCTCGCAGGCATTGATGCAGCGCGCAGTGTTCGGAATCGACCGGCAACAATTCGGCGCCCGGAGTCTGGCGAGCTTTCTGGACAATCGGGCCGCCGGCGATGAGCGACTCTTTGTTGGCCAGGCCAAGGCGCTTGCCATGTTCGAGCGCCGACAGCGTCACCGCGAGGCCTGCGAAACCCACCACCCCGTTGATGACGACGTCGGCGCTAGAGCTCGCTTCTCGGAGGCCCTCGTCCCCGGTAAGTACCTGTGGTTTCAACGCGATGTCGAGAGTATCGATAGCCGCTTGGGCGTCAGCCACCCGGTCGGCATTGGTGACAACGACCACCTCAGGGCCGAACTCGACCACTTGCTCGATGAGCGTGTCGACCGACGAGCCAACCGCCAGCGCCTGCACTGTAAAGCGACCAACGGAGGATCGAATGATGTCGAGCGTCTGGGTACCAATCGACCCAGTAGAACCCATCACCGAAACAGAAGTAGTCACACCGTCATTCTACGACGCGAACAACGAGCCCGAGAGCCGGGAAGGCAGCTGTCTATACGTGAGCGGAGCTCACGTATAGAACACGGCTTCGGCGAAGTAGTAGACCGCTGGGAGCACGAAGAGCAGGGCGTCGAAGCGGTCGAGGAAGCCGCCGTGGCCGGGAAGTATTGAACCCATGTCCTTGATGCCGAGGTCTCGCTTGAGTAGCGACTCGCCGAGGTCACCAAGCGGTGCGACGACTGCGCCGATCACGCCGAGGATCGCGGCTTCACGAATACCGCCGAAGGTGTTGAACGGTTCGAGCAGGCTGCGGAGCACGCCCATGAACACGATCGAGGCCACAAAGCTGGCGACCGCGCCACCAATGAGGCCTTCGACGGTCTTGTTCGGGCTGACGGCAGCTAGCGGGGTACGTCCGAAGCTTTTGCCGGCAAAGAATGCGCCGACGTCGTAGCCGACGGTCACGATTATGGCGGCGAGCAGAAGCCCGGTGCCGTCGTCGCCGTTGAAGTTCCAGCGTTCTGCAATCTCGAGGATTGCGGCGCCAAAGCTACCGAGCACACCGATATACACCACGCCCAGCAATGTGACGCCGAGGTTCATGACCGGCATCTCGGTGGATACACCGGACAGGAACCATAAGAGCCCGAAGATGACCGACAGTGCGAGCACCAACGCCACTGCCTGAGTGCCACGGAAGTAGACCGCAATGGGTAAGGCCACCGAGGCTGCGAGGCCGAGGAGCGTTGCTGGCTGGTAGCCAGCAACCCGTAGGGCGGTGTAGAACTCGCCGGCCGAGAGAGCCACGATGACGACGATGAGGGCAAGAGCAAGAAGTGGCCCGATCGTGAGAGCGACAACGGCAATACCTAGGAGCAGTACGCCGGTGATGATGCGCGACTGCATGTCGCTGCCGGTGCCGATTTCTTCGCCGAACTCTTCAGCCGCGAATTCGTTCTGGTCGTCGTAGGCAAAGAACCGTTCGCCCGAGTCAGAACCGATCTGAACCATTGCTGGCTCGTCGGGTTCAGGGGCTGGTCCGGGGTCCCACGCTTCGGGCTCTGGGGCAGCGTCGGCACCCTCTCCCCACGTTGGGGCCGAGGCCGAAAGCTCGGACCATGCTTCGAGGTCGTCTTCGTCGCCAGGCTCGACGTCGAGGGCGATTGGTTCGCCGGTTGGGGTGTCGTCGTTGCTAATCGCGACCGTGTCTGTGCCTGACGGAGTTGTCCAGTCGTCGAGCGAAGCCCTCGGCGGCTCGCTATCGAGTACCGATGCGCCTTCGGATTCTCCAAAGACGCTGTTGCCCGGGCTGTCAACGTCACCAATCGTGACGGTTTCGAGCACGGCATCGTCAGCGTCGCCCCCGAAATTGTCCATTGCTTCGGTCATGTCGGTGTCGGACGCGTCGACGAGCGGAAGTTCGGGCTCGGCGTCGCCAAACACGGAGTTTGATGGGGGCAGGTCACCGGCATCACCGAAGACCGAGTTCGATGACGGCAGTTCGTCACCTTCGTCGAGGTCGCCAAAGACCGAGCTCGAGTCGGGAAGCTCGTCGCTGTCACCAAAGACAGATGAGCCCGTTCCAAGGTCTGGATCGTCGCCAAAGACCGAGCGACGTACGTCCTCGTCTTCGTTTTCGTTGTCGTTCACGCCAGATTCCTCCACGCAGCGAGAGTAGTGGCTGGGTTACACCAGCTCCTAAACCTCGAGCAGTTCCTTTTCCTTGGCATCGCGGGCAGCGTCTATGCCGCTCTCGCTTGATTTCGTATGGTCGTCGAGCGTCTTCTCGGCGCGCTCAATTTCGTCCTCGCCAACACCATCGACATCGTCGAGATCCTTGCGGGCAGCGCGCCGGAAACCGCGGATCTTACCCTTACCGTCCTCGGCCATTCCGTTGACCACCTTCACGAGCTCCTTGCGGCGTTCTTCGGTAAGTGGCGGGAACGACAGACGAAGCGTTCGGCCGTCGCTTGTTGGGTTGAGACCGAGATCTGAGGTGCGGATGGCCTTCTCGACTGCTTCGACGTTGGCCATGTCGTGTGGGGTGATGACGAGCTGGCGGGCTTCTGGCACGGAGAACGTTGCGAGTTCTTGCAAGGTCATCGGCACTCCGTAAGCCTCGACTTGCAGCTTTTCCACGAACGACGAGCTGGCACGGCCGGTCCGAATGGTGGCCATTTCCTTGCGCGTGTGAGACACCGCCGCCTCCATTTTGGACGCGGCATCCTCGATGACCATGTCGATCAGTTCGCTCATCTCAATATCTCCAACTCGCGGGCGGTGTCATTCTTGCCGATCCGCACCCCTGTCGGCTACTCGATGACATCAACCTGAACGATTAGCTCTGGACGAGCGTTCCGATCGATTCACCGCGCAGAATCTTCTGCACGTTGTTCTCACCCATCAAATCGAACATAACGATAGGCAGGTTGTTGTCCATGCAAAGGGTCAGGGCCGTCGAATCCATGGCCTTCAAGCCCTTCTGCAGGACATCGATGTGGGTGATCTCGTCGATCTTGGTGGCCGACGGATCAAGCTTTGGGTCGGCGGTGTAGATGCCGCCCAAGCCAGAGTGGGTGCCCTTCATCATCACTCCCGCTTCGATCTCGACAGCGCGCAGCGCAGCTGCGGTGTCGGTGGTGAAGAACGGGTTGCCCGAGCCGCCTGCGAATACGACGACACGGTCCTTCTCGAGGTGACGAATTGCGCGACGCCGGATGTAGGGCTCGGCAACTTGGGCCATGTGAATGGCGCTCATGACACGAGTTGGTTGTCCGCCACGCTCAAGGCGATCTTGCAGCGCAAGGGCGTTGATGACCGTGGCGAGCATGCCCATGTAGTCGGCCTGCGAGCGGTCCATGCCAGCGCCAGCGCCGGCCTGACCACGCCAGATGTTGCCGGCACCAACAACAATGCCGACGCTGACGTCGAACGCTTCGCGCACGGCAACGATGCTGTTGGCGATGGACTGAATGGTGTCACCATCGATTTGTGACTCGTCGGTGGCGAACGCCTCGCCCGACACCTTCAGCAGAATCCGGCCCCAACGAGGCGTCTCTTTGCTGGTGGTGTTGGACATGGGGTCACTCTCCTATGAGTCGTTTGATCGTGATGTGTAGCGATTTGGGAATCGCCGGACGTTAGCTTCCGAGGTACGCCTGGTGGAACGCAACGATGCTGCCGCCGTCGAGCGAATCGCCCACGGAGGTCTTGTCGCCGTTGAGGCCCTGCTCGAGGAGTACCTGTTCGCCGTACCAGCGAGAGATCTTGCCGTCGACGATCTTGTCGAGCATGTCCTCGGGCTTACCTTCAGCGCGGGTGAGCTCGGTGAGCGTCTCGCGCTCCTTCGCTGCGACAGCTGGGTCGATCTCTTCGCGAGACAGACCGAGTGGCTTTGCGAAGGCGATGTGAAGTGCGACCTCGTGAAGGCGACCGGCTTCGACACCGTTGCCCTCGACGATCACAGCGTTTACCCCACGGCCGTCCTGCTTGTGCAGGTAGGTGTCGAGGAGGTTGCCCTCTCCGGCTTCGACGCGGGTCACGAGACCGAGCTCGATGTTTTCCTTCTTCGTGATCTGCAGTTCCTCGATAGCCGCCTGATGGTTCGCAGCTACGTCGGCGCCGTTCGCGAGCACGTCGGCCGCCATTGCGTCGAGCACAGCAATGAACTCTTCAGATTTCGCGGCAAAGTCGGTCTCGCTTTTCAGGTGCACGATCGCTGCGGCACCGTCAGCCTCGAGGAGCGCAACGGCGCCTTCGGCGTTGTCGCGGTCCGAACGGGTCGCGGCCTTTGCAAGGCCCTTCTCACGAAGCACCTTGCGGGCTTCTTCAGGGTCACCGTTTGCTTCGGTGAGAGCCTTCTTTGCATCCATCATTCCGGCGCCGGTTGCGTCGCGGAGAGCCTTGATGTCGGCTACAGAAATATCTGCCATTTGAATCTCTTTTGCTTG
>CALHTB010000019.1 GCA_938038785.1 uncultured Acidimicrobiales bacterium
GAGCAGCTCACCGTTCTCGGTGGCGGCGACCCGATCCCCGTGCTCACCAACGTGTTGCTCTACCACGTGTCACCAGGAAGCACCTTCTACGGATCGCTTCGTGGCAACGTCACCGAAGTACCAACACTGCTCGGTGCATCCTTCACCGCTGATGGCCGTCACCTCATCGACGCTGCTCCAGGCATCGAAGACCCACGCATCAAGAACCCACTCACCGACATCACCGCATCAAACGGAGTCATCCACGGAATCAACCGTGTACTCCTGCCGGTAGCAGTCAGCGGTTCATAACCATCACATTCTCCTCAACCTCTTGGTAGGGGGATCACAGGCCCGCTTCGTTCAGCGAAGCGGGCCTGTTCGCGTTCTTTTTGAAAACGTTGTGTTCCGCGTCGAACCTCGCATCATGGGTGCTCTTCGATGGGATCACGTAAATCGATGCTCGTCTGGGGTGCGCCCTTTTTCGGTGCCGGAGGAAGGCGGGCGTCCGGCGGGGATGAACGTTCCGTGATGGCGAAACGCATGGTGTGAAGTTCGCTGGATCTCAACTTCACACCTCCGACATTGAGGGTGCCCTTCACCCGGGCTTGTAACGAGATCGGCCCGATATTTCCGTCCATGATGAGCAGGTTGACCGGGTCGACCTCAAATTCGAGCACGAGTTCATATCTAAAGACAGGTCGCGGCGTACCGGCGAGTTCAAGTTCGACGATAAGTGGGTGCTTCGTAGTGATCGTGTGCCGGGCTAGACCGATCTCTTCTTTGTCTGGCGCATTCTTGGCAGTCTTTTCCTTGGCCTTTTTGACTTGGTGGTAGTCATTCCACGCCCGAGCGATGAAACCACTTAGCTCGACATCGAGAACGTCGACAGCAGCGCCCGCGATTGTGGGGGAATCCAGCAGGGTGGTTGAGACTCCGACAGCGTCGCCACTTAGTTGGTTTTCGACGAGTGCCTCAGCAAGGATTCGTTCGGCGGGGCTACCTTCGCCGAAGAGCAGATCATTTACGGTCTTCACCGAACATCACACCTTCCATCTTGAGTTCATTGATTGTCGAGGCTGCCGAGTCGTGGTCGATGAAGCAGCGCCAAGAGTGTTCGGGGCCATCGGGCCAGCCAAACTCGACATCGCCTTCACCAAGACGCGCTCTCACTACGGGAGGTCGCGGGGCGGTGGTGGTTGAGTCGAGTTCGTGGCGGGGACCTGATGATTGGCGCCGTCTTGCGTACCAGGTGCCGATAGCGGCGAGCGGAACCAGCCAGGCCCACAGCGGAAACGACCCGTCGGGCTCAGGTGGCAGAGGCGGTACTTCAATAGTGTCGTCCCCGAATATCTCATCGCTCTCGGAATCCTGGGCAGGCTCGTCCCCAACGGGAACGTCGTCCTCGGCGAGATCGTCCACCGGTACGTCGGTGTCGTCGACAACCTCAACAAACTCCTCATCGTCATCAGAAGCTTGATCAACGACTTCCGTCTCCTCCGGTGCTTGCCCATCACCCCCAGCTGCGACATCCTCAATGCCCTTATGAACAACATCTTCCGGATCGTCCACCGTCACGTCTTCTGTCTCAACTGGCGCGTCAATGGTCACCACGCAATCAGCCCTGCCTGTTGCTCCGTCGGAGTCGGTGGCTACAACGTCGACGCGTGATGTGGCCACAACATCTGATGGAACCTCAATTGTTTGTACTCCTCCTTCGGGAGATACCTGCGTCGCGCCCTCATCGATCGCCCAACTAATGAGTGGATCGGGTCCATCGAGGTCTTCAGCTGTCAGAGCTATCTGAACCTCATCTCCGACCGTCGCTGGGCCTGGACACGCCAGTTCAAGTGTTGGAGGTCGATTGACCACGACGAACTCGATCGCGTCCGTGGCGACCGTCCGGCCATTTTCAAACATCACTACGGCAGCGACGTAGGTCCCAAGCGCCTCCGCTGACGCCATTTCGAGTTCGAAGTCTCTCACCTCAAGGGACTGACTAATTTCGGTGTCGGGGCCCTGGACAATCCAGAGGAAACTTAGCAAGGACTCATCGCCGTGCTGCACAGAAGGTGTAAGGCGAACAGGTTCGACACGGGGCAATTCGAAGCTTCGTTGTTCTCCTAGGGAGTTGAGGATGCGAACTGTTGGACTCTCGACGGTTACCTGCAAGTTTGCGACATCATCAAAAAATTCACCGAAGCGTCGACAAATCTCAATCGAATGTGTTCCCGGTTCGAGATCGAGCGGAAGCATCAGTTCGAAGTCGATCTGCCCATCGGCGTCTGCGACGCCTTCGAGTATGGGTTCTTCAAAACAACCCGTGGTGTTCACTGGCTGTACAAGGACTTCGACACCGGGTGGAAATCCCGCACCTTGTATTTCCACAAGTTGCCCCGGAAACAAAATTTCCGGCCTGATTCCTACTCGTTCGTTTTGGGCTGCGCTCGGGCTCGCCATGACAGCGAGTAGCACAGATGTAAGCAACAGCATTCCCGCCCAGGCAGGGCCCAAACTCAGCTGACCCCCTGCTTTCTCGTCACCGTTCGAAACTACGCCCACCATCGCCCACCGATCGCCTTTCGTCGAACGCTAGTACTTTCTACTCCTCGGATTCCACGACAATGCTGCTAGGCGCACTTGAGGAACATTCAGCTGTACGTCCAGCGCGAACCCACGGCTCAAATGGTCTTGAGAGCGAGCTGACTTCTACTCTCAGGGAAATGCGCTTTCCGTTGCCTAGTCGGTCAGTTTTCGCGCTGGCGGTGATCATTGCTGGGTGCTCGACCCTTGCGTCACC
This sequence comes from uncultured Acidimicrobiales bacterium, assembly GCA_938038785.1. Lineage (GTDB taxonomy): Bacteria > Actinomycetota > Acidimicrobiia > Acidimicrobiales > SHLQ01 > SHLQ01. The sequence goes on from CALHTB010000019.1 coordinate 2,780, forward strand.
ATCGTTGACGCAACCACCTTCATTGGGAGGCGTGGCACCACAAGCCCTCACCAGGCCTGCCATTGAGGTGCCCGAGAGCACCACAACAATTACGACTACAAGTGCCAGCACCACAACGACGATCCACCGTGATGGCCAACCTCGGCCGCACTGGATTGGCTCGGGCAGACTGCCTTTCGCACCCGGACAGGCCGACCCAAGCGTCGCGCTTACCAACGTTCCCGAGCTCGAAGACCGCCGGTTCTGGTCGCCCGAGCATTTGCCGCCGCCGCCAAACGACGTGTTTCTTTCGTCGATTGAATCGCCACCTCCACCAAACGTGGTGGCTCGCTCGACCTGGCACCCCGAGTGCCCGGTGGCGCTCGATCAGTTGGCGTACGCCCAAGTCTCATTCTTCGGATTTGATGGCCTGTTTCACACCGGCGAGTTCATTGCCCAGGCTGATCACATCGAAGGCATCGTCGAAGTCTTTGCCATGTTGCACGAACGGCGCTTCCCCATCGAAGAGATGGTCGTTACGTCGCGTTCTGACCTCACTGCCCGCCCGAGTGGCGACATCAACAACACCGGTGCCTTTGTTTGTCGCCGCACGGTCAACTCGAGCAAATGGTCGCAGCACGCATACGGACTGGCGATTGATATCAACCCATTCCATAACCCCTATGTCAAAGGTGAAACCGTCATTCCCCACTTGGCGCAGTCATATCTCGATCGAGATCGCGATGTGCCGGGCATGATCAACGCGGAAATCGTCGCGATGTTCGCCGAGCTCGGTTGGGAGTGGGGCGGCAACTGGAACACGGCCCGAGATTGGATGCATTTCAGCGAGAACGGTCGCTAGTTCTGCTGCTGGGTGAACGCCGACAAGACCGGCTAGCGGACGCGTGAACTCGGGCGAGGCTTGAGTTGCGACAGCACCAGGCCAACGCGTTTGGGAGACTGCAGTGATAGATAGTCGATGTGTGATTGTGGCCCTGGTGGTGCGGCGACTGGGCTAGTCGGTGGCAATGACGTACGACAATCGGTAACAGTCTTAAGCCGTTATCGGCTTGAATCGGGCGAAGCGGCGTCACTAACTGCTGCCTCGACAACGCTGGCCAGGCTCTCGAGTCCAAGATCGGATTCGACCAAAATGACCTCTCGGTCTTCGCGAACCGCTCGTACCCCTGGCCGTTCGATCAGAGCAACCACCCGATCGAGCCAGTCGTCATCTTCAGTTGGTACCTCGATATCGATGTGATAATCGAACGTACCGTGTTCAACCCGAGCAATGTGGAAGGGCGCTGACTCCGCGGTGAGTAACTGCGCACCAGCACGAACATCGAAGACATCTCGAAGTCCCGTCGGTGCCACTAGTTCGGGGCTTCCCTTCCCGGCCAGCGCACGATATGCCAGGACGGTGATCGTCTCGTAGGGACTAAATCGGGGTCCACTTGGGACTTCTAAGACCGTGCTCCGGTAGCCGTCGTCCTTCTTGTCAGTTTCGATAGCCCAGTCGGTGCCGGGGCGTTCTAATTGCAGCGTCGCCGCGAAATAGGCCGCCAGTTCACTCGCCCGCCAGCAAAGCTCAGGACCCATCATCATGGCGACTCCCGAGCGGAACTCACACCAGTAGGGAAGCTCCCTGGCGAACATTTCCTCGCCTGCATCTTGTTCACGAATCGAGCGACTCGAGGGCACCCAACGCCGAGACGGCGATCATTGGAATCTGCTCGTTGTCGTAGCCGTCGGCCTCCAACATCTCGCGCAACTCAAGCTCGACGAGCTCAGGCAGTTCGGGATCGGCCTGATCTGCCTTGTTGATGGCCTCGACGAGATGTTCGACGCCGACCTGGCGTGCCAAGATGATGTGCTCTCGGGTTTGTGGTGCAGCGCCATCGGCGGTGAACAACACTGCTGACATCAGGGCGCGGAGAGCACCGCCATCAACAGTCGGGTGGTGGAAGATGGCCGCAATCACATTGAACGTTCCGTTGAAGAAGTCAACCGCCAGTCGGATGAGGTGAAGGCACCATACTTGGTGGGGTGTGACACTATGTGCGTATTCGATATTGGATTGTTTGATCACCCCAACCACACCCACCTACAGTCGTCTTGTGGCGTCTCGGGGATTCGCCGCTCAGGGGGAACGTATGCCGGTTGAGACATTGATCTTCTACGCAGCGCTTATCGCATGGGCTGGGTTCTTGGTGCAAGGCGTGACGAAAGCGAATTGGCGCGGCTTCGCGCTCACGGGTGTGGGGTTGATGCTCGCGCTCAACATTGGCTACTTCGTGCGCGGTCAAGGCGACTCCATTGCGTTCTTCGTCAGCATCTACGACCTGCTCGACAACCTCGGCGTGTCCGGCTCGACCGACGTTCCCGTCGCCCTCAGCACGTGCCCCGACAACGCCTGCTCTATCGCCACCAACTACGACACGCACCCGGCGTGGGGCGTTGCGTTCTACGAACGATTCGCCGACGGGCCGACGTTCCGCCGCACGATGCTGTTCACCCACATTGCGTTCAACAGCATTGCGTTCGTCCTTGCACATGTGCAGCTGGCCAAGCCAGGGACCGGTAGCAATGCGAGCCGCCATCGGTTGCTGGGCCGCATCAGCTTCGCCGCGATCACATTCGGGACGCTCGCTGCGGTGCTCATGGCGAGCGAGCACGGGTCGGTCGAGCAGTACGGCGGCATCTTGTCGATGCTCGGCTTCTACTCGATGGCCTTCTTCGTTTACGGATGTGCAGTCAAGACCGTCACGACTGCCCGTTCTGGCGACATTGCGTCACACCGCATATGGATGTGGCGCTTCATTGGGTCGATGTGGGGCGCCTTCTGGCTCTTCCGGGTGATGCTATTCGTGCTCGGTCCAATCATGCGCAACATCGAAGCTGGCGCAATCTTGGTGTGCATCTGGTTCTCGGCCCCGCTCGGCATTCTCATCGCCGAGTGGTTCCGAACCCGCCGTCCGCACACTCGAGAGCCCGCCGCGGCAGAGGCGCTTCAACCGGCACCATAAGCCGTCGAGCGGTTAGCAGCGCTCTAGATCAGTTCTGTCTGCCCACGTTTGCCCGATAGCCGTATTCGCGTGTCTCGCCGTTGATGAGGGTGATGTCCTTCACGAGCTCCCGACCGAAGTCCGACATATCTTCGAGATCGGCTGGGTCGAGGTGTCGCCTTCGGGGTTCGCGAAACCACGGGGCCAGATATTCGACATTGGGGATAGCGCGGGCGTGGTCGCTGACGTTCGGGGTTCCGCCGTGCCAGGCCCGAACATCACGAATCAACACGCTGCCAGCTGGTGCCGGACACACGACACTCCGCTTCATCCACAGAGGTTCCTCATCCAGTGTTGGCATAACGAGGCGAGAGTACTGGGTGCCTGGAATTTGGCGGGTTGCTCCATTGAGCGGAGTGAACGGAACGGGTGCGAAGTTGCAGCACACCTGAAATGCCGGCAGGTCTCGGTAGCTGATCTTGCCCACCGGATCGGTGAACCGGCCGCCGCCGGTATCGGTGTGAAGCGGTTGGTACCGAACAGCGCCCGGCAGACAAAAGTCTCCTCCAGCACCACGAACCGAGAAGAGCTCCGACTGAAAGATCTCGGTGATGATCGGGGTCACGGTCGGAAGGTCGATCAGCATTCGCCATTCAGGAAGATGCGTGAGCGAACCGGTCAGGCTGGCAGAACCAAACGAGTATCGATGGCTCCCCCGGTTACCGAGGCGCTTGGGGTCGAGCGCAACGATGTTGGCCATCTCGCGCTCGGCTGCCACTCGAAGACGCTCTGTTTGGTCGGCGTCGAGCACATTTTGAACGACAACAAACCCGTCTCGGTAGAAGTTCTGAGCGGCCCGCTCAACCTCGTGGGGTTCGAGGATCTCAAGCCCGTCGAGTCCGTTGTGCAGCAAGAGCTGTTCGCGCAACTCAACGACATGTGGGTCGTCGGGCGCGACCCCGACCCAGCCAAGCGGGCTTGCGGCAGTCGAGCCACCTGAATCGTTCACGTGCTTTGCCATTGATCACCTCATCGCTACAGGTGATCCCGAGAGTACCGGCGCGCTCCTAGGCCATATGGGCCGTTGTCGTCGAGGTGCCGTTCATTCTGCCCTAGAGCGGCCACCACTCCGGCTTGTCGCAAGCGACCACGTTGGGCTCGAGGCCAGCGCGTAGTTGGCGAATTGTTGGGATCGACGCCATGAGGTCGGGCTCGGCCGCTTCGATTACTTGAAATGGCCGTCCACTATCAGCCAGGGTCACAACCTGGCCCAAGACCGCGGGGGCGCCCGAAATGGTTGGCAAGCGATAGAAGTCGCCAGACTTCCATGATCGTTGCCCGAGCTCGGTCTCCAATTCGAGCACCCGCTCTTGGAGACGGAGAAGCTCGGCCTGTGTGGTTTCGACAGCGCCGTCTGATTCAACAGTCATTTCCCCCTATCGACCAGGCCGCCTCAAAACTGATCGCCTTCCCGAACGAGCGCCTCACTACGTTCTTTCACACGAAGGCTCTTCGTTATCAATTCCCCACTTTGTTCGTTCTACGTGGTGAACACCGCGACCGGGTCGCTCGGTAGACCTACGAGGATTCGGTCGATATCTGCTGGCACGCCATCAGATATGTAGATCTCTTCCCAGAACCGAAAGACCGTTCCCTCAGCAACGTCCGCATCGAGAATCCATCTGAACCCAGCAAGCTTCGCACTCAAGGTGTCACACGCCAAAGCTGAATCTACGTATCGACCTCCGGCGAGACCCCCGATTATTGGCGCGTCGAATCCTGTGGCCATATCGCCTTGAACGCTGGTCGGAACAAGGGTGCCAAGTACGAGGTGGCAGGTGCCCGGCAAATCAAGTTTGGTTTCGACCTCGACGATCTCGTCGATCGATCCAGTCCACTCGGTGCCAAAGAACGCTCCCACCCAATCGAAGGTTGCGTTCGGCCCGATTGAGTCTCTGGGAGCTGGCAGCGCGCCTACGCGACCACCATCAGTTGAGGGAACCTCCGGCAAAACAGCAGCGTCGAACATGAGAGTGTCGCCAGTGATGTCCGGGTCTCCAATCACAATGTCGGTGACAGCATCCAGCCCCTCTGGAACAAGGACGTACCCCAGAACGGGAACCGTGGTGCCCTGGACGATCTGAAGATCGAGAACGGCAGCGTGAGGCAGCCCAATGGTTGCCAGGAGATCGCAGTCCAGGCTTGACGGCACGTATTCGCCATCCGCGAACACGCCGAACTGCGGGTTGTCGTCAGGGTTGTTCACCACACCTGCAGTCGCGTTCAGCGTTAGCTCACCGACTACCAAGTAACAGGTGCCGGTGCCATCGCCGAACGGGTTGAGGCCTACCGGCACAAGGCCATCAACTCGGCCGCTCCACCGAGTACCGCTGGTTGCGGTGTAGCTAAAGCTGTTGGGGGAAGGCGGTCGCTCACGGACGTTGTCGCCACACGATCGAATGCTCGCTGGCAGCGCAACGAAGTTGCATTGGTCGAGGCCGGCACCGCCGCGCACGACGTCGTTCGCGGTGAGCTCGATCGTGTCTCGACCGTTGCCGCCATGGAGATCATCGATTCCAGGTCCACCGTTGACTCGATCGTTATCCGCTCCAGCCCGCATCCAGTCGCGACCTTCGTAGCCAAAGAGCACGTCGTTGCCCGAGCCGCCCTGCATTCGGTCCCAACGATTCGAGCCATGAATTGTGTCGTCGCCAGCACCGCCAAACATTCGTGCTCCTCGAACGTCTTGGCGAGTGGCACTGCTTGCACCATCAGCCGCATAGATGACGTCACTTCCCTGGGCGCCAAAGATGATGTCGAAGCCTGCGCCGCCGCGAATGATGTCGTTGCCGAGTCCTCCGCAGATGACGTCGTCGCCACCGAGGCCGCGAATCACATCGTTGCCCTGCAGCCCCGCAATCACGTCAGGCCCAGCCGTGCCAATCAAGGTGTCGTTGCCAGAAGTGCCAACGATCGTCGCTTCTCGTCCATCACATATCCGGACGCTCTGCTGCGCCATTGCTGGAGACATGCCTGCGCTCCATAGCGCAAAGATCACAAACCCCAGGACAGCGTTCCGCCTCACAACTACACCTTTTCTCTTTCCTGACCGAACAACGACATCTCGCGCGTGTGTTCGATCCACAGGGCCCTGTGGATTCAGTGGATAACTCTCTAGAGGCTAACGAGTGACGGGTCGTAGTCGCTGGGAGCGGAGAATCCCAACAAGTTCATCAAGGTGGCCGCAACATTGCTCAGGCCAGCATTGCTCGCTGGAGCGAGCTCGTAGGTGTCGTTGGTCGGGTCGAAGATCGCAAGAGGAACTGGCGACAACGTGTGGCTGGTCAAGGGTGTCTTCACGCCGTTCTTTTCGGTGTACATGATGTCGGCGTTGCCGTGGTCAGCAGTGAACACCAGCACTCCCCCAAGCTCCTCAGTGACATCGAGCAGCTGGCCCATGCACTCCTCGAGGACCCTGATGGCCTCGATGGTGGCGGTGAGGTCGCCCGTGTGCCCAACCATGTCGGGGTTCGGGAAGTTCAACCGTCCCCAGTCGTAGTCGCCGCAACGCAAGAGCTCAATTGTTTGCTCGGTGATCTCGCGCACCTTCATCGCCGGTGTCTTGTTGAACTCGACATTGTCAGATGCAATCTCGACGTAGTGCTCGAGCGTTTCGTCGATGTAGCCCGACCGGTTGCCATTCCAGAAGTAGGTGACATGACCAAACTTCTGGGTCTCGCTGATAGCGAAGCTACGTAGCCCTTCTGCACACAGGAACTCACTCATTGTTCGATCAATAGCCGGTGGCTCGACCAGATACGTCTTGGGTACGAACTCGTCGCCGTCGTACTGGAGCAAGCCCACATAGTTGACCTTCGGGTTTGATCCTCGATCAAACTTGTCGAAGTCAGCGTCCTCATATGCCTTGCTGATTTCGATCGCACGGTCGCCCCGGAAGTTGAAGAACACCACGGCGTCACCATCGGACATGGTTCCAACCGGTTCACCATTTTGGGCGATGACGAACTCGTCGAGGTTCTGATCGCCCGTGTCTGACTCGGCATACATTGCCTCGACCGCTTCGGTTGCTGACCCAAACTGACGCCCAACGCCGTGGGTGTGGGTGTTGTAACCGCGCTCGACCATGGGCCAGTCGGCGTTGTAGCGATCCATCGTGATGCTCATGCGCCCACCGCCGGACGCGATACGGAAGTTCGCGCCGTCATGGGCCGCGTTGATTTCGGCCAACACGGCTTCGGTCGCTTCGATGTAGGTCAACGCGGAACGGATGGCTACGTCACGACCGTCGAGCAAAATGTGCACCGCGCAATCGGTAACACCCGCGGCAGCCGCGGCCCGCAACATCGCATAGAGATGGTCGGTGTGGCTGTGCACGTTGCCATCGGAGTGCAATCCTAAGAAGTGCAAACGATTGGCCGTGCCCGACGCAATGACATCAGCCCAGACCTCTCCGTTGAACATCGAACCGTCATCGATGGCCTTGTTCACCAACTTCGCACCCTGGGCAAAGATGCGGCCCGCACCCAATGCGTTATGACCAACTTCGCTGTTGCCCATGTCGCCGTCAGTTGGCAATCCAACCGCTGGGCCGTGCGCGAGCAGCTCGGTCGAAAGCCGAGATGACATCAGCGCATCGAGGCGTGGGGTGTCGGCTTCAGCAATGGCGTTACTTGGCCCAGCGTCAGCACATCCAAATCCATCAGCGATGACCAGCAGCAGCGGACCAGGGCGCTTGACTGCATTGTCGAGAGGTTCCAGCGAAAGACTCATAACTCAACACTAGAAGCCCCAAGCCAGCCCGGCTTGTGTAGTACGAATTCCATATGGCCAGACCACAAGCGATTCCTACCAGCGATGTCGCCACGGCGATGCAGGATCTTCACTCTGATTGGGATTTAGTCAGCGGCAAGCTGCATCGCGAATTGGAGTTCGCCAACTTCGTTGACGCCTTCGCGTTCATGACCGCCATTGCAATCCACGCCGAGAAGGCTGACCATCATCCGGAGTGGAGCAACGTCTACAACCGGGTCACAATCGACCTAGTCACCCATGACGTTGATGGCATCACCCAACTGGACCTCGACCTCGCCGCCAAGATCGATTCGCTAGCTACCTAGTACGAAAATCTCGGCTACGAAACGCGCACTGGCATCAATAGGTAGAGGAAGTCTTCGCTGTCAGCGCCGCGCATTACTGCGGGCTTCAGCGGGTCGACGGTTTGGAGAGTGATCTCTTCGCCCCCGGTTACCTCGATGCCGTCGATGAGATAGTCCGGATTGAACGCCACGGTCAGCTCATCGCCGTTGTAGTTGGCATCGAGTGCCTCTTGGGCCTGACCAACGTCTTGGGTTACCGCTACAAGCTCGAGCCCGTCGGGCTTCATATTCAATCGGATCGGTGTGGCTTCCTGCGCCATCAACCGCACACGACGGACCGCGTCCATCAACTCAGCACGATTCACGGTGAGCTCATTTGGGTAGGTATCGGGAATCAGCCCTCGGTAGTTCGGGAACTCACCCTCGATCAGACGAGTCACCACCTGGATGCCGTCCACTTCGAAGCTCGCATCGCGTTCACCGAGGCGAAGCGACACTGTTGCACCATCGCCCACCGGAGTGATTCGGTTGAGCTCGGCGAGCGCACGTGATGGCACCAATACCGATTGGTCACCAGAGAGCACCGAAGTTCCCGGGAGATCGCGAACTGCCAACCGGTAGGAGTCGGTGGACACCAGGCGAAGGCCTTCGCCCTCGGCAGCCAACAACACACCGGTGAGGATTGGCCGAGAGTCATCTCCCGATGCTGCCTTTACGACCTGCTTTAGCGCAGCCGATAGATCAGCAGCATTCAGCGTCACCTCATCACCTTCCGGCTGACTCAGACGAGGGAAATCATCAGCGGGGATCGTGCGCATCGAGAACTCGGATCGACCAGCAGTGATCTGCACTTCATCGCCATCGACGACCACATCGACCGCTCCCGGACCCAAGGCACGAACAATGTCGGCAATGAGCTTGGAAGGAATCACGACAACACCATCGGTGTCTCCAGCAACCGTCAGAGTCTGAGAGATCGTGAGGTCAAGGTCTGAACCGGTCACTCGAAGCGCATCACCAGAGAGCTCTAAGTGCAGGCCCGAGAGTGCAATTGTTCCAGTTCGTCCACCAACAGCACGACCTGTCGTGCTGAGTGCGTCGAGCAGCACATCTCGTTCACATCGAAATTTCATCGTTCCACATCTCTTTGTCTGATTGGCTTGGATTCGGTAATAGGAGGAAGTAGGCGTGTGGATTGTGGACGATAGTCGAACTCGGCTGTGTTTTGAACGATCTTTCGTCCACTGCTAATCCACCAACGTCCACAGAAAGTACTGGACCGAACATCCGCGCGGTGGATAACCCGTCGAGTACCCACAGCTCGAGGGCCTTGGCACACATGGGTGTCCCTCGCGCAATGTGAGGTTTTCCACAAGCTATCCCCACCTGTGAACACTGGGCGCGCGAATCCTGTCACCGGTTGCTGTTCTTGATTCGGTTGGTGAGCTCGGTGACTTGGTCATAAATTTGTCGGCGTTCGGCCATCAAATTGCCGATCTTGTCGACGGCATGAATGACAGTTGTGTGATCGCGTCCGCCAAACTCACGAGCGATGGCGGGATAGGACAGGTCGGTTGCCTCACGGAAGACGTACATCGCCACTTGGCGGGCCGTAACCAATGGTCGGCGCCGGCTGGCTCCAATGATCTCTTCGACCGGGAACCCGAACATGTCAGAGGTTTCGTCGAGGATCATCTTCGGTGTGATCTGGCGTGGTTGCTTCGTTGTAAGCAGGTCGCCCAGTACCCGTTGACAAAGATCAACACTGAGCGTCTCTCCAGTGAGGTTGGCGTAAGCCGTGACGCGGATGAGGGCACCTTCGAGCTCGCGAATGTTGTCGGTTACCCGCTCCGCGATGAACATCAGGGTCTCGTGCGGAATATCTCCCCTGGCGTGTTCAGCCTTCTTCTGCAAAATGGCGAGGCGGGTCTCGATATCTGGAGGTTGGATGTCAGTGATAAGGCCCATCTTGAATCGGCTACGTAGGCGATCCTCGAGGGTTGGAATCTTGTCGGGCGGACGATCAGAAGTCAGCACGATCTGGCGATTGGCCTGATGCAACGTGTTGAACGTATGGAAAAACTCCTCCTGGAGGCCTTCCTTCCCCTCAACGAATTGAATGTCATCGACGAGCAGGACGTCGATCTCTCGATAGCGACGCTTGAACTGAATTGTGGTGTTTTGGCGAATGGCGTCGACGAACTCGTTCAGGAAGGTCTCGGTGGAGACATAGCGAACTGAGAAGTGTGGGTAGTGCGTGTTCACATAGCTTTCAATTGCTCGAAGCAAGTGGGTTTTTCCGAGGCCAGCATCGCCATAGATGAACAGTGGGTTGTACGACTTGGCTGGCGTTTCGGCTACAGCTAACGCTGCTGCGTGGGCAAACCGGTTACCGGTACCAGTAACAAAGTCATCGAAGGTATAGCGGGCCGCATCATCGACCGCGGCTGGCAGTGGGTCCGAGTTCGGGGCGGCAGCCGGAGCAAGTGCTTCGGCCGGCACTTCCGATAGGTGTACATCGAGACGCGGAGTTTCATTAGTGATGTCGAGCACAGTCGAATCGAGACCGAGCAATGTCTGCTCGTCGATTCGAACTTGCATGTCAACAATCAACGGTCCGTTGTGGCATTCGGCCAACGCATCTCGAACAATTCCCAGGTATCGAGCTTCGATGCGGTCTTTGACCACACGCGACGGAACCGACACCACAATTTCACTACCGGTCAGGTCAATGGCCTCAAGCTCACGAAAGGTTGTGTTCCAGACAACATCAGAGACTTGCGCACGGATGAGCTCAGAACAGGTTTCCCACAGTTGACCTGCATTTTCCACGTCGTCTACTCCACTTTCATCCACAGCTAACTCCACAGATGTGGACAGCGACAGCTACTCACACTCGCGCGGCGTATCGACGCGCGCCAATTGGGTGTGGATAACCGCCAAATTCGTTGATTTACTGCGCGTTGTGACTCCACCACTCGCGAGGCTCGCGCGCGGAGCGGGTCTGTGTCGAATCGCGCGTTGCGACGAAGTAATCCACTGCTGAGCAGAACAATTCGGGGGATGGTTGTCGCGCGTCGACGCGCGCCCGTAACATTGTTGGGTTCTCTATCGCGATTGACGCGTGCGTCCCACCTCGACACGCCCTAGCAACTTTCTAGGGTCTTGCACCGCAAACTCGCTCAGACGATTCGGAGAGATGAGATGAAGCGTACCTATCAACCAAACGTTCGTAAGCGGGCGAAGAAGCATGGCTTCCGTTCACGCATGTCCACTCGCGCGGGCCGCGAAGTTCTGAAGAACCGCCGGCGCAAGGGCCGTCACAAGCTGGCTGCTTGATCACTGGCATCTCGGATCGTTCGGTATTTGCCGAGATTCGAGCTGCAGGTCATCACGTCCGATCGGCCGATCTTCGTCTGCGGTATTTGCCGGGTGAGCCCGGTGCAACACCTCAGGTTGCGTACGCGATCTCACGCAAGGTTGGTAATGCGGTCACTCGCAATCGGATCCGCCGGCGCCTTCGCGCGTCGTTAGCGGAACATTTCGGGCGTTTCGAGGTTGCTCCCCTTCGAGCAGCAGTGCTCATAGTCTTGCCGCCAGCAAGCGAGCATTCGTACGACGAACTGAACGAACAAGTGCGTGAACTCATGAAAAAGGTTGAAAAATCAACAAAGGCGGAGCGCTAATGCAGCGGGCCGCTCGTGGGATGATCCACTTCTATCAAGCGTGGTCGTCGACGCGTCCACCCACTTGTCGGTTCTCGCCGACCTGCTCGCATTACACCGATGAAGCAATTGAGGAGTACGGCCTGATGCAAGGTTCGTGGCTCGGACTCAAGCGAATCTGTCGGTGCCATCCCTGGGGAGGCCACGGAGCCGACCCCGTCCCTGCCCGAAAGGCGAACTAATGTTCGATCTTATTGCAAACTTGCTGTCGTTCTTCTACGACCTCAACGGTTCGTACGCAATAGCAATCGTGTTGCTCACCCTCGTCGTTCTTGTTGTGTCAACCCCGCTCACGCTCGCGGGCACCCGATCGATGCTCAAGATGCAGCTAATGCAGCCGCAGCTCAAAGAGATCCAGGATAAATACGGCAAAGACGAGCGCGAAGAGATGAACGTCGAAATGATGGAGTTCTATAAAGAGAACAACATCAACCCAGTTGGCGGTTGTTTGCCAATGTTCTTCCAGATTCCGGTGTTCCTTGTGCTCTACCGAGTGATTCTGGGTATCACGCGTCGAGCTACAGACACGGGCAACGCCGCTGGTGGAGTCATTGGCAGCATTCGCCGAGGAGAAACTCCCCAGGTTGCGCCCACGGGCGAGCTTCAGCCATTCAACCCCGCCTATATCAACGAAGACAGCACGATGTTCCAGGATCTCACCGCCACGACCGACACCGGTCAAGCTGTGAACACCATGGATAGCTTCGGATTCGACCTGGCCCGTTCGGCCAGTCAGGTTCTTGGCGAGGGCATTGGCCCGGCACTCCCCTACTTGGCCCTGATTCTGGTGGTATTCCTCAGCGGCTACTTCCAACACCAGATGATTCGAGCTCGTCAAACGGGTGCATCAATCAACCCAACCCAAGAGATGATCATGAAGTTCATGCCGTTCTTCTTGCCGGTCTTTGCTTTCACACTCCCAGCAGCGATTGTCTTCTACTTCCTTGTTTCGAACCTGTACCGCATTGCTCAGCAGTTCTACATCACTCGTTCGATGTATCACGGTGACGATTCCCTGGGCGCTCAGCTGCGTGAACAGCGTGAAGCCTCCCCTCAGGACGGCGACAACAAGCTCAAGCCTCAGGACAAGAAGAACACGAACGCCAAGAGCAAGGGCACTAAGAACGGATCTTCCGCAAAGAAGTCGAACGCCAAAAGCAAGCAAGGTGGAAGCGGCAGGAACGGTGGTAAAAGTGGCCGCCACAAGAGCCCCAGTAGCTCGAAAAACACTGCAAAATCAACGGCATCTGCAAAATCGACGAAGTCAACGAATTCGACATCGTCTTCGGCAGCGCGAAAAACAAGCTCACCTGGTCGCAATACAAGCGGCAGGGAAGCGAGCGCACGCGCAAACGTCCAGCCGAAGGCGCGCAAGAAAAAGAAGAGGTAGCACATGGACTGGATTACCACGTCGGGCAAGACGCTCGACGAAGCAAAGAGTCACGCACTTGATCAGCTCGGCATTGTGGCTGATGAGGCCGAGTTCGACGTCGTAAACGACGTTGAGAAAGGTCTATTCGGCCGAATTAAGACCGAGGCCAAGATTCGCGCGCGTGTTCGACCTAAGCAACCTTCGGTGAAGGATGAGCGAGGGGGCCGTCGTCGATCTGGCGGTGGTGGAAGCAACCGCAACCGTGGCAAAGGCGGCGGAAACAACAAGGGTGGAAACGACCGCAACCGCAACCGCAATCAGAACGGTGGGAACAACCGTTCTGGTGGCAACAATGGCAATGGGGGCGGTGGCCAAACTGATGAAAGCTCTTCGAAGGGCAACAATCAGAAGCAAAGCCCTGGTGGCGGCCGCAACCGTAACTCAAACAACAACTCTGAGAATAGCAACAACAGAAACTCCGGCAATAGTGGGCGTGGTGCAAAGACCGCGGGCGCTGGCGCTGGAGCGGCCGCAGGTGCAGCAGCCTCCAACCAGAAAAAGAAGAAGGACACCGTGGAAACCGATGTAGAGATGAGCCGACCAGAACAAGAGCAAACCGCTCACGACTTCCTTGAGGGCGTCCTCGGCGCATTCGGAATGACCGGGTCGGTAGCGATTGCCGAGGAGCGAGCAGACGATGGTGCAATTGAGATGGCCGTAACCGGCGAGGAACTTGGTTTGCTTGTCGGGCAAAAGGGCATGACACTCAACGCCTTGCAAGAATTAACTCGGACTGTCGTCCAACGCAAGGCAGACGGTGCGAAGACCAGCCGCCTTCGTGTGGATGTTGCCGGATACCGAGCCCGTCGAACCGCTGCCTTGCAAGACTTCTCCCGCAAGATTGCCGCTGACGTGCTTGAGTCGGGCAACGAGAAGCTCATGGAGCCAATGGGCCCGGCTGACCGCAAGGTTGTACACGACACCGTGAATGACATCGATGGTGTTGAGACTGGCTCTGAGGGTGAAGAGCCTCGCCGACGAGTGGTTATCCGCCCGGTCTGAGCGAACACGGGCTGTCAACGCCCGAAATACATATGCAGCTGCTAGAACTAGCGGATGCGCTCCACCGAAGACATCTTGCGTGAGGGAATTCTTGCAGGGCAATTTGGTGGCGAAATCAAACCCCATGGCGTACATGCCATGGGGTTTGCTTCTTTTTCGAGTTCGTCATCGTTGAGTGGTCACGTCGTCGACATCGGCAGCGGTGCCGGACTACCAGCACTTGTTCTCGCGGACGCGTTTCCAGACACTGAGTGGACGCTGATCGAACGCCGTTCAGGTAGAACAGATCTCCTGTCGCGAGCAATTCACCGACTGGACCTCCATGACCGCGTGACAGTCGTGGCGGTTGATGCTGCTGTTGCGGGTCGGAGCGAGCTTCGGGGCTCAGCTGATTGGGTAACTGCTCGTTCTTTCGGACCCCCGTCAGATACTGCGGAATGTGCCGCTCCTTTTCTCCGTACCGATGGTCAGCTGTTGACGAGTGAACCATTTGACTCGGTGATCGAGGAACGCTGGCCCGCAAACGGATTGGACCTCGTTGGCCTGACGTTCACCGCCGAGTGGGAAACAACTGCAGGCAGATATGTTCGATTGACCCGTACGACCGACCCAATTGAGGATATTCCTCGTAAGGGCGCTCGGAAGAAGCCACTATTCTAAACCCACTGTTCTAAGAGCCACTGTTCTAAGAGTCATTGCTTGGGCTGTTTCACGTGAAACACTCTCCTTCCTTCAGCTCGTACCGAAGGTACCTGGCACCTTTTGCCAAAAAGGTGCCAGGTTCCTTTTTGGGGAAAGGAGCGTGGTACCTGAGGCAAACCGTTGATTCGTCAAGGCCTTGGAGTGTTTCACGTGGAACAATTGGAATAGTTTGCGAAACAGTATTCTCTGCCACCACTGTTGTGGAAAGACGTACTACGGTGAGTGGGATATGGATTCTATGGAACAGATCACGTCGTCGAAGACGCGTGTAATCGCCATCGCCAACCAAAAGGGCGGCGTCGGAAAGACCACAACAACAGTGAACCTCGGTGCGGCTCTTGCAGAGCTTGGGCAACGGGTTTTGCTGATCGACCTCGACCCTCAGGCCAATGCAAGCACAGGCCTCGGCATTAACCCTCGGGCTATCGAGAAGAACATGTACGACGTGCTTCTCGGGGACACTCCCCTTGAGGACACGTTGGAGCCCGCGGCCGACGTTGAGGGGCTCTTTGTCGCTCCTTCTAGTCTGGATCTTGCTGGCGCTGAGATAGAACTCGTCCCGGGCTTCAACCGAGAACGTCGACTCATCGATGCCTTGGCGCCGATCGTCAACGACTACGACTTTGTATTCATCGACTGTCCGCCATCTCTCGGCCTGCTAACGATCAACGCACTAGTTGCCGCCACCGAAGTACTTGTTCCCATTCAGTGCGAGTACTACGCCCTTGAGGGTGTCGGGCAGCTCGTTCGGAACGTTGATCTGGTCAAGAAGAGCCTCAATCACGCGTTAGAGATTTCCACCATCGTGCTGGTGATGTACGACGCCCGAACCAAGCTGGCCGGCCAAGTTGTTGATGAGGTTCGCAATCACTTTGGCGAGAAGGTGTGCAAGATCGTGATCCCTCGAGTGGTACGTCTTTCGGAGGCCCCATCGTACGGTCAACCCATCACCGTGTTCGATCCAGATAATCGCGGTGCGCAGGCCTATCGCGACCTCGCAAATGAAGTGCTTGGGAACGAACTTGATCTGGACGAGGAGCCTGAACCCACCCCTCCGGCTCCAGGCGTGGGTATTGCGGCAGGTTCGACGCTGAACGAAATTTCATCCGATGAGGAATTGACCGAGACAGAATCAATGGAGGCGGCTGAAGCTAAGGGAGAAGAAGAATGAACCGACCTAGTGGGCTTGGTCGTGGCCTGGGTGCCCTTATTCCATCGGACGTCACCGATGATCCCGACGCCACATTTCAAACAGTCGCTGTGTCATCGATCCATGCGAATAAGTACCAGCCGCGTGAACACTTCGATGAAGAAACGCTCGATGCGCTAACCAACTCGGTTCGTGAGCTCGGTGTGTTGCAACCTTTGCTCGTCCGCAAAGACGGCGACCGCTATGAGTTGATCGCAGGGGAGCGTCGCTGGCGCGCCGCCAAGCGCGCCGGGCTCCAAGACGTGCCAGTCATTGTCCGAGATGCCGATGACACCACATCGCTTGAGCATGCCTTGGTCGAAAACCTGCATCGTCAAGACCTCAATGCTCTAGAGGAGGCTGCTGCATATCAACAACTCGTTGACGACTTCGACTTCACCCAAGCAAAGATCGCCAAACGAGTCGGAAAGTCGCGATCAGCTGTCGCCAATATCCTTCGCCTGCTTTCCCTACCTACGTCAGTGCAACGATTTGTGTCCGATGGGCGGGTCAGCGCTGGTCATGCCCGAGCGCTGTTGGGGGTTGATGACGAATCAGAGCAAATGGCCATCTGTGAGCGAGTTGTTGCTGAAGAGTTGACGGTTCGTGATGTCGAGCGGCTGATCAAAGGAGAACCACTTACATCAGACCCAGCACCTGCAGCCGAAGAGGAGGCTGCTCCAGCCGAAGATCCGCCATCGGCAAAGAAGAGCAAGTCATCGCCGGGCACGACGCGTGCCCCGGCCGTTCTTGAGCTCGAACGAATGCTGTCTGATCGTCTCGACACGTCGGTGGGAGTAAGCCTGGGGGCCAAGAAGGGCAAAATCGTGATCGACTATGCCGATCTCGACGATCTCGAGCGCATCTACCGCATTATCGCCAGCTAGTCTGACAAAATCTCAGGCGCGCCATGAACTTTACCGAACACACGTTCGAAATTCCGAATCTGTGGAGCCTGATGACCGAATATCGAACATCAGACTCCACAGATTCGTAGTTTGCTTTATGCGTCGGCGGGGACGAGCACCCATTTAGTTAGCGCTTCGTGAATAGCGTTCGCGATGTTGGTCTTGTGCGCGTCGAGTTCATCGCGTGGGCCAAACCGAAACACCACGGCGGGCATGCGGGTCTCGCGCAACACCGGTGTGCGGGTTCCTTCAACATCGCCGGGCATTCGCATCGCGAGCGACAACGCATCAACAGCAAAGTTGGCAAGGTCCTTGCCGCCATAGGACGAGAACGAGTCGGTTTCGTAGTACGACGCGGTCAAGGCTTCTTCGGTGACAGCCATGAGACCGATGTACAGCTCGGCATCGAACTGGTTTGACGCG
Source organism: uncultured Acidimicrobiales bacterium (assembly GCA_938038785.1). Lineage (GTDB taxonomy): Bacteria > Actinomycetota > Acidimicrobiia > Acidimicrobiales > SHLQ01 > SHLQ01. The sequence continues at coordinate 20,262 of CALHTB010000019.1, forward strand.
CGTGCGTGCGTTGAGCCGTCGTTGTGGTGCAAAAGCAGCACGCGGGCACCTGCCTTGCGCAGAGTGGTCCCCAGTTCGCCAGCAACGCTTGGTGAGAAGCCAAAGTCACCGACGACCATGCGGCGACCAACAAGGCCTCGTGGGCCGTTACGAAGGCGCTCCTGCTCTCGGATCGCGGCGACCGGGCGGGCGGCGTTGGCTGAGAGGCGCAAGCGGGTGAGCGTGTCGATCGTTGTGGGCCCGGCGACACCATCGACTGGTACGCCGGCATTGCGTTGAAAGTCAGCTACTGCGTTCTCAGTCTCGGGTCCGAAGATGCCGTCGATCCAGCCACTATCGAAGCCAAGGCTTCCAAGAAGTAGCTGCAGTTCGGCAACATCGTCACCTCGCATCATCGGGGTGCGGCGACACAGCAGTCGCTCACCAAAATTGTGGGCAGCCTCGGCTAGCGAGCGCCAGGTTTCGCCGCCGACAATACCGCTGGGTTCAAGCCCTCGTCGTTTCTGGAACGCTTGGACAGCTGCGTGGGTCTGTACATCGAAGCGGTCGAGGTGGACGGTCTCAACGAGGTACCCAGCGAGTGTCAGCTGACGATGTAGGTCAACAACAGCTTCGCCAACATCGCCACGCTCAAGGCGCGGCGGACGAGGGTTTTGTTCCATACGTCGACTGTACGCGCTGGGTTAGAAAGATGGTCGGAGCCACGAGTTCGATGTTTCAGCTCGGAGAGATGAAACTCGGGTTCGGGGAAGCCCGCCAGGGCTGAGCCGATACGGCTACATAAACTCTGAGAGGATCTCCAAGATGGTGTCCTTGCCTTGGGCACCAGGGATCTTGGCGACTGGTTCGCCTTCCTTGAACAAGATCATCGTTGGCAGTGACAGCACTTCGTGTTCGATGACGGTCGAGGGGGCTTCGTCGACGTTGACCTTCGCGATCTTGACGTTGCCTGCTTGTTCGACCGCGATCTCTTCGAGGATCACTGCGAGGCCCTTACATGGTCCGCACCAGTCGGCCCAGAAGTCGACCAATACGGGCGCGTTTTCGGCGTCGATGGACGATCCGAAGTTGTCGTCGGTCAGTGTGAGGATGTCTGCGTCTGCCATGAGGGGACTTTCTGTATCGAGCGTTCGTAACGCTGAGGGTGTGTAGGAAACTCGTGGACTTGCTCAGAGATTCCCGCGGTGGAACCCAAGCCTACTCTTGCTCTTCGAGCCAACGTTCGGCTTCGAGAGCGGCTTGGCAGCCCGAGCCAGCGGCGGTAATTGCCTGACGGTAGTAGTCGTCCTGGACATCGCCTGAAGCGAAGACGCCTTCGATGTTCGTAGCTGTGCGTCCGGGTTGGGTCTTGAGGTAGCCGTTCTCTTTCATGTCGAGCTGGCCTTCGAACAATGACGTGCTTGGCTTGTGGCCAATGGCGATGAACACGCCGGTGACGTCCAGGTCTGAGATTGACTCGTCGAGGTTGTTCTTGATTTTGACCTTTTCGATCTTGGTGTCGCCGACGTATTCAACAAGCGATGTGTTCCACATGATCTCGATCTTGTCGTTTGCCATTGCACGGTCTTGCATGATCTGCGAGGCCCGCAATTCGTCACGGCGAACAAGCAGGTAGATCTTGCTGGCGAAGCGGCTGAGGAACATGGCTTCTTCGAGCGCCGAGTCGCCGCCGCCCACAACCGCGATCTCTTGGTCGCGGAAGAAGAAGCCATCACAGGTTGCACATGTTGAGAGACCGTGGCCAATGAGCTCGACTTCACGGTCGAGCCCGAGCATCAGCGATTGAGCGCCGGTCGACACGATGATCGACTTTGCGAGGTAGGTGGGCTCGCCGTCGGTGTCTCGACCAACCCACACCTTGAACGGGCGCTCGGACAGGTCGACCTTCGACGCCTTGACCGTTTGCACCTCGGCACCAAAGCGTTCTGCTTGAGCCTTGAAGTTCATCATGAGCTCGGGGCCCATCACACCCTCGGGGAAACCGGGGTAGTTCTCGACGTCGGTGGTGAGCATGAGCTGACCGCCAGGCTGGTCGCTGGTCGACGATGGTTCGCCCTCGAGTACGAGTGGTTCGAGGCTGGCACGAGCGGTGTAGATCGCTGCGGTTAGGCCGGCGGGGCCAGAGCCAATAATGATGACGTCGCGGACGGGGGATTCAGCCATGGTGTTCCTATCGGTGGCGTTGAGCTTGGGGTTAGGCGACGCGTTTGCGCCAAAGGACCCAACCAGCAATTGAGAAGATCAACCCGAGGATGAGATACACCAGCCATACGCCCAGCCCGAGCAAGTCGGTGCTGACCATATTGAGCAGATGCACAACTCCTACGAGAATCATGATCAGTGCAGGAACACCAAGAATGAGGATGACAATTCCATACACGAGCCCTCGCGCTGCTTTTGTTGCAGGCTGGGTGGTCTTGTACTTCACGTTGTCGACGAGGCCGACGATCGTTTCGGTTGCTTGCTGAGGCCAATCAGGCGTCGAGTCGGTTGGCGAAGTCATGGGCCAGAGCCTATCGAAGTGGAGCGCAGTCCTCTGCGTCGAGCACACGAGTGCTGCCATCATCGGCAAATTCCACCAAGATGAGGCGGTCGACGCCGCCAAACAAGGTCAGGTTTGCCAGCGCGTACGGCGTCGGCATCGAGACTCCGTCGCGTGGCTCGATGCATTCGGGCGACACTTCGCGAACGGTGGCGAGATCAGCTGCTGAGTACTTTGGCGCAATGGTGCCTAGATCGATCAGGTCATCGAGCACGTCGAGGTTGTTGACAGCGGTCAGGTCGCGAAGATTCCTCAGTTCGTCAGTCCTGGCGGCCAGGCCATTTGCAGTCGTTGTGGTCGAGGGGGTTGCCGTTTCCTCGCTTTCGGCGGCAACCTCATCGGCGGGAGCGAAATCTGTGTCTTCGTCTTCCATTGCTTCGTCGTCTTCCATCGCCTCTTCATCGTCTTCCATGGCCTCCTCCATGGCGTCGTCTTCCATGGCGATCGTCGACGAGTTCGCAGGCGGCACACGCGACACGACCGGAGCGTCGTCGTGAGCAATGCCGAACGCGGGCGTTGACCGCTTGCCCACGGGCCGATACCGAGCGGTCTTCGGGGTGGACACCATCGCCTGCGTGCCGCGCCTCATGCCACGAGATCCTGGGCGGGTACGTT
>CALHTB010000020.1 GCA_938038785.1 uncultured Acidimicrobiales bacterium
CGGTCAGGGGCGCACGGTGGACTTCACCAACATCGTGCTGATCATGACGTCGAACCTGCCGGGCGATCCAATGGAGTTCTTCCGCCCTGAGTTCATCAACCGAATTGACGACATGGTGCGCTTCCGCGAGCTCACCGAGGACGATTTGCTCAGCATTGCCGACATCCAACTCGAGATCTTCCGGTCCCGTCTCACCGATCGCCATATCGAACTCGTCATCACCGACGCCGCCCGAGCGTGGCTGGCAAAGGAAGGGTACGACCCGGCATTTGGCGCCCGTCCGTTGAAGCGGGTTGTGCAGCGCGAAGTGGCCGACAAGCTAGCCGTCAAGCTGCTTGATGGGTCGTTTGGTGAGGATTCGGTCATCATAATCGATGTGCCTGAAGGCGCCGAAACCCTGGTGTTTTCATAGAGAAACTCACGTCGCGTTGCCGGTGGGGGGCCAAACGGCCCGCGAAATCAGGCCAAAAGGCTTTTGGTGCCTTGAATTCGCGAGATCTACTCTCGCTAGAGACGGCCCGCACCAAATCCTTTGGTGTCTGCCCGAACTTCAAGGAGTTCGAAATGGATTCACGTACCTCATCACAAAGGGCTGGCGTCGCTGCCCTCATCATGTGCTTGGTTCTCGGCGTTGCAAGTGTCGTGGCGGCACAATCTGGACCGTCATCGGACTGCACTGGCGACTCGGTCACCACGTTTGGGTCGACGTTCTTCGGACTCGAAGACGCGGGCAACCGACTGCTTTCGACCTCGCCAACATCGCGAGAGTTTCCAATGACCGCGCCACTTCCCGCTGGCACATACGCCCTGAACGGTGTGTCGTACGACGGCTACGAAGCCCGTGAGACAATCTCGCCGCAAACCCAAGAGCAGTGGTTTGTCGAGTTCCTCGCATCCGATGGCTCGGTCCTGGCAACGTCCGGCATCACTCCTGACCTCGCCGACGAAGTAACCGAAGCGAACTGGAATGGTTCGCTCGGAGAGGTCACCTTGGCAGCCCCCGCATCGGTGGTTCGCATCGTGCACGCAGCTCCGGGCTCGATCAGCGTGAACTCGGTTCGCCCAGTATGTATCGGCGCAACCAACACCGCAGTTGTCGAGACGACCACCACTACAACGACCGAGGCACCTGTTGTTGCGCCGCCGAGCGTTGTCTCTGTCGAGTTCCTCTCGACCGCAAACGAAGCATCGACCGTGTCGCTCACCTGTGGTGAGCTGACCGAATCGGCCACCGGCAAGGCCGTCAGCCTCGAACTCCGTGACATTCCAGCTGCATCTGGCTGCGTAGTGCAATACCCGGCCGCTCTCGACTGCACGCTTTCTGTCGACCCACGTGGAGTTGCCGGGGCCTCTGCCGCTGGTATCCAGAACATCGTCATCCCGGTTGCCGGTGGAGCTGATGTGTCGACCACGATCGACTGCGTGGAAGCGCAGGTTGCTTCAGTTGTCGAAACCACGTCGACTACCGCTGCACCAGCGGTCACCGCAACCACAACCGCACCGACCGTTAAGCAGGCAGTAACCCCTGCGGTGGACAGCAAGGTCGAGGAGGCCAAGACCGCTACCGCCCAAACGGGTCAGCCCGCCTTCACCGGCTAGCACGCGATAACGCCGAAAGTACGAGGCCCGGCCCCATTGGGGTCGGGCCGACGGCGTTTTCGCAGAGCTCGCATTGGACGTGGGCGACGACAAGCAACACATAGGCTGAACAATGGAGTTCGCCGAACGCATCTACATGCAGAACGGGTTGGCCCGTCGGTTCGCCATGGGCGCGTTCTGGCCACTGTTCTTCGTGCGTCTCGTTACCGACGTTCAGTTGTCACCCTTGCAATTGGTTCTGCTCGGCACGGTTATGGAGCTATCGATCCTCATCGCTGAGGTGCCCACGGGAATCGTCGCCGACCTCTACAGCCGCAAGTGGTCGGTCATCATCGCGTTTCTCCTCGGTGGACCAGCCATCGTTGCGAGCGCATTTGCCGAGGAGTTTCTTGTTCTCGTTGTCGTGCAGTCGCTAATTGGCGTGGCCGCCACGTTCGAGTCGGGGGCCGAGACGGCATGGATCAGCGACGAGCTCGGTTCGTCCGAGCGAGCCGAGCCGGTCATCTTGCGCCGCGGCCAATGGCAGCTCGGCGCAGCAGTGCTGGGTATCGCCGCGTTCGCAGGCCTCGCTGCGGTCACCACGCTGAGCACCTCGCTCGCCTGCCTTGGCGTCTTCTTCTTTCTCTATGGTCTGTCGCTTGTGGTGCGGATGCCCGAGAACGGCTTCACCCCGAACGAACACGGTGGCTGGTCGGGCTTCACCAACATGTTGCGCAACGGGTGGCGCCTGTCGACCGGTGCCAAGCCGCTGCGCATTTTGGTCACTGTGATCTTGTTCTCGGGACTGGCCAAGGAAGCGATCGACCGGCTCGACGTGCAGCGTCTTGTCGACGTGGGCCTGCCCACGACTACCGACGAAGCCGTGGTCATCGGTGCCATCGTCGCTGCTAGGTCAGCGTTCGCGGCGTTGGCGTTGTGGGTGGCTCGGCGACGGGGGACAGGTCGGGGAGTGGTTGTGGCGATGGCTGCACTCTTCAGCGGCGTGGCCATCGGTGTGGCCATTCTCGCCAATGTCGATGTCCTCGTCATTGCTGCGCTGGCTCTGGTCGTACAGGGTGGGCTGCACCTCGCCACCGTTCCGCTCACGATGACATGGACAAACCGCTTCGCTCCCTCTGAAGCTCGCGCCACCGTGCACTCGTTCATTGGTCAGGCCGAGGCGTTTGGCGAGATCCTCGGAGGCATCGTCCTTGGCACCATTGCCGAACTCATCACGGTGCCAACGGCAATGACCATCTCGGCGGTGCTGTTCGTCATCGCCGCGGGCGTAGCGCTCACGGCCCGGCCGGGCTGGAACGCGGCCACGGAATAACTCGGTGGGCACGATGCTCGGCGACAAGATTCGTCAAGACGGCCAAGGCATCACTATCTAGGATTGCCACATGTCCACTGACCTGGAGACTCTGCTGCCCGCCATCGCGGTGCTCGCTAACCCCTCACGGTCTGCCGACCTCGCCGAGGTTGCCTCGTTGGTCGGGCTGTCACCGTCACGAGCGCAACGGGTCATCGCCGAGTCCATCGGGGAAAGTCCAAAGCGATATCAGCTCCGCACGCGGCTAGAACTCGGTGCGCTTTTGTTGGCCTCGACGGATGCCCGCATCGTCGACGTTGCCTTTGCCACCGGCTTCGAGAGCCACGAGACCTTTACCCGTGCGTTCCGAGGGCGGTTTGGCGAGTGTCCGTCAACCTGGCGGTCGTTCAGACATCACACGCTGACCATCGAGCAGGCCCGGGTCGGCGCGTCGATCAGCCGATGCTCGACCCTTTACAACAGACCACTATCCATAACCCGACCAACCATCGACAGGAACGAACCCATGACCTACGAAATCACTATTCAAGACGTGGCGGCGGTGCCCATCATCTTCCAAGAGCGCAAAGTGGAACGCGAGCAGATCGGCACGGCGCTCGCCGAGTGCCTACCAGCGGTCTTCGGCTACGTGATGGAGAACGGGCTTGCACCAGCGGGTCATCCGTTCGTGCGTTACAACTCGATGAGCTCGGCGTATTTCGAGATACATGCCGGGATCCCTCTCCTCGAGGCCCCAACGCAAGACCCACCGCCAGAGAGCGCGATGTTGCGAGGCGAACTTCCCGCCGGACGAGTTGCCACGGCTATCCACACCGGACCGTACGACGGCTTGGCTGCTGCGTACGCTGAGCTCGATCGCTGGGTCGAGGCATCTGAGCACACGTCGAGCGGACCCCCATGGGAGGTGTACCTCACCGACCCCGGAGAGGTTCCTGACCCCGCCGACTGGCAGACACAGGTGTTCTTTCCGGTCGCCTAGTTCTCTGGCAGTTGCTTCGGACGCATCAAGGAGAGCAGCGGCGCTGAGCCAGCGCTGAGGTCACTCCAACGAGCGACGTCGAAATGGGCAACTGCCGCAGTGGTCATGAGCTTGCCGTCTGTGGTGAGCGTCGGGGCAACAACCGCGAGGAAGTCGACCAGATCGTCGAGACCGGGGTTATGCCCGCAGATGAGCAACCGATGGTCGCCGGTGTAGTCGTGGAGTGCACGAAGCCAACGCTCGCCCGATGCCAGGTACAACTCATCTCGGACATCCATGTCGGCGTCGCCCAGACCCACGTGGTCTGCGACGTACTGGGCGGTCGTCAACGCTCTGTTTGCCGCCGAGGTGATTATCGCGTCGGGCGCAAGGTCGTTGTCGAGAAGCCATTCGGCCATACGTGGTGCATCGCGATGTCCTCGCGGCCCAAGAGGTCGGTCGAAATCGGCAAGCCCAGTCGACCAATCCGACTTTGCATGACGCATGACGAGGAGCTCGGGCATTGGCCGATCGTAGCGAAGTAGCCTCACTACACGCGATGGAAGAGGCGTGATGGCGAAAGACCTTCAGGAGTACTTGGACCACGAGGCACGAGTTTGGAAGAGCCTCAATGTCACGCCCACCGACCGTCGAGCCAGGTTGTCATCGGGTGGCGAAATACGGGTGCGTCGTCGCTCGAGACTTTGCGCCCCGATTACCAAACTCCGAGCTGGTCATCGTGCCTGGAGCTGAACATGCTCCGTGGATCGACGAGCTCGAATTCTGCAGTAGCAGGACAATGGAGTTCCTGGCGTCCTAGTTGCTCGTGTGGCGCCTGTTCTTCGACCGTCTGGCGCGCACGGCTGCGAGGTAGAGTCAGCCAGTCGGATTTTCGACTAGAGGAGCAGCGCAATGGGCGCGACCGTCATTGTTGGTACCCAGTGGGGCGACGAGGGTAAGGGTAAGTTCACCGACCTTCTCGCACGGGACATGACCACCGTTGTCCGCTTTCAGGGCGGACACAACGCAGGTCACACGATCGTGGTCGAGGGTGAGAGCTTCGCTCTCCAGCTCGTGCCGTCGGGTGTGTTGTACGACCACATCACGCCGGTCATCGGCAACGGTGTTGTCGTCGACCCAGGGGTGTTGCTCAAAGAGATGGCCATGCTCGAATCGAAGGGCGTCGACACCTCACGCCTTCGGGTCAGCGGCAATGCCCACATGATCTTCCCGTACCACCAGAGCCTCGACGCCCTCCAAGAACGTCACCTTGGCAAGAACAAGCTCGGCACGACCAAGCGCGGCATCGGCCCGACGTATGCCGACAAGGCGATGCGCACAGGTCTTCGGATCCAAGACATTCTCGACGAGAAGATCTTCCGTCAGAAGCTCGAGGTTGTGCTCCATCAGCTCAACCCGGTCATGAGCCGCGTGTACAACAAGCTCGGGTTCGACATCGAAGAGATCGCCGACACGTTCCTCAACGAGTACCGCCCCAAACTCGAGCCGATGGTTACCGACACCATCTCTCTTATTCATGAACGGCTCGAAGCTGGCGATGATGTGCTCCTCGAAGGCGCGCAGGCCACGTTCCTCGACCTCGACCACGGCACCTACCCGTACGTCACCTCGTCGAACCCCACCGCAGGCGGCGCGTGCGTTGGCTCGGGTGTTGGCCCGATGTACATCGACCGGGTGGTCGGTGTGGCCAAGGCCTACATCACCCGCGTTGGTGCTGGCCCGTTCCCAACCGAGCTGTTCGACGACATCGGCGACCACATCGTCGACGTTGGCCACGAGTACGGAACCAACACCGGTCGTCGTCGCCGTCCTGGCTACTTCGATTGCGTGATGATGCGCTACGCCCGCCGGGTGAACTCACTCTCCGAGCTCGCCATCGTCAAGCTCGACGTGCTCGACCAGCTCGACGAGATCAAAGTGTGCGTTGCCTACGAGCACGAGGGCGAGCGAATCGAAGATTTCCCGTATCACCAGACGGTGCTCCACAACGTGAAGCCGATCTGCGAGACCCTTCCCGGCTGGAAGACCGATCTCACCGGTGTCACCGACCGCGCCGACCTTCCAAAGGAAGCCGACGACTACCTCACGTTCCTGCAAGAGCAGTGCGGTATGCCGGTGACGATGGTTGGCGTTGGTCCAGGCCGTAAGCAAGTTCTCACCTTCACCTCCTAGGAGTTCGCATGACTCGGGTTGTCATCGTTGGGTCCGGTGGTCGGGAACACGCGCTGGCCGATGTGCTCGGCCGCACGGCGAGCGAAGTCATCGTCACCCCAGGCAACGCCGGCATC
>CALHTB010000021.1 GCA_938038785.1 uncultured Acidimicrobiales bacterium
GCACCGCCGTCGATGGGGGCGATCTGGAAGATGTCGGCGGAGCCAGCGTCGGGCAGCTCGAAGTTGATCGGGTACGAGGCTGCGGCGGCCAGGTTGGCGTCGAGTGTGAGCGTGAGCTCGGCCGATCCTGTTGGTCCGTTCGGTTCGTACGCAAGTGTGACAGCACCCATGCCGTTGGCCGCGAGGGAGTCGTTCACGAACGCCTCGAGCTCGGTGACGGTCGCGGGGACGCGGGTGCGCATCTCGGTCGCCACGTCCGAGAGAGCCTCGGTGAAGCCAGCAACCTCGTTGAGCGACACATCGATTACGGGGATTCGTTCATCGCCCGCGCTCACAGCTGCGGATTGGGCGATTTCATCGAGCAGACCTGCGACGAGTTCGACGACTTGGGTCGGGGTCATGTCGGCCAGGTTCAGTGTGTCGCCAAAGGTTGCGCCGACGGCCAAGGTATCGGCGGGGACGCCTTCTGGGCCCGCGATGGTTTCCGTCTGGAACTCGACGTTTCCGCCGGGAAGCAAGCCGGTGAGGTCACCGGCGATATCGAGGCCTGCTGAGGTATTGAGGATGTTGTTTGTGAAGGTGAAGTGGACATCGACATCGTCACCCTCGACCGCCAAAGACAACCCTTCCTCGACTGTGTTTGGGCGGTCGAGGTCGTTGGTAGCGCTGAAGAGCAACTCGAGAAGATCCGCCTTCCCATCAGCGAAGCCACTTTCTGGGTCGAGGCTGGTGAGCGACACCGATGGGGTGATTGCTACCTCGCCCTCGACACCCATGTCGAGGAAACCGAGCTGAGCACTACCGGACAGGCCGGTTCCGGTGACGCTGATAGCGCTTGACGCAATCTCTTGGTTCGCTGGTACATAGATGCGATACGCAGCTGTCACATCGTCTTCGTCGAGAGCTTCGTCGCCATCGAGACTGACGGCCAGTTTGTGCGAGAGCAGTTCGCTATCGCTGGCCAACTTGATGCCAATGGTCATGTTGACCTCGGCGGTAGCGATGCCTGTCCACGTCCCTGCGTCCAAGCCAACGGCAAGTCCGTCGAGTCCCGCGTCGGTGTAACCAAGATCGACGCGAGGCGTATCTTCCATGAAGAACTCGAAGTCGACAGCTGGAATCTCTACATCGGCTTCGATGGTTCCCGCGGCGAGGTCGACGGTGATCGAACTGAACAGATACTCACAAAGCACTGTGAACTGATCGATGATCGTGGTGGTCTCGACGGTGACATTTTCAATTTCCGTGAGAATTGCGTCGACGGTTAGCTCCGTGCCGGCGGCGTTGAGGTTGGCGATGGCTTGCTCTACCTCTTCTGCACGAACCGCAGAGGCGGCGAGGTCGTCGCAGATTCCGGGACTGAGGCTCGGCGTTGGACCAAGAGCGAACGGGCCAGTTGCGATGCTCACCGCAGCGGCAACCTCATTTTGTACAGATCCAAGTGTTTCAGCGATGCCGGTAACGTCTCCGAGCGTCTCGCTCACCACGGGGAGAGAAGTTGCCAAATCGCCCAACGATTGAGCCGAGCTCAGCCACGTGGTTACGCCACTTGGTGCACCGAGAACATCGATGATGTTGATGTTGGCCAGTTGGGTCAGTCCGCCGGTCGTCCACCCATTGTCGGTAGCGACACCGGTCTCGACACGAAGGTCGTCATCGTCGACTCCGGGAAGTGTCGGCCAGTTGATTGTTAGAAGATCATTTCCGGGGACGGAGAGATTGATGCCGTCGGATCCGAGGCCGGGGAGGCTTACGTTGCTGAACGACGCTGTCGCTGCGTTGACGGTGGTGACGTCCTCGGTTGCGGCATCAGCGTCAAAGTCGATCACCACGTCGAGGTCGATGGTGGAAGACGCGGTTGCTTCGACGACGCCCACCGCGCCGATCACCGATGGTGTTCCCTGGGCGAGAAGGCCAATCGAGAGCGTTGCCGTGTCGAGCGCACCAGTCGAGGAGATACCTACTGTGCCGCCAAGTGACACATCGAGGTCGATCGTTCCGTCGGAGCGAAGCGCGATCCCGTACTCGTCGGCGAGCGAAATGTCGGCGGTGATCTGCTCGGTGATGACCGGTGTCGATGATTCGATTGCGACCGAGAAGCTCCCGTCAGCGCTCGACCGGGAGATAGCGAACTGGCCGGGGAGATCGAGTGAGGTCGTAGTCGTCGCGGGGAGTAGTGCCGCGAGAGTCTTTGCGTTGCCGTCGAGGTCGCCGTCGAGGAATGGAACGATAGGAACCTCGGCGCTCGGAAGTGTGATTGTGCGCAGCGCTTCTTCGACCAGGGTCCAGTCGGCGTCGGACAGCGGTACCCCGGTGATGTTTACCGCAGCGGTGGTGCCAGCGAAGCCAAGTTCGGCGGTGCCAGGTTGCACCGCAGCGTCGAAGAAGAAGGTGATCGACTCTTCGTCGTGCGTCACCGAGGTTACGGCTGCACCAGCCGACGTAGCGCTCACGTCAGCGGCGAGCACCTCTCCTCCCTGCCCTGTTCCCGATACCGGTTCGGTAAAGGTGACGGTCACCGACTGGTAGTCCGGTGCTGTTCTCACACTCTGAACGACTGGCGCAGCGCTAGCTGTTCCAATCCAGAGACCGAGCAATCCCACCGTGGCCAGTAGAAAGGCGAATTGACGCTTCCAAACTCTCATGAGCACACTCCCGCATGTGTCTTTTGTCACCAAGGTAATCCATGTGCTAGATCGCCGCCCGCATGGTCCTCTCGATCGGTGCGCACTCCCAGGGTGGATGGTCTGCTGACCTGACTACTCGGCGTATCTTTTTCCCATGCGTTATCGGCTCTTGCTCCTTACTCTGGCGCTCGTATCGGCGTCCTGTTCCTCGTCGGCCGAGCCGGCGCTGGACGCCGGCCCGGAGACCCCGTCCGAGCTCGAGGTGGAGTCGGCAGACATCGTTGACTTCACTGCACCGGAGGTAGTCGAGCCGACCGAGCCGAGAAGCGAGTGTGGTGACGATGTGTTGTTTCCACCGGCGCGCACTGATGTGCGCGTCGATGGCAACCGGATCGCGGAAGGTGCGCTCGACTTAGGTACTGCGCCCCAGACGAGCATCGCGTTGCCAGGGGAGGCCGAGTGGGTTGTTCCTGATCCAGTCGAACCGAACGGCTGGTACGTGTCGCTCTTCGATGGCGGGGCAGTGCGCGTCGATGGTGCTGGTGTTGTGACTGCTGCTGGCGCGGCCCCGGCTGGCCCACCTGAGCTCGACGTTGACGGCACTGTGATGTCTCCGTTCGCCAACCACGGTCTCTTCTCCGACCCGCTCCCCGATGGCCGCGTCGTAAGCGCAGATGACGTGGCCGTAGTGCTCGCCGGTCCGACAGGTCTCTACGGCCACGGAGTGCTGGGCGATTCGCTCGAAGCGTCAGCGATCGAGTTCGTCGATCTGTGCACCGACGAACGTGGCCGGATCGAGATCGCTCCACCCGATGTCATCGAAGGTGTGGCGCCGATGCTGGCCGATGTCGATGGTGATTCCGAGCTCGAGATCGTCGTGACACTCGCTAATTCGAGTGTTGGTGCACGGCTTGCCGTCTACGAGTTCAACGGCGAGCTGCTCGCTGAGTCCGCTCCGATCGGCACCGGCAACCGGTGGCGGAACCAGCTTGCGGTGGCGCCATTTGGCCCCGGCGGGCGGATCGAACTCATCGATGTGCGTACACCTCACATCGGCGGCACCGTCCAAGCGTTCGCGCTCGACTTCACCGGTGACATGCCCATGCTCGAGCGGGTGGCTGCCTCCGGCAACGACTACACCAGCCATGTGATTCGCTCTGGCAACCTCGACATGGCGTTGGCGATCGACGCGAACATCGACGGTCGTCTCGACGTGCTCGTGCCGACAGCAGATCGTGGAGCCCTCGTCGCCCTCACCCGGACGAGCGAGGCAGACGGCTGGACGTCAGTTGGTGAGGTTCCGCTCGACGGTGTCCTCACCTCCAACTTGGCTAGCCAGACCGTTCAGGGCCGAACAACTGTGGCCGCAGCAAGTAGCGACGTGTTGTTGGTGCTCGGCTAGGGCGTGACCCTCCTAGTGATTCGCCGACAGTAGTTCAGGGTCCACGTTGCTAGCTTCGGGGAATGACAGCACCTCTTCGCTTTGGAATTCTCGGCGCAGCTCGCATTGCTCCGAAAGCCCTGACCATGCCCGCCCAGGCGATCGACTCGATCGAACTAACCCGTGTTGCGGCGCGCGACACCGCACGGGCGGAAGCCTTTGCTGCTGAGCACGGAGTTGGCGGAGTTAGCGACGACTATGACGCGCTGCTTGCAGCAGACGATGTAGATGTGGTCTACAACCCGCTGCCAATGCACCTGCACGCCGAGTGGACCATCAAAGCCCTTCGGGCCGGCAAGCACGTGCTGTGCGAGAAGCCGTTTGCCTCCAACGCGGATGAAGCTCGTGAAATGGTTCGGGTTGCAGAAGAGACCGGAATGGTTCTGGGCGAAGCGTTTCATCACCGTTACCACCCGCTCTTTGTCCGCCTGCTCGATCTGGTAGCCGCGGGAACAATCGGTGACGTCACCCGAGTCGAGGCGTCATTCAACATCACGATCGGTAAGCCGGACATTCGCTGGGACTACGCCAGCTCGGGCGGCTCCCTGATGGACCTCGGCTGCTATCCGTTGATCTGGGCCCGTCATATCGTGCAGGCTCAGCATCCAGGCGCTGAACCAACAGTCTCAGCTGCCGGCGCGATCGAAGAGCCAGAGCACATCGATGCGTCGTCGTGGGCCGAACTCGAGTTTCCGGGCGGCGCTACCGCGCGTATCGAAAGCTCGATGATCGAACCCGACCATGAGGTGTCGCTTTCCGTCATCGGTACCGAGGGTTCGATCGATGTCGACAACCCAATTGCCCCGCAGAAGGGCAACTCGCTCACGGTGAATACTGCTGGCGGACAGACCAAGGGCAAGATCGCCGGTGGCACGACGTATGAGCACATGCTTCGTGTGTTCTGCGACCACATCATCCACGGCGTTGACTTTCCGACGATGGCTGCCGATTCGATCGCAAATATGGAGGCCATCGATGCCATCTACATCGCGGCCGGCCTACCGCGGCGAGCTGCGCTGTAGTGACTATGGGCACGCGCCGAGGGGTGTCTCCCCCATAGCTCGTTCCACCGCGATTCGTTACGGTTTTGTATGGAGACAACGACGGATCTAGCCAATATTTGGGCCCGGCTGAGAAGCTTCACGTTCGACCATGTGAGTGATGAGCTCACCTTCACCAAGCGGCTCGCCCGCGAGAACGGGTGGAGCGAAAAGTACGCTCGCGATGTGGTCGATGAGTACCGCCGGTTTCTGTTTCTCTCGGTGGCTGCCGGCCATACGGTCACGCCCTCGGACGCAGTCGATCAGGCATGGCATCTCCATCTGACCTACACCGATTCGTACTGGAACGAACTCTGCCCGCATGTGTTGGGTAGGCCGCTTCATCACGGGCCAACACGCGGTGGCGTCCACGAGAAGCATGCCTTCGTCAACCTGTACGACAAGACGCTGGAGAGTTACGAAACGCTCTTCGGCTACGCACCGCCGAGCGAGATTTGGCCGCCAAGCGAAGTGCGGTTTGCTGAGACATCGCTCTACAGGCGGGTTGATACCGGCCACTTCTGGCTCGTTCCAAAACCCTCGAGAGCCGTACTTGGTGTTGCGCTGGTGTTTATCCTCCTTGGGTTGGTTGCCAGCCTGGTCACATCGAATGTGATGCCGCTGATCGCGATGATCGGTGGAGCGTTTGTCCTTGGCGAGGCATCAGCCTTGAAACGGACCGACGTGTATCGGGACAAAAAGGCTGCAGGAACCTGGGCCCCTGGAGTCGGGTGTGGTGGCTGTGCGGGTTGCGGGGGATGTGGTGGCTGCGGCGGCTAGCGCCTAGCTCCGTCGCCCTTAGGAATTGTCTCCGTCGCCCTGCTCCTTCTTCCACTGAAGGTATGGCGGTATGAGCGCAAAGCCGATGCCGATGATCGTCAGGAACGACTGAAGTCCTGGTGGGAGATCGAAGACCGTCCGTGGAGCGATGCACACGAACGCGAGCCCGAGCGACAGGTAGGTGATTTTTCGATTGCCCATGCAGGCCAACTGTACTTACCGGCGTACAGCTGGTTACAGATCGGCGATTGCGACTTCGATGCGATCTTGATGCCATTCGGTTGCAGCTTCGAGCGCTTCGCTGGCCTTACCGACCAAGTCCCGAACCTCGAATGCGTGGGCTGGATAGCAGGCAACGCCGGCCCACAACGTGAGCGAGTCGTCCTCTTCAGCGATGCGGCGCCGAATTCGCTCGACGGTCCACACCGCACCATTCTCGGGGGTGTCCTCGAGGACAAGAGCGTAGAGGCCCTTGCTGGTGCGACACGCGGTGTCGGATTCGCGCAAGGTTTCGATGAGATGCTCGGAGACCATCTTCGGTTCAGCCTGGTGCCGGTCGTCGCCCGAACCTCCGGTGACTTCCACCAGGACTACGGCGACCGGACGAAGATGACGGCGAGCCGCGGCGACGCGAGCTTCGACGGCGGCTCGGAAGTACGTCTCGGTGTAGAGGCCGGTGGCGGAGTCGGTGATTGCTTGGCGAGCGGTAGACCCGGTGAGCTGAACCTCGTTCTTGATCTCTTCCTCGACGCGTTCGGCACGGGCGACCTCGCTGGCTTGGGTGGCAGCGAGTTCGGTTCCGAGAGAGCGAACAGCGTCTTCGGCGGTGATACGAGCCTGGACTTGGGATGTGACTGCATCCTCGAGGCCAGCAGACTGTTTGCGCTCGTGTTCGAGTTCGACTTTCGTGGCCGAAAGGTCGCGGGCCAGCACAAACCCAGCAAACGCAGCCCCAAGCGCAGCAATACCAGCAAACAGGCCGGTCCACGCGCCTTCGAACACGCTGAGGATGCCGAGCACGAAGCCGGTGACTCCGACCGTTAACGCAACAAAGGCGCGCGAATCCATCACGCCTCCTGTTTCGGTCTGTGCAGTTCGTTTCTCAAGACATTCCTCTAGCTCAGACCGTAGTTCCACCCAAAAGGCGACCGGTCGGTGTTTACCGCCTTATCCAATCGCCGAAGGTACTCGCTTCGTGATAGGTCGATCGCGCCAAGTGATGATAAATGTGGGGTCATCCATTGCACGTCGAAGAGATCGATTCCGAGCTCTCTCAACCGGTTTGTTAGATACACGAGCGCAGCTTTCGAGGCGTCGGTTTCGGTGTGGAACATCGATTCGCCTGCAAACAAGTGCCCTATCGATAGCCCATACACCCCACCGACCAGTTCGCCGTCGGCGTTTCGGGTTTCGACCGAGTGGGCCCAACCGAGCTTGTGAAGCCGGATGTAGGCGGATCGAATTTGGCTGTCGATCCACCCATGTGGCCGATCGGGGTTGGCACACGAATCGATCACTTCAATGAATGCGGTGTTGATCGTGAAGGTGAAGCGGCGCATCGATTTCACCAGCGACCGGGACATGTACATGTCGATGGGCAAGATTGCGCGGGGGTCTGGCGACCACCATGCGATCGGCCCATCAGGCTCGAGAGGCATTGGGAAGATTCCCTGTGAATACGCAGCAAGAATGGTCTCGGGATCGAGGTCGGCGCCGATGCCGACGATTCCATGCTCGTCGGCGCTATCGGCTGGTGGGAAAACCCACGAGCTGCCGGTCATCGAAACTTAAGCGGAAAACGCAATCGCGATGAGCGGGGCGAGTAGCCCGACGATGAGAAGGATTCCGATGATGAGGGTCCAACGGCGTTTGGTTTCAGGAGACACAATGCAACGTTACCGTGATCTGCCGTGGCTCTCGTTGTTCAAAAGTTTGGTGGCACCTCCGTTGCTGATGCAGACCGCATCCGCGAGGTAGCCGATCACGTCCGTCGCTGTCGCAAGCGAGGCGATCAAGTCGTACTCGTCGTGTCCGCAATGGGCAAAGAAACCGACGTTCTGTTGCGTCTGGCCGACGAAGTATCAAAGACTCAGCCAGGCCGCGAAATGGACTTGCTCATCACCGCTGGCGAACGCAAGGCCTGTGCTCTTGTCGCCATGGCACTGACCGATCTCGACGTGCCCAGCGCATCCTTCACGGGAAGCCAGGCTGGATTTCTCACCGACACGAACCATCGCAACGCCAAGATCCTCGAGATCAACCCATATCGAATCCGTGAAGCGATCGACGCCGGAATGGTGCCCATCGTCGCCGGTTCCCAGGGCGTATCGTCAGACAAGGACGTCACCTTTCTTGGACGGGGCGGTTCCGACACCACCGCAGTTGCGCTCGCTCATGCGCTCGAAGCCGATGCGTGCGAGCTCTACACCGACGTATCCGGCGTCTTCACCACCGACCCTCGTGTCGTATCCGATGCCCGAAAGATGCCAACGATCAGCTTTGACGAGCTGCTCG
Source organism: uncultured Acidimicrobiales bacterium (assembly GCA_938038785.1). Lineage (GTDB taxonomy): Bacteria > Actinomycetota > Acidimicrobiia > Acidimicrobiales > SHLQ01 > SHLQ01. Next base: position 8,403 of record CALHTB010000021.1, read on the forward strand.
AAATGACCGCCGTTGGCTGCCCGAAGCCAGTGATGCGCTCGGTCGAAGTTGCCCAACGATTCCGCGTGCCGCTGCACGTACGATCCGCATTCACCTGGGAGCCTGGCACCTGGGTGGTCGAGGAGGACCCCGAAATGGAAGAAGCAATCGTCAAGGCCATCGTGCCCGATACCTCCGAGGCCAAGGTCACCGTCTGCGGTGTGCCCGACAAGCCTGGTATCGCCGCCGGCATGTTCCGCGCCCTCGCCGAAGCTGGCGTGAACGTCGACATGATCGTGCAAAACATCTCGGCCGAAGGCGTCACCGACATCAGCTTCACCTGCCCGCACGAAGAAGCTGACACCGCATCAAACATCTGCAGCTCGGTCACCACCGGCCATGACTGCAAGGTCATCACCGACTCCGATGTCGGCCGTGTATCAGTCGTGGGTGCCGGCATGAAAAGCAACCCTGGCGTTGCTGCCAAGATGTTCGAAACACTCGCAGCCAACGACATCAACATCGAGATGATCTCGACCTCGGCGATCCGCATCAGCTGCGTGGTCCGAGCCGACGACGTCGACAAAGCCACCCAAGCCCTCCACGACGCCTTCGAGCTCGCGCTGTAACTTCTCGACACTTCCGGTCGAGATCCGCGGAAGTCGACTTGGTCGTACGCTTCGCTCCCTGCCCGCTCGCCTGAGGCGCTTCCTTTGGGCGTATACAGGCTTTCGTTTTGGGTGGGCTCAGCGACACTCCGCCTGTTTCTAGTCCCTGTCTTGGTCGAGGATGTTTTGGGCTTCTGGGCTTAGCTTTCGTGATGCTGTTCTCTTTTGGGACTGCTTGGTCATTGCGTCGCCGATGAACACGATTGCACCTATCGACGCAGCCATAAGGAAGGGCAGTACCAGGAACGACGGCCCGCCAATTGAACCGAGGATGACGAAGACCAAGATCAGCACGACGGCGAGGAACACGATGCGCCCGTTACTTATTTGGCGCAGGCCGTCGATGGCATCATCAGATGTCGGATCTGCCCGACCGGCCTGCACGTAATAGTCGCCCGCCTCATGCGTGCGGCCCTGCTTCGCCGTCGCCGCTGCAAGCAGATTGAGCGCCGCTGCATTATTGGGGTCGATGTTGAGCGCACGCCGTGCCGACACCTCAGCTGCAGTGACCTGCTTCTGCGCCAGATGCACATGCCCGTCAGCCACGTGCATCGCCGAGCTGTTCGGGTGAGCAAGCACACCGGCATCGGCGACCTCGCGGGCCTCGGAGATCATCGACGTTCGTTCGCGACGCGACCCGCCGCTAAGCAAAATGTCAATCGAGACCAGCATCGCGAACCGGCTCGTGGGGTCGATAGCCCGTGCGGCCCGCACCGTCTCGACGGCCTTGCCGGTCGCATTACAGGCTCGTTGCATGTAGCCGAGCTCGGCAAGTAGCTCGGCGTCATGCGGCTCGATCGCCACCGCTTGTTCGGCGAACTTGAGTGCCTGAACCGGGTCTTCCATTCCTCGCAGTGAACGCGCTAGCGCACTCAATAGGTAGGCGTTGTTGGGATCTTCCGAAAGCCCTGCGAGGGCTGCCTCTTTGGCGTCGCGATATTGGCCACGGGCAAGAAGGATGTTGCATCGGGCGTACGCACTCACACATTTACGGTAGGTCGTGTCCGAGAGAGTCGTGGCTATCCTCGACGTTCGTGACTAGCGCCAACTCCACCGCCGAGCTTCGTGTGGTGACGTGGAACATTGAGCACGGCGAGGCGGTAGAAGCTGCAATTCACCAACTCACGACCAACCCAAAGCTCGCAGATGCCGATCTGGTACTGCTGCAGGAAATGGACGACGAAGGTCCAGCGCAGATCGCCGAAGCGCTGGGCATGACACACCGATACTTCGCCGGATGCACCCACACCGGCACCGGCCGCCCGTTCGGCAATGCGATTCTGGCGCGAGGAACGATCTTGGACTGCGAGGCCATCGTGCTGCCACACTTGGCTCGGATCCTGGGGCAACGTCGAACCGCAGTGCAGGGAACGGTCCGCCTCGATCGGTTCGGCGGCGAGCCGCTGGTGGTCTGGAGCGTGCACGCCGAGGTCTCGACCCTCCCGCATCGCCGACAGGTGGCCCAGTACCACACCGTCGCCGATGCCGTGGCTGCGTCGAACGCCAAACGGGCCCTGGTCGGCGGTGACTTCAACACCGCATCACCTCGTTCACTCCGAGCGCTGATCGCCGCGATGGCAAGCGTCGAAGCCGAGCGGGCGAACGCTGATGCAGGTCGCACGTTCACACGGTTTGGGCGCGGCTTCGAGCTCGATCAGATCTTCACCCGCGGGTTCGACGTGGTCGAAGTTGGGGTTGTTCACGACCACGACGCGAGCGACCACGATCCGGTTTGGGCGACGCTTCGGGCCAGCTAGGAAGCTCGCAACTTCGGAATGCAGTCGCATCCAATGCGCCCGGTGGCGTCCAAACGATCGGGCATCTCGCGGGGAGGGTTGTTACGGACGGTTCGAACCACAGTCTCGACGACCCGCCGATCCCATTGCGACCCTGCGTAGCGCTCCAGGATCTCGATCGCTGCTTCGCGGTCGAGGTCAGGGCGATACCTGCGGGTATTTGACAGGGCATCGAACGCGTCGCAGACCGAGACGATTCGAGCGTTCAGGGGAACCTGTGGGCCGAGGAGGCCTTTCGGGTATCCAGACCCGTCGATATGTTCATGGTGCGCCATGATCGCCGGTGCGATCGACTTCAAGGCCGGCGAGTCAGCCACGATTTCAGCGCCGTAAATGGCGTGTCGTTTCACGATTGCGTAGTCGCGATCCTCAAGCTCGCCTGTGCTGTTCACGAGGGTGTCTGGAATGAGGAGCATCCCGATGTCGTGCAACAGCGCGGTAAGGCCGAGATCTCGTAGGTCCATTCCGCGTAGCCCGAGCTTGGGGCCGATGGTCATCGCCAGCTCGGTTGTGCGGACGATGTGATCGGCGGTAATTGGATCTTTGTCTTCGAGATCTGCGATGAACTTGTGAACCGAAGGCTCGATACCTACTTCGAGAGCGCATCGAGGGTCCACCAGGATGATCGATTCAATCAGTGGACGTACATAGTTGGTCATGCGATACGCCGTGAGCGCGCCGATCGTTGCGGCGATGGTTCCGAACATGAGCAGAAAGTGCGACAACCAGAACGAGACCGAGTACGGCGCGGACTCAAGCCACATCAACATCGACGCCCCAACAAGGCCGTATCCAAGAGAAACGAGGAGAGGACTTGTTGATCGGGCGATCAACGCAAGTTCGTAGTGACGCTTTGAGTACAACGCACAGCCCAACACGCTGATGACCACGATCGCCGTGGTGGCTTGAGAGCCAACGGTGGGCGATGGAAGCAGCTTGTCGAACGTGAGAACGAGGGCTCCGAACGCGACGATCGAGTATTGGATCGTGGTGACCCACTGCTGCCACTCGGCGTCGACGGATTGCCCAGCAACTGTCCGTCCAAGTACCGCTGGTAGGCCAGCAACGAGCGCAGCAGGCACCGCCCAAAACACCGTCGGTGAGGCGGTCGAACTTGCTCCGAACAACACGCCGGGCGTCGTGATTCCGTGCGCAAGCGAAAGCACACTGATCGCGAAGAAGAAGAGACCCAAATAGCCGAGCTCAACTTCGTTTGTTCGCCTCGCTCTGCTGATGAGCATGCCCGAGCTGATCGAGGCGAGTGCCATAACCGCCAGAACGATCACAAAGAGCGTCGTTGCTGATCCGATCGCATCCCCGCTCGAACCCAACAATCTGGTCGGGAGAAGCTGGATCAAAATAGGCACGATGAGCGCCGCCAGCCAGAGGCTGCGAATCGACGAAGGTCGCGCAAATTCAGGGGAAGGGGCCGACATTCTGGTCAATCGGCGCAAAAAAGGTGAGAATGAGCCAAATTTCGCCCATTACGTGGCGAATCGCGTGGCAATTCGCGACATTCTGTGGCATCAATAGAGGGACGGGCGAAAGAGTGGAGTTTCGGGTGGGCAACCGTCGCCCCTTCGACATTAAGCCGACTGTATTTGTCGTAATCTTCAGCCTGGTTCTGGCCGGGGTCCTGATTGCGATCGAGAGTCGGTCGACAGATGCGGTAGAAACCGCAGCTGCGCGCGCTCTTGAAGAGGGCGCTGCACGCGTAAATGCTCGCCAGGTTGGAGTTCAACTCTCAGGCCGCCAGGTCGTTTCTCCCGACTTATCTCCCGAGACCGTTGCTTTGGCCGACGGCGCAGCGCCAGCTATCGCAGTCGACCCGGTTGACGTTGTCGTTGCTGGCGAAAACGAGAGCAACGAACTGCCAGAAGATGCTCCCGCTGTCGAAAGCAACGAAAGCGGCAACGACGACGGCAATGACATAACGACAAGCTCTGATGACTCAGGCGATGCGGTGGAGGTAGCGGCACCACCTACGACGGTGGCAGCGACCACCACGGTTGCGCCAGCCCCCGAAGCCGTCACGACCACCACGGCCGCACCTACAACCACGACCACCACAACAACCACTACTGCTGCGCCTCGAGTAACTACGACCCGAGCTCCTCGCACTACCACTACCCGAGCTCCACGGACCACCACCACCCGAGCTCCACGAACAACGACAACGACCACCACCACCACGACGACCACCACAACAACGACAACGACCACCACCACAGCGGCGCCGCCCCCGGTGAACGGACGTTGGAGCGTCGCCCAAGTTATCGATGGCACCATCGGCGCAGGAGACGGCAGCAACCCGAATGAAGAAGCGCCGATGGGACGTCACGACGCTCCGTTGTACCTGCCGCAAGGTTGGAACTGGGCCCAAGGCCCAACCCGAAACTCGCTCTGGGGAAACCTCGGATCAAACCAGTTCGCAGAGTTCCGATGCGCTGTCATTCCCGAAAACGGACACAACCCACCGGTGCCGTTCCGCGTAAACATCCGGTCTGGTGCGTACTACCAGTACGCCAACGGAAATTGGAACAAGGCGTTTGACGTTGCGCTCACGTCCACGGCCAACGGCGGCTACCTGGGCAAAGCGGGACAGCTGAACCCTGACCCGTTCAGCAGTGGCGGACCCGGACGAATCGAGTGGCGACGCGAGGCCGATGGCAGTTACTCAGCTCCATGGAACGCGCAAGCGCTGATGATGCACTTCTGGGCTGGCAAGCGTCAGTCGCCAGCATCGGGGCAGACCGCCGAGTTCCTCTCCTCCGAGATGCGCTTGCAGCAACCGGACGGTCAGACGGTCGACCTGTCCCAGGTGAAGGTGCTGTTCCAGTGCGGCATCGACTACTACAACTCTCGCGGTGGCCAGGGCACAAAGGTTCCGGGTCCCGGAATCGCGAAGTATCACCGCCTGACGCCCTCTTGGACGGCTGGGCTATGGGTGACGCTGCCAGGCAATGCGCCGGCCGCATCCAGTGCTGACTTCCGGCGATGGCTCGAAGCAAACCTTCCACCCGACGTGAGGCCGTAACGCCCGAGAGCGCACCAACGCAAGGTTGGTGAGATTTCTACTTCTTCCAGTCGAAGAAGTGAAAGACCAGTGCTTCGAGCGATACCGCAAACAGCGTCCACGGCTCATCGCTGCCGCTACGTACGATGCCGGTTTGGCGATACGACGAAGCCAAGCGCAAGGCCAGGCCCTCGTTGATCGAGTACGCCGCCGCCGAGAACTGATCCATCTCGTACTCGGGCCGAAGCTCGAGCCCGAGGGCTTTGCCGGTTTCAGCATAGAACTGGGCGTACTCACGAATGAGATAGTCCTCACCCTTGGTCAACGAGTCCATCACCGCTGGATCGGCATCGGGTCGAGTTATTGCTGCGGCACGAAGGGCGGTATAGAGCCGCCAGTTCGCACTCTGGGCAAGCGCTTGGTGGTTGAACTCGCCCACCAGGCGGATCAGGTCGACGATGACTGCTTTGCGAGCGTCGAGATCGTCGGTGCGCAGCGCCTCACGGTTGGCGTCCAGCTGACGAGTCGTGTACTCACGAGTTGCTGGCAACCCCGCGACCGCCGGAATGCTGAGCAAGTCAAGCACGGTCGCGCGTCGAAAGGCATCCTGAGGAGTTTCATCTCCCTCGCGCCAGATCTTGTACGACATTCCTCGTGGAACGTCGGCATCGAGGATTGCTCCATCGAGCGTCACCGCATCGAGGCCCGACTCGACTCCGCTAACTCGCAGCGTCGCAATTGCGGCGTCGATTAGTCGGCGTCGAACTTCTGTCGGGGGATACTTCGGAGGACGACCGCGAGGTCGTTTGTCAGGGGCCACGGCTAGTGCTTTCTGTGCAAGGATTCCGCCGCCGCTCACCCGATTCTGCCACTCGGTGTCAATTGCTGTGTACCTATTCTGACCCTTGCCCAAAAACAGGGACCGGCCTTTACATTCCCGAAACAAACATAAAAACGCCTTCCGCAAATGTCGACATCTGCCCTATATCGACTACGACGGCGCTGTGTCAATGCTCTGAATTCGCCAATCCCCGAAAGGGGTTGCGCTAGGTTGCCGAGGTGATTCGCGCACTTTGCCGACTGCTATTACACCTCTTCTTTTCGACGGTACGCGTCCACAATCCCGAACGAATCCCCAGTAGTGGGGCAGTGCTCGTCGTGGCAAATCATCACTCGGGGCTTGTTGATCCGGCGGTGCTCATCTCGACGCTTCCCCGAACCCCACGCTTTCTTGCTAAGGCTGTCCTTTGGGACGCAAAATACCTTCCGCTTCGACCGCTTCTGGCGTTGGCTCGGGCAATTCCGGTACATCGACAAAAGGACGGCGGTGGCGACAACTCGTCGATGTTCGTAGCGACCCACGAAGCGCTACAACAAGGGGACGCCATTGCGCTCTTTGGGGAAGGTGTCTCCCACGACATGCCCGGCCTGCTCGACCTGCGTACAGGCGCTGCTCGTATTGCGCTCGGCGTCGACGGACCGGTCACCATTCAACCGGTCGGACTGATCTACGACGATCGTGCCCGCTACCGATCACAAGTTTCGGTGTATGTCGGTGAACCACTCGAGGTGCTTGGCACCATCGACGGAGACGAAGATCGCGACGCGGTGGTTGCGCTCACCGATCAACTCCACCAACGTCTTGAAGAGGTTGCTCCTTCGTGGGACAACTGGCGTCAACATGACAACGCCCGAATCGCCGCCCGGCTCACCGTTGCCGAACGTCCCGACCTCGACTACGCCGACGTGCTGACCAAGCTCAACAATACGGTTGATGACGAGCACCCCGAGGCGCGTCGCCTAGCGACCGCGATGTGCGACGCGGTGGAGCGCTTCGAAGACGAGGTCGACCGCATTGGAATCGATCTCGATGTTGTTGTCGACGAGCCGGTGGAACGACTCGAACAGGTCAACCGCCGGTCGCTACTCGAATCGCTTATTTGGTGGCCGGTCGTGTGGATCGGCCGACTGCTCAACCTCGTGCCGTTCTTTGCCATCCGGTTTGCGGCTCGAACACAAAAGCTCAACATTCGAGCAACATTCAAGATTCTTGTCGGCATCTTCGCGTATCCACTGTGGTGGATTGGCCTTGGCGTGGTCGTGGGTTGGCTCGCCCATCCGATCATCGGCCTTGTGGCGGCGATCAGCGCGCCAGTGCTCGGCTACCTGTCCGCGCGTGTGCACAATCGAATTCGCCACATTGCGAATCGCCTCTCCGTCGAGAGCTTCCGGGAGATCGACCCGGATGCGGGTAGTGCGCTAGTAGCTCACCGCTCACTGGTCGTTGCCGCGACCGAAGCGATCGTTAACCGGGCGACCTAAGGCCGTCATTCCCGAACTCGACAAGAGATCTGTCACGCGCCTGGGCCACCAGTTTTGACGCGCGCCTCGTACCCTGAACGGCATGGTAAACGTAGGAATCGTAGGAGCCACCGGCCAAGTCGGTGGTGTTGCTCAAACGTTGCTCGTGGAGCGAGAGTTCCCAATGAATGACGTTCGCTTCTTTGCCTCGCCTCGAAGCGCAGGCAAGCAGGTCGAGTTCAATGGCTCGACCATCACCGTCGAGGACGCAACTACTGCTGACTACACCGGCCTCGACATCGTGATCTTCTCCGCTGGCGGCGATACCTCACGTGCCCTCGCTGACAAGGTCGCCGCTCAGGGTGCCATCGTGATCGACAACTCCTCGGCGTTCCGCATGGACCCCGATGTCCCGCTCGTCGTTCCCGAGGTCAACGCCCACGCGCTCGACGACATCCCCAAGGGAATTGTGGCGAACCCGAACTGCACCACGATGGCAGCAATGCCTGTGCTCAAGCCGCTTGACGATGAAGCCGGCCTCGAGCGCATGGTTGTCTCGACGTACCAGGCAGTGTCTGGTGGCGGTCTCGCTGGTGTCGACGAGCTCGACCAGCAGATCAAGAAGGGCGGCGCCGAAGCCAGCTCGCTGACCTACGACGGTGACTCGGTCGACTTTGGAGAGTCCTCGAAGTTTGCAACCACGATTGCATTCAACGCCGTGCCGATGTGTGGCGCAATCGTCGACGATGGTCTCGAAGAGACCGACGAAGAGCACAAGCTTCGTAACGAGAGCCGCAAGATCATGGAACTCCCAGACCTTAAGGTCTCGGGCATCTGCGTGCGCGTTCCGGTCTACACCGGTCACTCGCTGGCGATCACTGCTGGCTTCAACAAAGAGATCACCCCCGACCGTGCTCGCGAGCTTCTTGCCGAAGCTGACGGGGTCGTGCTCGACGACCTGCCAACGCCGCTCAAGTCGGCTGGCATCGACCCGTCGATCGTTGGGCGCATCCGCCCCGACGAGACCTTCGACAATGGCCTGTCGATGTTCATCAGTGGCGACAACCTTCGCAAGGGCGCCGCGCTGAACACCATCCAGATTGCCGAAGCGCTCGTGGCCCGGGGAATCGTCGGCACAAAGTAGTCAGGCTCACCTTTGCGGTAAGCCCATAGTCTGACGTCGTGATGACACTCGATGAAGTTCAGACGTTGATGGAAGAGTTGTACGGCGAAGCTGACCGCGCGCGGGGAATGCCGGCAACGGTGGCGTGGCTATGTGAAGAGCTCGGTGAGCTCGCTCAAGCTGCCCGCAAAGGCACCAAAGAACAGCAGCTTCACGAACTTGGCGATGTTCTGGCCTGGCTGGCATCGCTTGCGAACCAACTCGATCTCACCCTCGACGACGCAATGGAGCGCTACCGGGAGAACCCTCCGGTCTAACCGGCAAGACCGGTAGCCTTCGACGCATGGAAGACACGAACGTAAAGCCAGTCATCACCGTCCCGCAGGGCGCAGCCCCAACCGAACTCGTCATCGAAGACCTCATCGAGGGTGACGGCCAGGAAGCAACGGCTGGCATGCAGGTCACGGTTGACTACGCAGGAATTAGCTGGTCGAACGGCCGCGAGTTCGATGCGTCGTGGAACCGCAACGACACCTTCGCATTCGGCCTCGGCGCAGGCCAGGTCATTCCCGGCTGGGACCAGGGTGTTCAGGGCATGAAGGTTGGCGGACGCCGCCGCCTTACCATCCCGCCAGCAATGGCGTACGGCTCGAGCGGTGCCGGTGGCGTTATCGCACCTAACGAGACGCTTATCTTCGTGGTCGATCTTCGCGGAGTCGGCTAAAGCGTCGGCTAACTAGCTGAGCGGCGCTCGCGCAGCTCGACGATTTCGGGCGGCGGCTCCATAATCCAATTCAGCGCGCCTACCAGCGACTTGGCAGCGGGCGCCACCATGGCATCGCTCACGATGGGTATGCGCGGCGGAATCCACAGCTTTCGTCGAGCCCAACTTGGAAGCAGGTTGATCGCCGCGCTCAAAATGATCAAATAGGGTGCCTGAGCTGCTGGTTTGTTTGGCGGAAACATCAGCCACCGAAGCGCCTCGCGAGCCTGTGAATCGAACCGAAGCTCGGGGATGTAAGTGGCGAGCCGCGCGTCGAGCTCGGAAACTGATCGCGGAGCTTCGATGACGCCGAGCGCTTCACCAACCTTGGCCATCTCGGCCACGTATTGGTCGGCCTCGGCGTCGGTGATGTCCACCGAACCGTGTCGTCGGAAGCCGCGAAGGAAACCGTCGACCTCGGTGCAATGCACCCAGGCGAGATTGTGCGGATCGTTCGCCTCGTACGGGTCGCCCGCTGGCGTTGTGCCAACAACCTTGCTGTGCACTTGGCGGATGATCTTGACCATGCGTTCAGCTTCAGCAGCGCTGCCGAAGGTGGTGGTGCCTACGAAGTTCGCCGTTCGATGCAGTCGGCCAAACGGATCCTCTTTGTACGAAGAATGCTGGGCAACGCCCGACATGGTCGGCGGGTGGAGGACCTGGACGAGCAATGACTCAACCCCACCAATGATCGCTGCCCAATCCGATTGGATGAGCCAGGTAATGCTTTCTGGGCCAAACCAGCTGTCGGTCGCCAGATTGCCGGTCGCCTGAGGCTGCGGGTTTCCAGTGATGTAGGTGCGAACCGTGCGCTGCAACTCGCGACGGATTCCCTCGGTGGGTGTAAGCATCTCGGCCATTGCACAACGGTACGTCTGAACGTACTGCGATGTATGCCGCGGTCAAGGTTGCTTTGCTGAATGCCGAAAGAAAGGTGGGCGAGTGAGGAGACTGCAATGCGAAGCCGTACTACCGCGTTACGGCTCACCCGTGCAGGCGTTGGCACCGCCAGCGTTGCCGGATTTGTAGGGGTTGTGGCATCGCTCGGCCCCGTTGCCTCACCGGACGCGAGCGAGGCTCTGACGGTTGAGGAATCAACCGCAACCGACGTGGCCTCGGCAATGGGCAAGACGCTCGTGACGCCCGAGGCAATCAGCGCCCCCGCCACCACTGACGTACCGGCACCAAGCGCCCTCGCATTTCGATCGGACCGTTATGAACCGGGCCAATCGCTGATCAACAGCCGAGTCGCCGGACGCTCCGATCAGTTGCCAGCAACCACGACGACCAGCACGACCATGGCTCCCACAACAACGGCCAGTGAGGCTGCGCCCGCATCGACAGTTGCGCCGACTACTGCAGCTCCCACCACTCAAGCTCCGACTACAACCACTGCACCAGCACAACCAGCTCCGACGTCCGAAGCCGTCGATTCAACTACGAGCACGCCATCTTCGGCCGCACCCACTACGACTGCGCCGACAACCGTGGCTCCGACTACCGCAGCGCCCACGACTGTTACTCCAACAACGGCTACCCCAACGACAGCTCCCGCGACCACAGCTGCGCCAACGACCACCGTTGCCACCACAACGTCGACTCCGGCAACCACCTTGCCGCCACTCACCAACCCCAGCGCATGACCTCAACACTCCGCCTCCACGAAGTGACCTTCCGAGCGTTCGGCTCGGGATGTCGCGTGGTGTGCGATGTCGAGGAGGCAGAAGACCTGGCGATCAGCCGGCTCGAGGATCTTGAGGGTCGATGGAGTCGGTTCCGGGACAGCAGTGAGGTAAGCGAAGTGAACCGCAACGCCGGAGATTGGTGTGAGGTGTCAACGATTACGGCGCAGCTTTTCGAAGCGGGCGTTCGCGCCATCGAGCTGACCAATGGTGTGGTCAACCCGCTCATGCTGAAGCAGTTGCAAGGCCTTGGATACGTCGCCTCCCACGAGCATCTTGAACTCTCCACGGCCGAGCCGACCCATGCCACCTCAACTAGCGGTCGCGCCGAAACCGATATCGATGTCGCGGGAGGGTTGGTTCGAATACCGGCCGGGACCGGGTTTGATCCGGGTGGCATCGGCAAGGGTCTCGCTGCCGATCTCGTGACCGAAGACTTGGTCGATTCTGGCGCAACTTGGGTAATGGTCTCGCTGGGCGGCGACATCCGTTTCGCAGGAACCGCGTTGGCCAACTACGCACCGGTTGTCCATGTCGATGACCCGCGCACTGCCGGTGCCCTGCTCGGCGCCACTCGAGTCGCCGGAGGCGCCCTCGCAACGAGTAGCACGACCAGCCGTCGATGGGCTATCGATGGCCAGGTGCACCATCACCTCCTCGACCCACGAACCGGCGCGCCAACACAATCGCCGAGAATCGCAGCGTCGGTCTATGCCCCGAACGCCTGGCTTGCCGACGTGCTGGCAAAGGCCCTCGTGGTCAACCCCGATCTTGGCGAAGCTGACCTCACGGCGTGGGGAGCCGAAGCGATCGCCTTCACCCAGACCACGGTTGTCGACCTTGGCCTGCCGGTCGAACACATCACAGTGAGCGCCGCATGACCGCGACACTGCTGTCTCAGGTAGATGTTGGCGGCATCGAGTTCGTCGACCAGATCTGGTGGTTCGCCAGTCGCGCCGCGGGCAGCGTTGCCTGGGTGCTGCTCAGTTGTTCGATGATCATCGGCATGATGCAATCGCGCCGTGGCTCGGGACCGCTTCCCGCTGGCTGGTCGCTCGACCTTCACCGGTTTCTCTCCATGCTGTCGCTGATCTTTTTGACCATTCACCTCGGTGCGTTGGTGCCAGACAACTTTGTCGAGTTCGGGCTCGTCGAGCTCTTCGTACCAATGATGTCGACGTGGCAGCCAGCTGCGGTTGCATGGGGAGTTGTGGGGTTCTGGTTGCTGGTGTCGGTCGAACTGACATCAGTGCTCCGGGCACGCCTTCCACACCGAGTGTGGCGAGCAGTACACCTGCTCAGCTTCGTTGTCTGGATCTCGGCGACCGTTCATCTGTTCATGGCCGGGACCGATGTTTCCCACCCGGTCTTCCGGGTTGTCCAGGTGGTGATGATCGGGCTCGTCTCTCTCATGTTCGTGAGCCGGATCGTCGATGTCGTGCGTTCGTCAGCTGCTGGTCGGACGCTGCCGGTCGAGGAACCGATAGACGTCGACGAGGTCGACTCCGGGAAACGGCGAGAACTCGCCGCTTGATGGAGGCAGCGCGGTCAGCACGTGGCTGCGTTGGGCCGCCGATGGCCACGCAACGTCCTCCCACCGTGCCACCAGGTCAGGGTCGGGAGCCGTTCTCGATGACCGAGCGTCGAGCTTGCGGATGGTGTCGCCGCCTCGAAAGTGCTTGGCCAGTTCTGACGTGGTGCCAATGCTCACCGCGTACGGGTTCGAGGAGGCGTCCTCGATGTAGGTGGCACACCACCAGTCGCCGCCGTCGGTTGTGGTGTGTTGGTAGTGCAGCATGAAGCTCTTGCTGGCTTGCCATGCCTGGCGCACTCCCCAGTGGCGCGAAACACGCATACCTTCGACCGTGCCGTCCTCGTCTGCTGGATAGTCGATGCCGTCGTTCTCGTACGCCTTTGACACCACACCATCGGGGTTGCAGCGCAAGAAGTGAACCGGCAGCCCGAAGTGCTCGGTCGCGAGGTTGGTGAAGCGGTGCGCTGCCATCTCATACGACACGTAGAAGGCTTCCTTCAAATCCTCGATCGACAGATCGTTCTGCTCGTGCAACCGGCCGAGCAGTTCGACGGCTGGCTGCTCGGGGATGAGCGCCGCCGCGGCGAAATAGTTCGATTCGACCCGTTGGCGTAGGTAGTCGCCGAAGTCCTTTGTGGCGGAATGATCGAGGGCATAGTGGCCGAGCGTCTGAAGGACGACCGACCGCGCAGCGCGAAGTTCGACCTCTTCGCGCAGTGGAATGTAGATGATGCGGTTTCGCTGGTCGGTGACCGACCGCGCCGAGCTGGGCATGCCGACCGCTCGTTCGAGCCGAAAACCGAAGTGGGCTGCGAGCTCGGTGATATGTCGCTCGGAGAGCGGGCCAGATCCCGGGTAGTCGATCGCGGATATCGCATCGGTGACGATCTTCTCGATGTTCTCGAAGTAGTTGTTCCGGTCACGCATTTCTTCGCGGAGCTCAGCGTTGGCGAGGCGGGCCTTGTCCTCGGCTCGCAGCGTTCGCTGACCATGACCTGCCGGGACAGAGTTCCAAAGCGCAACGAGATGTTCGAGCACGTCGTCGCCGAGCTTGGCGTTGGGCTTCAAGTAGGGGAGCCCAAGCGCCTGGTATCGCACATCTTCTTGTGCACGAGACAGTTCGAGTTCGAGTTCAGCTCGGCGGTTCGGCGCGCTGTTCTCGACCAGCTCGGCAACAGTGACGTCGAGGGCATCGGACAGCGAGTTAAGCAGGCCGATCTTGGGTTCGATGCGGCCGTTCTCAAGCTGAGACAAGTACGGGACGGGTTTGTCGACCTGTTCACCGAGCTCGGCGAGCGTCAGCTTTTGGCGCTTGCGAAAGTGACGAATGCGGTGTCCGAGCACTCCCAAATCCAATTCATCTGCCATTGGCGCTCCTGTACGTGTGCAACTTCCTTCATTTTTATCGCACGAAGAATGGTTTTGTTGAATTTTGGGCTGAACGCACTACGCGTGCCCGCAACTTTGACGAGATTATGGATATCTGACAGTTGGCGGCTCACAGTGAGGTCTCACATGTTTTCACAGGCGACAGCAGTTCCAGATCACGCAAGTTCGGACAGTGCGACGTCTTCGCCGGGTGTCGAACTCGTTCTTCCAACCGTTGCAGATGATTCGGCGCTCGATTCCCAGGCGTTGCGTCTGCTCGGAATTGCCCATCGTCGCACCTGGGGTCGCCGACGCGACATGATGGCCCGTCGCTCGATGGACAACGTAGCGATCCTTGCCAATCCGTTGGCGCCAATCGAACTTCATAAGCCCGTGGTTGCCGACCTGCTCAGTGCCGAAACGTGGGACGCACGTCTGCATGTGCTTCGCGCAGGGGTGAACGCAATCGCCGCTCCCGCTGGCCACTCGATCGTTGTTCGAACCCGCGGCTGGGACACCACCGAACCCGGCGTGCTCGTCGACAGCCGTGCGGTCACCGGCGCGGTCTTCGATGTGGCGATCATGGTGTCTGCCGCGGTGGACGAATTCCGTCGCGGTGAGCAGCCGTTCATCTTCCTCATCCCAGAACCCGACGATGCTGCGGCGGCCAAGCTGTGGCGTGAACTGATCTCCCTCGTCGAGGATCGTCTTGGAATTGATCGAGGCACCGTGCGGTATACCTCTCACGTCGTTTCGTCGAAGGCGTAGCTTGATCGTCCGACCGCCGGTCTTTGCCATTGTGGGCTACAACTAGGTCATGGCTGATCGACGCGGAGGCTGAGCGCCATGGGCATAGCGCAGGTAGATCGCGGCTCTCTTGAGCGGGCTGACGACCTGCTCACCTTGCGCGACGTCATTCAAACGTACGTGACCCATCGGTCACCTCAAGTCATGGCGGTCGGCATCGCGATCGCGGTCGTCCTTCGTGCCGTCGTAGGAGGCTTCGGGTGGGCCGACCTCGCGGTTGTTGTCGTCACCCTTGCCCTAACCGGTGTTGTTGAGTGGGTGCTGCACCTGTTTGTCCTTCACGCCCCCGACGACTCGATCCGCATGACGAAGTACAAGACCGGCGCGGGCCACAGAGAGCATCACCTCGATCCGTCCAACATCGGATGGCTGATGTTGGGTTGGCAAGACGTTGCGATCTTCCTGGTCATGTTGGCGGTGTGGAACCTCACGTGGCCGCTGGTTCTCGCCCTGGTCCTTGGCGCACCATTGTTGAGCACATACCTCACTGCGGTGTTGGCCTCGTACGTGATGCTGGCCCACTACGAATGGACCCACCTCTTGGTCCATGCCCGCTACCGGCCAACCTTTCGGTACTACAAGCGGTTGGCGGCGAACCACCGCCTGCATCACTACCGCAACGAGCACTATTGGCTAGGGGTTACCTCCAACCTGGGCGATCGGGCCCTCAAGACCCTCCCTGGGTCAAAGTCTGACGTGCCGTTGTCGGACACGGCTCGCACACTCTCATAGCGGTGCAGCTGCAGCTTTGCCGTTGATCTCCACTGGTTCGCTCCATCGAGCAATAACCTGACGTGGTGAGCGAGAAGTTGAACGACGAACACACGCCGACCGATTTCATCCGCGAGATGATCCATGCCGACAACGAGTCGGAGAAATATGGCGGCCGTGTCCAGACCCGTTTCCCTCCCGAGCCAAACGGGTACCTCCACATTGGACACGCCAAGTCAATCTGCTTGAACTTCGGATTGGCCGAGGAGTTCGGTGGTGTGTGCAACCTTCGGTTCGACGACACCAACCCGGTCACCGAAGACCAGAACTTCGTCGACGGCATCATCGAAGACATCCAATGGTTGGGGTTCGAACCCAACGACATCCGATACGCGTCTGACTATTTCGAGCAGTTGTACCAGTGGGCCGAGTCGCTGATCGAACAAGACCTGGCCTACGTCGACGATCAGGATGCCGAAACCATCTCCGAGCAACGCGGTGGGTTCACGACGCCAGGCGTCAACAGCCCGTTCCGTGATCGCACGGTCGACGAGAACCTGGCGCTGTTCCGCGGCATGCGTGCGGGCGAGTACGCCGACGGCGAGAAGGTGCTGCGCGCCAAGATCGACATGAACCACGAGAACATGCAGATGCGCGACCCGGTGCTGTACCGCATCCGCCGTGAGCATCACTTCCGGACCGGAACCGACTGGATCATCTTCCCCACCTATGACTGGGCCCACGGTCAAGGCGATGCGATCGAGGAAGTCACCCACAGCATTTGCACGCTCGAATTCGACAGTCATCGACCCTTGTACGACTGGTGTCTGGCCAACCTCGACCTGCCACGAGACACCCCCGAACAGACCGAGTTCGCCCGCCTGAACCTCACCCACACGGTGACGTCGAAGCGCAAGCTGAAGAGCCTTGTCGAAGACGGCAGCGTCGACGGCTGGGACGACCCTCGTATGCCAACCCTGCGGGGAATGCGGCGGAGGGGCTATCCCGCCGAGGCGATCCGGACGTTCATGGATCACATCGGCGTGGCCAAGTCGAACAGCACCCACGACATCGAACTGCTCGAGTCGTTCATCCGTACGCATCTCAACAAGACGGCACTTCGGCGCATGGGAGTGCTGCGTCCGCTGAAGGTGGTCATCACGAACTGGCCAGAGGGTCACAGCGATATGCGGGAGGCGATCAACAACCCCGAGGACGAAACCGCTGGCACCCGGCAGGTTCCGTTCAGCGGCGAGCTCTGGATCGAACAAGATGACTTCGCGCTCGACCCACCGCCCAAGTACTACCGCCTGACCATCGGGCGCGAGGTTCGCTTGCGTGCGGGCTACTTCATCACCGCCAACGACGTCGTCACCGATGACGACGGAAACGTGGTCGAAGTGCACTGCACCTACGATCCTGAGACCGCCGGTGGCCAGGCTCCCGACGGGCGCAAGGTCAAGGCAACGATTCACTGGGTATCGGCGGCTACCGCTGTTGATGCCACCGTGCATCTGTATGACCGCTTGTTCACCGACTCACATCCAGGCTCGGGCGACACCGACCCGCTGTCGAGCCTCAACCCCAATGCACGCGAGACGGTGCACGCCAAGGTCGAGCCCGCGCTTGGCGAGGTGAGCGGGGGAGACGTGGTGCAGTTCGAACGCCTGGGGTACTTCGCGGTCGACCCCGACGACACTTCGGTCTTTCATCGCACGGTTGGTCTTCGAGACGAATGGGCCAACATCCAGAAGCGCCGCAAGAACAGCTAACTTCTCGGCCATGGCGTTCGACTTGGCACCTCCAACCGGCCCGTTCCCTCGTCCGTCGTTTGACGCGTCATCCGGGGTTGTGACCGAAGATGCGGTGGCGGCCATCGAGCGAGATGGTGTCGTTTGCCTTCGCAACTTTCTGCCTTCGAACGATGTTGCGGCCATCCACGCTGGATGCGATCAGGCCCAGGCGAATCCGACGACTATGGCGACCACGATTGGTGAGCCTGGCGGTCCCTCGTTCTTCTACGACTTCAACGTCAGCGACCGCATCGAGGCGTTCCGGCGGTTGCGGGACGATACGGCAATGGCCGACCTCGCTCAGCAGCTAATGGGCTCGTCGATGGTGGCTCGATACTTCGACAATCTGTTCATCAAGGACGGTGGAGGTGGCGCGGCTTCGCCATGGCACGAGGACGCGTCGTTCCAACGCGTGACGGGTCGCGACTCGGTGAACTTTTGGGTGGCTTTTGACCACATTCCCGCCCAAACGGCGCTGCAGTACTTGGCAGGGTCGCACCTTCGCGACGAGCCGATCTATCTGATGGGACATTTCGATGATGATGACGATTACGCCGGCATCATCACGCAGAACCGCGTTCCTAGCCCACCACCCGAAGAGCTCGGGGCTGAGTTCGAGAAGGTGTGGTGGGACCTCAACCCCGGTGACGCACTCGTGTGGTTTCACCGTACGTTGCATGGCGCACCGGCGAACACGCTCGACCAGGTGCGGCGGGCCATTGCCTACATCTGGGTTGGCGACGACGCGTACTACGACGCCTCACCTGGATACACCGACCCTGACTTTGTTGACCCGACTCTCTCCCACGGTGACCGGTTCTACAGCGACCGGTTCCCCAAGGTCCGCGGCTAGCGGTTCTGTCCGCTAAGAATCCAGCAGGGCCCGGCCTTCGTCGGTGAGCGACAGGATTTGGGGGCTGCCCGCTTTCTGCAGCCAGCCGTTGGCTTCGAGGTGGAGCTTCACCGAGGTGGTGAACCAGGCGCAGCTGTTGTTCCCCCACAATTCGGCGGGGGTTCGTTGTTCTACCTCGTCGATGAGCTGCTTGTTGGGCAACTCACCAGCGTCGTCGATTGCTGAGAGGATCGCGTCGCGGGTTGGCTCGTAGATGGCGACGGCAATGGTCATGTCGTCGCGTCCCGTGTTGGGATTCATCATCATGATTCGTTCGTCGGTCATGGTTCATCAACGTATCTCTGGAGCAGGGCGCGCGAAAGCGACGCCGATCGAGGCTCGCGGTTAGCGTGTGCCCATGAACGAAATCGATCCAAAGTACTTCCGTCAGGTCATGGGTCAGGTGCCCACATGTGTCACGGTCGTGACCGCCATGGTCGACGATGCACCTATCGCGATGGTCATCGGCAGTTTTGTGTCCGTCTCGCTGGACCCTCCGCTCGCCGGGTTCTTCTGCACGAACGATTCCTATAGCTGGGAGCAGCTCAAGAAGGCAGACACACTCGGTGTCAATGTGCTTGGCGAGCATCAGATCGACGTCAGCAACGCGTGTATGCGCGACCTCGGCGAGCGCTTCGACGGACTTGACTGGGAAATGGCCGATGGTGCCCCCCGAATTGCCGACACCACAGCATGGATGACACTCACCGAGCATCAGATCATCCCCGCTGGCGACCACGAGTTTGGCCTGTACAACGTGATGACGATGAGCGTCCCCGACGAAGCGAAGCCGCCGGTCATCTTCTATGGCGGGGCATACCGCGACCTGTCTGAACTCGACGCTTAGCCCGTGAAGATCGTCCGCAGCGATGAGCATCGTAAGCACTTTCCAAATGGTGAGCTACACGATGGAAAATTGGTTCGACCCTTCGAGTGTCCCGAACGAGTCGACTACATCAATGCGGCGCTTGACGCAGCTGGGCTTACCGACCAGGTAGCGCCGACTCCGGTCGAAGATGCGTTGTTGGCCCAAGTTCACGACGCTGGATATCTCGAGTTTCTCCGAACCGCGTGGGACGAATGGACTGCTCTCGGGCACACCGCCGACATGATCCCGTCGTGCCTGCCGACGCGCCGTATGAACACCCACATCCCCGAACACATCGACGGCAAGCTCGGGTACTACGCGTTCGCAGCTGAGAGCTCGATTACGAACGGCACGTGGGAAGCCGCTCACGCTGGGGCTTCGTTGGCCCGAACCGCGCAACAATCCGTATCGAATGGAGCATCGTCGGCGTTTGCGCTTTGTCGCCCACCAGGGCATCACGCATCAACGGACTTCTTTGGTGGCTATTGCTATCTGAACAACGCCGCGATTGCGGCGCAAGGGTTCCGTAACGACGGCGCCGAACGTGTAGCGGTGCTCGATGTCGACTTTCATCACGGCAACGGCACGCAAGACATCTTCTATGGCCGCAATGACGTATTCTTCGCGTCGCTTCACGGTGACCCGGCGCACGAGTTTCCATACTTCTTGGGCTATGCCGATGAGGTCGGCAGCGGAGACGGTGAAGGCTTCACCGCCAACTACCCGCTGCTCCCAGGCACGACGTTCGATGTGTGGCTCTCGGCGCTTGACCAGGCACTTGAACGAATTGCTGACTTCGGTGCCGATGCACTAGTCGTGTCGCTTGGTGTTGACACGTTCGAAGCCGATCCGATCAGCAGTTTCAAGCTGAGCTCCGATGACTTCACTACGTACGGCGCCCGTCTCGGTGCCGCCGGGCTCCCCACCGTGTACGTGATGGAAGGCGGCTATGCGGTCGAAGAGATCGGAACAAACGCGGTGAACGTGCTGACCGGACACGTTGACGCGTCATGACCAACGGAGGAGTGCGTTGACACGCCTGTGGGATGAGGGCGAAGAGGACGAATCGCCGATCTGTCCAACGTGTGGTGTGAGTGCATTACCGGCCGAGGTACCCGGTGAAAGGCTGCGATGTGAGAACGCCAATTGTCCAGCATTTGAACAGGAGATATTCGAGAAATAGGCGCGACCTATATCGACTTGCATAGCTACATTTATTGGTAGCATTTGCCAAGAAATGGCCCGATACTATTTCCCCCTATGGGGCTTGCAGTGTCGGTCGGATCGCTCTCTGAATTCAACAAGCTGGATGGCGAAGCAGCAGAGTGGATCGAGCGCGAAGTTGCGCAAATCAACCAGGCTCTGAGTGAGCGCAGTTACGGCAGTTTCCTCGAGCCGTCGGAGTTGCCCGAGCTTGGCAACCGTTGCTCCCTCTCTAGCTATCCCTATTCCTGGCTGCACTATCTGCGTCGTGCTTACGCCCACACGAAGGCGGGTATGACCCTCGAGCCCCTCCCGGATGGAGTCAACGCAGCCGATGACACCGTGACCCTGGACGAGTCGGCGAAGATGGAAAGTCACCTGTTGTGTCACAGCGATGCCGAGGGGTTCTTTGTTCCCATCGACTTTCCCGAGATCGTGTTCGATGATCGCATTGCCGGGTCGATGGTTGGGTCGAGCTTCCGGCTGCAAGACGAACTGAGGACGGTTGCCGGCGCACTTGGGATCACTCTCGAGGGCGACGGGCTATCCGATGCCGAAGCTGATCGGCTCAACGCAACCGAAGTTGGTTCGCCCTTCGAGCGCGAAATTTGGACCTGGTTCAGTCATTGGGAAACGACTCGCTTAAGTATCGCCCACTCGACGATGGTGTTCTACATGTAAGGCTGTCGTCGTCGTTTGGGGATCAGTCCCGAGGCAAACGGTGGTGCGCCTCACATAGGCTCGGGCCATGGACACATGGGAGTACTTCACCACAACACTCGCAACCAACGACGAGAATCTTGCCGTCCCAATTAGTGACGACATTCCACATGTCGAACATCCTCGCTACTCGACCTACAAGCTGATCCCGCAGCTGAACCACTTCGGGCGAAAGGGGTGGGAACTCATCTCACTTGAACCGGTTCAAGAAGGGAAGAATGGCGACCTCCGAACCTGCGACGCCTCCTCGTCATTGTGGACTTACACGTACTTTGCGACGTTCAAGCGCCGGATCCCTGCTGGGTGATGTGTCGTTACCCTTGGTGAAACCTTCGAGCAGGAACTGGGAATGACTGCGGATCCAAAGCCAAAACCGATCACCGAAGAGGAGCTCGGCGAGCTGTTCTCGTTCAACGCTGATCCGCAGACCATTGCCCAAGCCGATGGTGTTGTCACGGTGTGGGCAATGGCGTGGTTTCCCGAACACGAGTGGGCCAAGGCGATCGAGAAATGGCCCGCTCTACTCGAGACGATGCCCGAGGACCACGCTGCGTACTGTCTGCAGGTCGAGTCGCATCTACGCGCTGCAGCTGCGAACGAGCCGGGCTCTCCAGATGTCGCTCCGCTCAATGTCGACGACCTTATTGCTGAGTACGGCGATGAGGGCGGTGACGCTCGATATCGAGGGACGATGGGAGCCAACGTTGCTCGCAATGGTGGGGCGATCCCGTGGCCACCAACCCGCAACGACCCCTGTTGGTGTCAGTCAGGGCGCAAGTACAAGAATTGCTGCGGCGCCTAACGCCGAGGACCGCGGGTAGCGCGACCGTTCCAGCAGCCCTTGTGCCAATGCCGACGGAGGTCGGCTGCTTCGGGCGGAACCGCAACAATGTGGCCGGTACCGGGAGGAATGTCACGGTTGCATCCCGGGCACAGGTAGGTCTTGTTTGCCTGGTACGGCTGAATCATCCTGGTTTCGGCATCAGCCCAGAAGTCATGGGTTGGTCGTTTCGCCACGGCTCCTCCTTCTGATTGCGTTGCCGGGTTCGCAGGGTAGCGATCAGCTGAAGTGAAACGGTCGCGGCCGCTAGTGTCGGGGTGCAACGCTGGAGGTCGGTGATGCGTGGTTGGTTCGAGAACGTCCCACCAAATGGATTTCAGAATCGTCCGAAGACGATCGAGTCGAACAACAACGAACTTGGCCTCGATACGCCCGAGCCCGACATCGAGATCGAGACGACGCCCGAACATCGCAACCTTGTACAGGGCGACCCGACCTGCGCAACGTGGGCACGACGTTCCGACGATCCAGGCGTAGTCGCTCTGCGCGAACAGCTTCGCGAGTCGAACGGCATTCCCGACCTCGAGCTGGTCGACCCCACCGACGTCGACCGAGCGGCCGAGCTCTTTCATCGGGACGGATTTGTTGCCGTGCGCAACGCGCTCTCGGGCGAGCGTCTGGCCGCATTGCAGGACGCGACGAACCGGGTGGTCGATGACATCCTGGCTGCCGACCCTGACGGGTCGATCGGTGGCGGTGCTGGAGGTTTGCCTCACCGTTACTCGTTCGGTTCCACGTCAGGCTCGCGGCATCGGCTGCACGAACCGGCGTGGGTTGATGTCATTGACATGGACACGACAACGCCAATCCTCACTGCAATCTTCGGCTCGCCCAACTACATCGTCGGCGGCGGCGGAGGGGATCTCGCACTGCCAGGTGCCATTGAATATCAGGGTCTTCACGCAGACAACGTTTGGGCCGAGCCGCACGACCCCGTTGGTGGCACAACCACCCGTGACATGCCGGTCCCGGTCGTCACAATCAACTTTGCAATGGTGGACCTGACCTGGGAGAACGGCCCGATTCGACAGATCCCTGGTTCGCAGCGCTCGACCGAACGAATCCCGACCTTGGCCGATGAGCCGCTGTCAATGAAGCACAGCACCGTGTGCCCTGCACCCGCTGGGACCGCAGTGTTTCGAGACAACCGTGCATGGCACGGGGGAACCCCTAACCTGTCCGATCATGTTCGAGCGTTTCCGAACATCGAGTACTACGCCCCATGGTTTCGCAGCGAAGGCATCAACCGATGCATGCCGTTTGAGCAATGGGAGCGCCTTACCGAGCACGGCAAACGCATTTGCCGCTACGTGGTTTGTGACCCAGGCGCCCCCGTCATCGGCGCTGGCTTCACGCACCCGCGGGCCCGGGACCGTGACGCGTTCATCGCTGATCAACTGGCCGCGCTTGGCCCCGATGCCGAGGTGCACTGGCGTACCCGTCGGTAGATGCGAGACCTCTCGATCCGCCTCGTATCCTGAAACCATGATGCGTCAGCTGGTGTGGAACGAAATGACCGATGCCGATAAGGCATGGGTCCATCAGCGCGGCAGCGCGGCGCAGTCTGCAGATGAGCTGAAGCCAGCAATCCACGCATTGGTCGAGGATGTCCGCACCCGCGGCGACGCTGCCCTGCTCGATGCGTTGGCCCGCTTCGATCACATCGAGATCGACGCCTCGGGGATTGCGGTCACCCCCGAAGAGTTCGATCAGGCAATGGTTCGCATCGATCACGGCGTGCACACCGCGATCAAACAGATGCTCGGCAACATTCGTGCGTTCAACGAAGCGCTGCTCGAGCGCCGCCAAAGTTGGACTGCCGAGATTGCCCCTGGCCACACAATCGGCGAGAAGATCGGCCCAGTCGCCAACGCCGCACTGTTCTGCCCAAGCGGCAAGGCGAGCTACCCGTCGGTGCTCGCCCAAGTCGCTACCCCGGCAGTCGTTGCGGGAGTACCGCAGCTGTCGGTCATCGTGCCTCCTGCACCGGGAGGTGATGGTGCTGTCGATGATGCAGTGCTGGTCGTGGCCCACGAACTTGGGCTCACAAACGTGTATCGAGTGAACGGTCCCGCAGGTGTCGCGGCGGCTGCGTTTGGTACCGAGACCATCCCGGCTCACGGCATGATCATCGGACCGGGCAGCCCGCCGGTCGCCCTGGCCCAACTCGAAGTTCGCTCGCACGGTGTCGACACGGTCGTGCTCGGCCCGACCGAGTCCATGGTCGTCGCTGACGAGTCCGCCGACCCAGTCCTCTTGGCGGCCGACCTACTCAACGAAGCCGAGCACGGCACCGACTCGACGGTGCTGTTGGTAACGGCGTCGCAGTCGGTCATCGATGCAGCCGCAGCCGAGGTCAAACGACAGGCCGCGCTACTTCCCGATGTTCGCCGCGAGGCTGCCGCTTCAGCGTTGGGCGCCAACGGGGGAGCGATCCTCGTCGACTCGATCGGCAAGGCGATTGACGTCGCGAATTGGTTCGCTGCCGAACACTGCCAACTTGCCGTCGCCGACCCGTGGGCGACCGCCGAGCTCATTGAGCATGCGGGTGAGCTCTTGCTCGGCCAGAACGTGCCGTTCTCTGTCGGCAACTTCACCCTTGGCGGTCCAGCAGCCCTTCCAACCGGCGGCTGGGCCAACCGTGCCGGCGGGATCACCGTCGAGCAGTTCCTCAAGGCAGGGGCCATTGGCCACCTGACCCCCGACGCACTCCGTGCCGTCGCCGACAGCACCATCGCACTCAGCGACCACGAAGGCTTCGACGCCCACGGCAACGCCATCCGCATCCGGGGCGGCAACTAGCCGCCCTTTGCTCGCTTTGCTGCGGCCTTGCGTTCTTTGCGGACTTGGGCTCGTTCCCACTTGCGTTGGCGGCTGCGGCACGCCTTGCGGCAGAAGATCTGGTTCGAGGTCTTGGCTTCGAAGAGCTCTTCGCAGCGCCAGTACTGACAACC
Source organism: uncultured Acidimicrobiales bacterium (assembly GCA_938038785.1). Taxonomy (GTDB): domain Bacteria; phylum Actinomycetota; class Acidimicrobiia; order Acidimicrobiales; family SHLQ01; genus SHLQ01. Next base: position 33,422 of record CALHTB010000021.1, read on the forward strand.
GCGTAGGCGGTCGGGGTTGAAGTCGTCTTCCCAGTCGTCGGGCAGGTCTCCAGCGAGTGGCTCAAGCATCGGAGGCTCCAAGAGTCTTCGCCCAGCGTTCGAGCTGGTCATCGATTTGTCGCCAGACCTGGTGGCTTGGGTCGACTACGTGAAAGTGGTCGACCTTCTTCGGGTCGATGAGGGTGATGTCGTCTCCTGAAGCCGTCGCAGCTTCCACATATTCGGGAGCCATTTCGTACGGGACGTCGGCGTCAGCTTTGCCGTGCACGACGAGCTGGGGAACACCTAACGGCAGGAGGTAGAGCGGGGATGCCGTGGCGTAGAGATCGGGGCGCTCCGCAGCGGTTTCGCCGAGCAGAGCCTTCGTCGCATGGTTGCTGAGCTCGAGGCCGTCGGCCAGAAACAGGTCGCACACAGGTGCCAGCGCTACGACCGCGTCGAGTTGGGCGTTTGGTTGTGCGGCCGCCCACAAGGCGAGCTGCCCACCCGCCGAATGACCGATTGCGATGGTGGGCCCAGGACGATCCTCAGCGAGGGCGCAGGCGTCGAGTACGTCACTCGACATCTCGGCCCACATCGCTGGACCATCGGGTTCGACGCGGCGATATTCGATGTTGAAAACGGTCCAGCCGCGTCCCACCAAGTGTTTGGCGATTGGCTCGTGCAGGTCGAGGCCGTACTTCGATCGCCAATAGCCGCCATGGATAGAGATGATGGTGCCCGAAGCTTCGCCCGACGGTTCGTACACATGCACGAACTGGTCGGTTTCATCGCCGTAGCGAACGACGTCGTGGGCGGGCATCGGGTTAGAACGTCCAGCTGATGCCGAGTAGTTCTTCGCTCAGCTCCCACAGCTTGCGTCCGGTCTCGATGTCCGTGGCCAAGTCGTTCACGATGTTCGAATCGCTGATCTTTCCACGGGCACCTTGCATGCCGATCGGGCCGTAGTAGCCGCCCGATCGGGCCTCGACACCGGCAGCCGCGAGCACGAGCGGTTGGGCGCCCCGCTCGGCCGGCTGGGCCATCAGCTTGTTGCTTACCTTGTAGACGGCCTTCCAGATTCCTGTTGGGCCGGTGCTTTGCAAGTTGGTCGCGGCATAGCCCGGGTGGCACGTGATCGAAGCGACACTGCTACCAGCAGCCTCGAGGCGGCGATGAAGTTCAAGGCCGTAGACCAGGTTTGCGAGCTTCGATTGCCCATAGGCGTTTGTTGGCGAGTAGTTCCCCTCGAACATGATGTTGTCGAAGTTGATCTTCGCCGGCGGCCGGTGCGCAATGCTCGACACCGGCACGATTCGCCCGTTGCGGGCCGCCACGAGGTCAAAGAGCAGATGGTTCATGTAGAAGTGGCCAAGGTGGTTGGTGCCGAACTGCATCTCGAAGCCGTCGGCGGTCTTCTGCTCGGGGGTCTGCATGACCCCCGCGTTGTTGACGATTGCATCGAGCCCGTCAGGTGCCAGCCCTCGGACTGCTTCAGCTGCACTATCGATCGAGCTCTTATCGGCGAGGTCGATCTTGACGAACTCGACGCCTCCCGTTCCAGATACGGCCGAGATGTTTGAGACGGCCCCGCGTCCCTTGCCTTCGTTTCGGCTACCGACGAGGACGTGTGCGTTCTTCGCTCGAAGCATCTTGGCTGCCTCGAACCCGAGGCCCGCATTTGCACCGGTGATGAAGAAACGCTTGTCGGTTAGGTCGGGAAGTCGGGACGGGTCCCAGTCCGAGAAGCCGCTATCAAACGTCGTTGCCATTTCGTACCTCCACGAGTGACAGCAGTCTAGGAGTCAGGCGTTGGCGAATTCGGGCTCTTCCATGAGGCGGACGTCTGAGTCTTGGATGATGTCTGGCCCGGCTTCGAGGTCGAGGGTCGGCAAGATCCGGTCGAGCCAGGCTGGTAGCCACCAGTTGGCGTCACCCATGAGCTTCATGGTTGCGGGAACAAGCACGATTCGCACGATGGTGGCATCGACGAAGATGGCGGTGGCCAGGCCCAGGCCGAACATCTTGATCGCCGGGTCTGATCCGAGAACGAAGCCTCCGAACACCGAGATCATGATGAGCGCCGCCGACGTGATGACTCGGGCGGTGCTGGCGATGCCATGGATGACCGAGCTGTCGTTGTCGCCGGTGCGCAAGTACTCCTCGCGCACCCGGCTGAGGAGGAACACCTCGTAGTCCATGGACAGGCCGAACAAGATGGCGAACATGAACATCGGGATGAACGAAACGATGGGCACGGTGGTCTCGAGGCCGATGAGCTCTTTGCCCCAGCCCCACTGGAACACCATGACCAGCACGCCGTAGGCGGCACCGATGCTGAGCAGGTTGAGGATCGCGGCCTTGAGCGGAACGAGGATCGACCGGAACACGATCATGAGCAGCAGGAACGACAACGCGATCACGCCGCTAATGAACAGTGGCAGTCGTGAGGTGATCTTGGCCCCGATGTCGGCGAACGATGCTGTCGGCCCGCCGACGTGAGCGCTCACCGCGGCATCTCCAAGAACGGCAGGGAAGACATCTGCGCGCAGCCGCTTCACGGTGTCGAGTGTGGCTTCGTCCTGGGGCGAGGTGGTGGGGAAGGCAAAGATGCTTGCCACTCCGGCATCGACGTTGATGTCGGGCGGGGCGACCGCGGCGACACCGGGATCAGCCGTGATAGCGGCCATCAAGGGTTCGAGAAGATCCGTGGCACCAGCGACTGCACCTGGGCCTTCGGTGTTGAGGTCAACTGCGACGATCAGTGGGCCGTTGATGCCCTCGCCGAATCCATCAGCGACGAGGTCGTAAGCACGACGCTCGCTACGGGTTTCTGGGAGTGACCCATCGTCGGGGAAGCCAAGCTGCAGTCCGAGCACTGGGGCACTGAGGGCCAACAGCAGGATCGTGACGCCAATGGCATATGGCCATGCGTGCTTCGACACGTGGGTGCCCCAACGAGTCCATCCAGGGCTGACTTCGCTCGACACCTTGCTGCGGCCAATTGTCCACTTGTCGATTCGAGCCCCGGCCAAGCCAAGCAGCGCGGGGAGGAGCGTGATGGAGGCGATGACCATGATCAACACCACGGCCGAAGTGGCGACGCCTGCGGCGGTCATGAACGACACGCCCGAGAAGCCGAGGCCAAGGATTGCGATAACGACGGTGCCGCCGGCGAACACCACGGCCTGCCCAGCCGTTGCGACAGAGCGACCAACCGACTCGACAATGTCCATGCCGTCTGCGAGGTGCTCACGGTGGCGTGTGACGAGGAACAGCGCGTAGTCAATGCCCACTCCGAGGCCCACCATGCTGCCAACCTCTGGCGCCCAGCTCGGAATGTCGATCAGGTACGTGATCAGCGACATGGACGTGATGCCAATTGCGAGGCCGAAGAGCGCGATGCCGATCGGAAGGCCCATGGCGATTACCGAACGGAACGCGACGATCAAGATGATGACCGCTGCGAGGAGGCCGATCATTTCGCCGGTGCCCGTCTCTGCTTCGGCGAACGTTTGTGACAGTTCGCCGCGGGCCTCGATCTGCAGGCTTGAGCCGTCACGAGTTTCGGTAAGGAACTCGGTGAGGCGTTCGAAGTCTTCGCTGCTGAGCTCTTCGAGCTGCCGGTACTGCACCTGGATCAGCGCGACGCTTCCGTCGGGCGAAATCGCTCCAGAGCGAGCGGCGAGCTCGGGGCCAGCCGCCAATGCTCCGCTCGGGTCAGAGGTGCCAACAACGTTTGGCAGCTCGCCAGCACCTGCTTGAAGCTCGGCCAGGTCAGCTTGGGCGTCGGGCGAGGTGAAGAAGGACTCGCCGCTGGTCGGCGTCGCAACGATCTGCGTGGACAGGCCCGCCGCATCGGACTGCGCTTCGGACAGCAAGTCGAGAGCTGTCTGTGAATCGAGTCCGGGCACATCGAACGCGTCCTCGAGAGTGCGGCCAAATGCCTGGGATGATCCGATGATTGTGACTGCGGCGAGCAGCCAGAGGGCGATGACTCGCCATGGATGGATGGCCGCAAAGCGACCGAGACGGTAGAGCAGGTTCGACATGAGTCCTCCTTAGTGGATGAACTCATCGTCGTTAGGTCTTGGCGATTGCGCATCGGGGAAACGGCTGAAACCGTACCGCCCATACGGTTGGCCCCGGGTTCATACTTTCGGCCGATCCGCGATTCTCGATCGTCACTTACTGTGGACGTATGCACGCATCACTTGAGGAGTTCTTTGCAGAACCCGCTGTTCCCGACCCGCCAGCGCGCGTTGCACGTGACTGGTGGTTGGCCGCAGCGGTACTCGTCGCGGCGATCGCCGAATGGATCTTCAACGAGCAGCTGATCTGGCGAACGTTCCACATCGCAGTCACGATTGCTGTTATTCCGACCGTGCTGTGGCGCCGGACTCGACCGTTGCTCATGTTGGCAATCGTGTTCGTGTCGATGAACAGCCTTCTGCTCTTCGACGCAATCTTCGCCGAAATTCCCGAAGGTCCCTACAGCGCAATCTTTGTGGTCGTGCTGATCTACAGCCTGTTCAGGTGGGGTTCGGGCCGGCATTGCGCATTCGGCATTGGGATCATCGTTGCGGCCACGCTGCTGAACCTGATCATCGACCCCGGCACGGTCGGCGACTTCATCGGCGGAGTCATCTTCGCCTTCCTGCCAGCTGAGGCGGGAGTGCTTGTTCGCTACCAGAAACGATCAGCCGAGCAGCGCGAAGCAAGTGCCCGGTCGGTCGAGCGCGAACAGATCGCTCGTGAGCTGCACGACTCGGTGGCTCACCATGTGTCGGCGATTGCCATCCAGGCGCAGGCAGCTCGCGCAGTGGCAGCGAACAACCCCGACGCGGTCATGGGGTCGTTGGAAGCAATCGAGGAATCCGCGGCACGGGCGCTCTCCGATATGCGATCGATGGTTGGATCGCTTCGCGATGGTGCCGACGCCGAGCTTGTGCCGCAGCAGAGCTTGGCTGACATCGCGACTTTGGCGGGAGCGCAGGGTGATCTCGAGGTTGCGGTCGATCCGTTGCCGAGTAGCAACCCATCTGCCGCAGTCGGCGCAGCGCTCTTCCGCATCGCCCAAGAATCGGTGACGAACGCAGTCCGCCATTCAACGGACGCATCGACTGTCCGAGTGCAAGTGTCCAACGGTGACGGCAGCTACCGTCTGAGCGTGCACGACAACGGGCGGCGAGTCACCGATCAGAACATCACCGGCTACGGCCTTATCGGCATGGCCGAGCGTGCCCGCCTACTTGGGGGGACGTTCAACGCTGGCCCCGCAACCGGCGGGGGATGGCTCGTTGTGGCTGAGCTGCCAATGGACTCGGTCACCGCATGACCATCCGAGTCCTGATCGCTGACGACCAAGATCTCGTTCGAGTCGGGCTGCAGATGATCCTCGACAACGAAGATGACATCGACGTGGTCGGCATGGCCTCCGATGGTCGCGAGGCCGTTGAGATGGCCCGGACACTTCGCCCGGACGTGTGCCTGTTCGACATTCGAATGCCCGAACTCGACGGAATCGCAGCGACGGAAATCTTGGCCGGCCCAGACGTTGACGACCCGCTGGCCATCGTCATTATCACCACGTTCGATCTGGACGAATACGTGCATGGCGCCCTCAAGGCCGGCGCCCGTGGCTTCCTGCTCAAAGATGCGGGTCCTGAACTGCTCGTGCAAGCAATTCACGCGGCCGCGCGCGGTGACGCGCTGATCGCACCGAGCGTCACGGTTCGATTGTTGAGTACCTTCGCCGACGCAAGCTCACCGAGCACCGCGGTGCAGCCAATCGACGCGCTCACCGATCGGGAAGAAGAGGTGTTGCTGTCCGTTGCGGCCGGACACACCAACGACGAAGTGGCCCGCGAGCTGTTCATCAGCCTGAGCACTGTCAAGACCCACCTCGCCAGCTTGATGAGCAAGCTCGGTGCCCGGAACCGCGTCGAGATCGCCATGTGGGCGTACGAAACCGGCCGGGTCCCGAAGATCTAGCCCCAGAGGGTCGGGAACAGGCTTTCGGGCATACGGTCGCCCGGCAAGAGGTCGAGGTCGAGCGGTGGTGAGGTGACCCCGAGACGTTCGACGTAGCGCACATCGTCGCCCAGCCACCGGGTCGAAAATGCTCGTCGACGGCCAGCCACTGGTGCGGGCGTTGTGCCGTGCAGCGTGCGGAAGTCGAACACGATCGCATCGCCAGCCGAGAGCGCTCCGGAGATGATTCGTGCCTCACCGCCGTCCGGAGGTGCTGTCGGTGCGCTGACCATGGACGGGTCGTCGTAGTCGTAATCCTCGCCGGTGCGAAAGCGCCGGGGCACGTAGGTGTTGCCATCGCGGTGCGATTCGGCCAGGAACCGAACAGCGGTGTCCTCGGGCGTGTCGTCGAGGGCTACATACACACTGGCGGTCTGGGTTCCGTCCACGCAGTAGTAGGGCAGGTCGTGATGCCACGGCGTTGCCTTCTGTGTGCCAGCTTCCTTGGCAAAGGAGTGCTCGTGAAAGAACTGTGCCGTGCTCGACTGCATGCACTGTGCAGCCAAAAACGCGGCAGACGAGGTGAGTGCAAAGGCACTGAATTCAGGCACTCGTTGCCAGTTGCAGTACGTGTCGAAGAAGCGGCCAGGTTCGCCCGGTTCAGCGCTGTCGCTGGTGAACGCATAGTCGCCGGGCGAATCCATGATGCGGTCAAGGCCCGACCGAAGCGGCTCGACCCAATCGGTGAACAGCCCGGGCACGTAGCACACGCCATCGCGCTGAAAGGTGTCGACCATGGCAGTGTCGAGCTCGATCTGACGACGCTCGGTCGCGTGAGCAAGCGCGGCGGCATCGTCGAGCACATTCCACTTCACCGAAGCGACACGAGACTGGGGATTCAGCATGAAAACGAACCTGGTACCTTTCGGCGAAAAGGTACCACGTTCCCTTTGGGTGAAAGGAGCGTGGTACCTCTGGCGTAAATCGTGGGATTAATGTCATTGACGCCAACGACCGATAGCGGTTGGATGGGTCCATGCACACCGTGGCCATCCCGCTCTACCCCGGGTTTCAACCGCTCGATGTTTCGGGACCCAATGAGGTCTTCGTCGGAGCGAACCATGCCATGGACGAACTCGGCATCGATGCCGAACGTTACGAGGTAATACTTCCGGCTCTCACACTCGACCCGGTGCCAAGCGAGAGCGGGCTTACCTTTGGCCCCACCCAAACGTTCACCCCATCGACGATCGACACGCTGCTCGTGCCAGGTGGGCTCATCACCGCAGTGACCCACGAACATCCCGAACTCCTCGAATGGTTGCAGGCAAACGCGCCGACCGAAGGTCGTGTGGGCTCGGTATGTACTGGCACCTTTCTGCTCGCCGCTGCAGGCCTCATCACCGACCAGAAGGTCACGACACACTGGGCCAGGGCTGGCTTGCTGGCGAAGCGCTTTCCCGACCTCGACGTCGACCCCGACCCGATCTACCGCGTCGACGGCAACATCTGGACATCAGCCGGAGTTACCGCAGGTATCGATCTTGCATTGGCCATGGTTGAGGCTGACTGCGGCGCATCGGTCGCAAAGCTCGTCGCCCGCCACCTGGTCGTGTACCTGCACCGGCCCGGTGGACAGAGCCAGTTCAGCTCACCAGTGTGGAGCGAACCAACCGAAGTGCAGCCCATTCGTGAGGCGTGCGACATCATCCACAGGTCGCCCGACGCCGACCTTTCGGTGGCGGCACTGGCCGAGTCAGTTGGTATGTCCGAGCGCAACTTCACTCGGGTCTTCCGATCCGAGATCGGAGAGTCGCCGGCACGATACGTCGATCGTGTCCGCGTCGACGTCGCCCGGACCATTCTCGAACGTGAGGTCACGAGCCTCGATCATGTCGCTACACGAGCGGGCTTTTCGAGTGCCGAGGTGCTTCGTCGAGCGTTCCATCGCAGGCTTGGAGTTTCGCCAGCGGCCTATCGCCGCAACACCAGAACCAAAGCAACCACTTAATGAGTAGGAGACAACACCCCATGGTCCAATGGCCTGAACACGCAGATGTCGAACGGGAACCGCTCGACATCGTCATTCCCATCTACGAACGCTTTACCGCACTCGATGCCATCGGCCCGTACGAAACGTTGCAACGGCTCCCTGGCGCCACGGTCACGTTCGTTGCAAACAAAGCGGGCGAAGTGCGCACCGAGAACGGCTTTCTTGGGGTCACCGCCGACGCGAGCTTTGCCGACAAGCCCACGCCTGACGTCATCGTCGTGCCCGGAGGAGTTGGCTCGCGCCAGGCAATGTTGGACGAAGACTTGCTTGTCTGGATCCAGTCAGCGCATGCCACTACGCAGTTCACGACGTCGGTGTGCACCGGCTCGATCATCCTCGGGGCAGCTGGCCTGCTCGACGGTCTCTCAGCAACAACCCACTGGGGCGCCTACGCCGCACTTGAGAAGACAGGCGCAACCGCCACCGGAACCCGCGTTGTCGAACACCTCGACCAACGCATCATCACCGCAGCCGGAGTATCGGCCGGAATCGACATGGCGCTCCGCCTCTCCGAGCTCCTCGTTGACGATGTCGCGGCGAAGGCAATGCAGCTGATGATCGAATACGATCCGCAACCACCGTTCGACGACGGAGCATTTGAGAAGTCGTCCGAAGAGGTCATCAACCGTCTGCTGGAGTACTCGGTCGACAAGGACTGACGTCTACGCTGCGGCCATGGCTAAGACGGTCACCGCGAAGGTTCGCCACGAGGGTGGGCCGATCAAAGGCTCTCGCTTCATCGCAACCGTCGTTCCCGCTACCGATGAGGAATCGGCGAAGCAGGCACTCGCTGTTGTCCGAGCGGAAATGCCAGACGCAGGTCATCACTGCTCGGCATGGCGCCTCGCCTCACCGGCAATCGAGCGCGCCAGCGACGACGGCGAACCCGGAGGCTCGGCAGGGCGCCCGATCCTCGCCCAACTCACCGGACGAGACCTCGTCGACACGGCGGTCATCGTGTCCCGATTCTGGGGTGGCACGAAGCTCGGCGTCGGCGGGCTCGCGCGGGCCTACGGGGGAGCGGCGGGCCTCGCACTCGACCTGGCTCCACTCGAACAGTGGGTTGCTCGGACCGCGGGTGTGATCATCCACGAACATGGAGACACCGACGCGGTGGTGCGGGCCATGAGTGGGGTCCGGTCGAGCGATGTCGACGTCGTCTACGCCGCGACGGTGACTCGACACATCGAGCTCGCAGTCGACGACGTTACTGAGCTCACCGGGGCCATCGCAGATGCGACCGCTGGACGAGCGAGCGTCAACTTCGGGGAGGACGAGGGATGAGGACAGGCGTTGCTGCCTTGTACGCCTCGTAATCGGCTTGGCCGCCCCACTTCTTGTTGGCCCTGCGCTCGAGCATTGGTAGCCCACTGATCTTCGTCAACAGCACGGTGACGAAGATGGGTGAAATCAAGGTGACGTGCTGCCATCCGACGAGGGCGGGGAGCGCCAGGATCGCCATGCCGGTCCAGAGCGTGATCTCGCCGAAGTAGTTCGGGTGCCGCGACCACGACCACAACCCCACGTCGATGAACTTGCCGTCGTTGGCGGGGTCCTTCTTGAACGCGGTCTTCTGATTGTCCGACACCGCTTCGATCCCGAACCCGAGAATCCACACGGCAAGCCCGAGAATCCCGACGATGCCCAACGACTTCTTCTCGCCCGAGGAGATCGCCGCGAACGCTGCGCCCGCAGTAACGGTGACCCAAAGACCTTGCAGCACCCAGGTCATTAGGAACCGAAGCCAACTCTGTTTGATCTTGTCGAACCGGCCATCTCCACCAGACCGCTTCACTCGTTGAAACAAGAACGTGCCGAGGCGTCCGGCCCAGATCAAGACGAGCAAAGCGATGATCACCGATCGGGTGTCTCGGTTGCTGGACAACACGAGCGCCAGGATCGTTGTGGTGATGTAGGTGAGCGACCCGGTCAGGTCGTAGTAGTGCTCGGTTCGCTTGAGATACGACGGTACGAACGCCAGCACGTTTACGGCGAAGGCGATAATGGTGAGCACGGCAAACAGCGACAGGCCACCGACTTGCTCGGCGCCATCGCCGCCAGCCCACCCAATCAGTGCTCCAAGGGCGAGCGCAATGACAATGCCGATGGCCGCAGTTCTCTCTGCCGTATTCATCTCGCCGACCCTAGGTGGAGCGAAGCGCCACGCGCTGGTCTAAACGAGAACCGACCGTTGCTCGCTGTAAAGCTTGTGGTTTATGAAGCGGTGGTAACGGTGAGGGTTCTGCTCGCCTTGTTTCCGTTGCCCTTGCCGGCGCCGTTGGCTTCGACGGTGATCGTGATCACGTAGACCGTGTTCGGCTTGAGTCGGTTTGTCCAGAACCCAGGGATCGCCAGGTGTCGAGTGGTGCAGCCCGCCGCTTGTCCAGAATTGCTACCGACCTGGCCTCCGCCCTGCTCGCGAATGACGAATGAACCGTTAGCGCAAATGTTTGAGGTGTAGTTGACCTGGAAGCGGTCGGCACGTACGTCGACGACTTCGACTCCACCCAGAGTCACTGCCGTAGCGATGGGTTCGGGTTCACCTCCAGAGGTGCGGAACGCAACTCGTGGCGAGGTGGCGACCGGGGGACCGTTGAGGGTGACCTGCACGGTGTAGTCGGTTCCTGGTGTGAGACCCGAAACGGTTTGGTTGACGAGAACACCAGCGTTGGCCGAACCCGACAGTGTCTTCGCCACGCTAGAACCAGACCGAACGGTCACCGTGTAGCCAGTGGTTGCTGCGGATGTGAATCGGAACTGCAAGGTCGTGTCACCAATACGGCCAATGTCGATCCGCTGAGAGAACTCCACCGGCTCGACCTTTGGAGCCTCGGTAGTTGTTGTTGTGGTGGTGGTTGTCGACGTCGTGGTTGTCGAGGTCGTCGTCGTGCTCGTGGTTGATGTCGGAGCGGTCGTCGTTGTTTCTTTCGCGGCTGCCTCGGCCGTGGTCGTGGTGGCTGGCCTTGCGGTGGTGGTTGTTGTTGATGTCGTCGTGGACGTCGTGCTGTCTACGGCAGGAGCGCCAGTATTGTCATCGCCGTTTCTCGTTCCCGCTGCGTTGGCGTTGCTGTCTCCGGATTCGCCCGAGACGGTCACCCCAATGGCGCCGGTAGCGCCGTCGGCGGTCTCGGCCCCGGAGTTCGTGTTGTTGGCGCCGTCGTCGATCGGTTCGTCGTCGGCGAGACTCAGCGCAGGACTGGTGGCTGCGTCGGTTCCGTTGTCCGTGGCTTGCGCACTTGCTGATGCGACCTGTTGTTCTGCGTCGCCAGTTTCGACTTCGACAGGTTCGGGCGAACCACTTTCTTCGCCTGCCTGCTGCGTCTCGCCTTCGACTTCGACTGGCACAGGGGCACCGTCGACCGTCTCGACTTCCTGGCCGCTGACATCGAGGCGGTCAAGACCGGTTCCGGTGGAGGCGTCGCCGGTCGCGCTCGTGAACGGACCGTTGTTCGGCAGGGTGATTGCCAGGATGATCAAGAGCGGAAGGGCAAGTGCGAACAACGACGCAAGGTAGAGGCCTGCACGCTCTTCACGGTCCTCTTCTTCTTCGACAGCGGCGATGGGCGCGACCGCGTAGTCGATCGGGGCCGCCTCAGCTTCGTGCGATTCGATTTCGGGATCCAACCGTTACTCGCTTCATCTCCGCCCGCCTCATTTGCTTACCGTACCGCGTCTCTCGCCGTTCGAAAAAAGACCCCACCCAAGTTGGGGTCAGTTGAACTCGATCGGCACTCGGGCGATTTCCACATCGCCGAGCGCAATTACGACGACGTTCTCGCCAGCACCGGTGTCGCCAGCTCGTACGGTCGCAAGCGATGACGAGCCGACTGGCAACGTGTCGTGAACGAATCGTGTCGATGTGGTCGCCGGCGTGCCGTTAGCGTCTTCGACAACAACGGAGAACAGGCTCGTGTCAATGTCAACCGGTGTTGCGAGGCTCTTCAACCGAAGGGCGAACGAGTACTCGCCGTCTGCGGGCGGGGTCTCGTCGTAGACGAACACCTCGATGCTGTTCGGTGTGATGAGGCTGAGATCAACCGTTGGTGTTGGCGGATCGTCCGAGACGATTGGCTCAACCGCGTCGACAGGTTCGGTTGTGACCTCGTCGGCGTCGGGTGCAGCTACTGCCACGCCTGCAACGTCGGTGGTGATCTCATCGACTGTGGTTTCTGCGGCCACGGCGTCATCGAGTGGGGCGTCATCGAGTGGGGCGTCGTCGAGCGCGGGCTCGTCGACCGGGGTGTCGATGCGCTCAGGCACCTCAGAACTGTCGAGGCCGACGGGTGCTGCTTGTTCAATCCGCGGATCGACTGTGGTGGATGCGGAACGACCTGGCATAAGGAAGGCAAGGACGATGATCGATGGCACCGCTAGGGCGACCAATGCGGCTAGGTAGATTCCAGCTCGCTCGCCCTGAACAGGCTGCGCTGCGTGCTCGTGGGAGTCGTCGTCAACATCAGTGACGTCGCCGTTGACGTACTCGATCAGGTCTTCTTCTATTACTGACAACGCACTGTTTCTTTCCGCCCGCACTGGTATTTCGCTCCGTCTCTGACGGTATCGCACTCGTTCCGCAACTTTTCCAGCCGATCGCCCGATGACCCCCAATTTAGGGTAGCTTCTCGATATAGGTCATGCCGTATGGGGAAATTGCCCGCCGTTTGCCGTTGCAACTACGACAGCGAACTACGACAGCGAACTACGACAGCGCTGTGTCGAGCGCTCTCCTGGCGGCACCTGCGCCGGCCATGCCATGGACACCTCCGCCGGGCGCGGCACTTGCGCTGGCGATGAACATCGTCGGGTCGGGCGTCGAATACAGGTTGGCCTGCGGTCGTGGACGCAGGAAGAGCTGGAGCCCACCATGGCTTCCTCCGCCGACATCTCCACCCACCAAGTTCGCGTTCTGTTGCTCGAGTGTTGGCGTGAGCGAAACGTGCGTGGCCCGAATGACATCGCGGACGCCGGGAGCGAATCGCTCGATCTGTTGAATGATCGCCTCGGACTGATCAACTGTCGATCCGTTGGGAACGTGGCAATACGCCCAGGCGGTGTGGCTTCCCGACGGAGCTCGAGTTGGGTCGAACATGGTGTGTTGTGCGAGTAGGACGAACGGCTTGGCTGGGTGGCCACCGTCAGCCACCTCCTGCTCGGCAGCAACGACCTCATCGAGGGTGCCGCCGAGATGCACAGTTCCCGCTTCGGCAATGCTCGGGTTTGTCCAAGGAATCGGACCGTCGAGGGCGAGGTCGACCTTGCATGCACCAGGTCCGTAGCGGAAGTTCGCCAGACCCTCCCGGTATTTGGGAGCAAAGTGATCTCCGGTGATGCGCAAGATTTGTCTCGGCGTGAGCGCAAACAGCGTGGCTTTGGCATTGGGGATATCGGACAACGACTCGACACGCTCGTTGGTTCTGATCTCACCGCCGAGGCTCGTCAGCAACGACACCATCGCATCGATGATCGATTGTGCCCCGCGTTCGGGAAAACCCCAGCCTCCACAATGGACTAGTGAGCCCAACAGCAATCCGAACGACGTCGTTAGCGGTGATGTCAGCGGCAGGATCGAATGGGCGGCGTGCCCGGCGAACAAGCTTTGCGCTTCGTCGGTGTTCCAGACCCGACGGGCAGTCGTGGCTGCGGGAAGCGCCGACACCGCGCCGAAGCGGGCAGCGAACAGCGGGCGCTTTGGCACTCGGAGCACCGGGTTCAACGAGAGGTCGATGAGGTCGTCGATGGACGCGATCCAGTGTTCGTAGAAGCGGCGGTAGGCCTCGCCGTCAGCGCCTAGTTCGGCGACGGTTCGATCGAGGTCGTTCCACGCAACCCCCGCCCGGCCCCCGTCTAGTGGGTGCGCTGCAGCCGCGGGAGGTACTACCCATTGAAGGCCGTGAGCTTCGAGCTCGGAGAAGAGCGGCGCGAAGAATGGTGACGCCTTGACCATCGGGTGAATCGCCGAACCCATGTCGTGAATGAACCCCGGTTCGGTGAGCTCGGCCGAACGCGCTGCACCGCCGATCGTGTCGTTAGCCTCCAACACCACAACCGAGCGCCCCGCCTTGGCCAGCGTGATCGCAGCAGCCAGGCCGTTGGGCCCCGAACCGATAATGACGGCATCGGTCGAGGTCGGTGACATGCCTCGATCGTACGGTTGCGCCGTTCACTCGGCATGCTGGAGCGATGTCGATTCTGGTGAACCCGTGGTCGAGCGGTGACAAATGGATGGCCGAACTTCAGTCGAACCTGCCCGATGAGCAGTTTGTTCTGTGGTCCGACGTAGACGATAGCTTCGATCGCCAGTCGGTAGAGATGGTCGTGGCCTGGCGGATGAAACGTGCCGACCTCCAGACGTTCACTAACCTCCACACGATCTTGTCGATGGGTGCAGGCACCGAGCAATGGCAACGCGATGGCACCCCTGCAGTGCGAATCGTCCGGCTCGCCGACCCGGCCATGAGCGATGAGATGGCCGCCTACGCGCTGCATTGGGTCACTCACTTCCAACGCGACTTCGACAGTCGATTTGGGGCCGATGATCTCGGCCGTTGGGGGTCGAGCAGCGGCACCTACCCGGCGCCATCGGAGCATCGAGTTGGAATCCTTGGGTACGGCACGATCGGGCGTCGCATCGGCCGGTCGTTCGCCGAGCTCGGCTATCCAATCAGTGCATGGTCACGAAGTGGTACCGATGACGAGGGCGTTTCGTCGTTCGCAGGGGTGGACGAACTCGCCAACTTCCTCGGTAGTTGCGACGCGGTCATCAACGTTTTGCCAAATACCCCTGCGACTTCGGGTCTGCTGACCGCCGAACGGTTTGCGCAGTTCGCTAATGGTTCGATCTTCATCAACATTGGTCGTGGCACGGTTGTGGCCGATGAGGCCGAACTGGTCGCAGCTCTCGACTCGGGGCCGTTACGTGCAGCGGTGCTCGACGTGACAAACCCCGAACCACCTTCGGCGAGTTCTCCGCTGCTCACTCACCCACAGGTGTGGCTCACCCCGCACATTGCCGGGAGCACCCAGGTGCGTTCAGCGGCCAAGCTCATTTCCGACAACATCACTCGAATTCGAACCGGTGAAGAGCCGTTCCCCGTCGTCGACCCTGCCACCGGGTACTAGAGGTCGCTCAATCTCGGTCTAGGTCGTCACCGTCTTCGGCGACGATGTCGTTCCATCGTGCGGTGATGTCCGCGTCCCAGTTGGCCGCTGTTGTTCGAACCAACTCTCGACACGTCGATCGCAAGAGCGGTGAAAGGGAGAGCTCGTGTTCGACATCGTCCAATTCGTCTTCGGTGCGAATCGACAGCGCCGCGTCCTCCAACGGACCCGTTGCGATCCATGCCAACTCATCTTCAGTCTCGGCAAGCTCTAGCCCGACTCGAATAAAGCGAAGTCTCCGTGCGATCGAGAAGCCGTTGAGCACCGTGTCTTGGAAGTCGGTAGCACGCACGAGCGCGGCGTCTTCCTCCTTGGTGAGATGCTGACGCCGGCTCTCGGATTGTGCGCGCAAGATTGCACGCCAGTCGTCGAATTGCTTCCGTGCACGTTGACGTGGGCTAAGCCGGATCGTTACTCCGAGGAATCTCGCGAGCCGGGCGGGCAGGAGGGGATTGCTCCCTGGTTGTTCAAACACCTCTGTCTCGTCATGCAGGAGGTCAGTTGCCAGTCCGTAGTCGGGGAGCTTGCGTTGCAGCGCGCGATAGTCACTAGGAAACAGTGCGAGCCGGAGCTCGTGAAATTCCCTCGTCTGGAGCTCCATGTCGAAGAGGTTCGATGTCCAGAAAGGTGTTTGCCTCGGGCAGAGTGCAGCGATTCCTATGGCGACGAAACGGAGTTCAAGCGCGCTAGGTCCAATGAGATAATCACTATCGATTTTGAATCGCCGGAGCTTGTCGGTCACCTTCATGAGCGGCTCACGATCGATGACCAGCGCTCGGAGATGTCGGTGTCCCACCGAGCATGTTCGATATCTGCGAGGTACCGGCAGGCTTGGCTCAGTTGCGGCGAAACCAGGAGCTCGGTCTCTACTTCGTCCAACTCTGAGAGCACCGAGATCGAGGTGACTGCGTTCTGCAAGGGACCGGCCACGATCTGAGCCGTCTCCTCATCGTCTTCAGCGAGCTCGAGACCAACATGTATGAACCGTAGCTGTCGTGCGAGCGTGAGCTGTTTCTGTTGGGTCTCCTCGAACGCGGTCACGCGACCAAAGGCTGCAACCTCGTCCTTGTTCAGCTTCTCGAGCCGGTAGGCGGCCTGGGCCTGCTGGATACTCCTGCGGTCGTCGAAGTGCTTCCTGGCACGTTGTCTCGGACTCATCGAAACGTCGACCGCAAGTGATTGTTTGACGCGATCAGAAATCGACTTGTCGCTGCGTGGCGGCTCGTAGATGTCACGCGCATGATGGAGGAGATCGATAGGTAGACCCTGGCGGGGGAATACCCGTCGAAGCTTCTCGAAATCGTCGACTTCGAGGTGGAGATAGCGGAAGGCGAACTTGCCGGGATGCCAGTACGCCTTGGCCTCCGGCACAAGCTGGGCAACTCGGTCACGCAGGGACCGCACCTTCAGTCGACGGGGCCCGACGAGGTAGTCGTTGTCGACCACATACTGCTCGGCCATTCAGACCTCTGGAAGCAATGCGTTGGCTCGCTCTGTGACGAGCGCGAGCAGTTCGTCGGCTAGCCGTGGGCGCTGCTGCGGATTGAGCCGATATGCCGGGCCGAAGAGGCTGACGGTTGCGACCAGTTCTTCGTTGCGAACTAGCGGAACCGCCAATCCGTTGACGCCAACGTCGAGCTCCTGATCGGTCCAGCAGTATCCGTCGGTGCGAATCTTGGCCACGCGCTTCTTCAGTCGGGCCGGGGTCGTCATCGAGTGTTCGGTCGATGCGTCGAGTTGATGGAGTAGTGATTCTCTGAGACGGTCAGCCGGCCACCACGCCATGGTCACAAGTCCGGGAGCTACGAGATGAAAGCGATGGCGCTCGCCGGTGACATCGGGAACGGATACGGCGTGTTCGGCCGACACCTGCGACAGGTAGAGCAACGCATCGCCATCGTCGACCGAGAGCGCAGCATTCTCGTCGAAGGTCTGAACTAGCTCAGCGAGCAGCGGGCGTAGCTGGTCTCCAATCATGGGTTCGGCGCCGGTGTCGGGCTGCAGTGTGGCGAGCGCGCTCCCTGCGATGACCGACCCGTCGCTGGTGCGAGCGACCATGCCGAGCTGCGTGAGCGTGCCGATGAGCCTGCTGACCGTAGAGCGCGGCAGGCCGCTACGACGCCCGAGCTCTCGAACACCGAGGGACTCTTGCGCGGCGACGACAATCTGCAGGAGGCGAAACGCCCGCTCGATGGGGCTCTCTCCTATTGACGTGTTGTCGGTCACAGCCATACACTTAATCCTACTGAACAGGACGTCCCATTCAACGGGACACTTGGGAATCTGCTCACCGAACACAAGTGGGGTCTCCATGGCCATCGTTGAACATGGCGAACACCAGCTGCCACCAACTCCCGACTTCTACGAGTATCCGTGGACGCCGATCGAGTCGGTGTCGGTCGACGGTCGGTTCGTAGTTGTTCGGTGGGCTGACGGTGTTGAGCTCGAGGCATTCGACTGGTGGTTGCTCGAGAATGTGGTCGACCGTGGTTTTGATCTGGCGACGCGTGAACAGCTGATCGATCCGGCTGCGCTTACCAACGATGTCGCCGTCGAGTCCGCTGTCGTCGTCGACGATGGTGCACTACAAGTCACCTTCACCGGATCGACACCGGCGACGTTTCACCCGGGGTGGCTTCGCCATGTCGCCGACGACCAGCACCTAGCCCAAAGCTGGCTTCCCGAGCCGACGAGCTGGACTCCCGCCACGTTCACCGAACCGCCAACGCACGACGGCTCGGTGGTGCTCGATGACGATGCGACGTTCGGCGCGTGGCTCGACGACCTCGTTCGCTATGGCATTGCCCGCCTCCGTGGATGCCCAACCGACGAAGGTTTCAACGCGGTACTCGCCGGGAAAATCGGGGCCGTGCGCGACACGAATTTTGGTCCGTTCTGGGATGTGAAGGCTGACGTCGAGATGGCCGGTTCGGCCGACACGAACTCGACGGCCAACACCAACCTCCGCTTAGGCCCCCATACCGATCTCCCCACCCGGGAGACGCCGCCGGGCTTTCAATTTCTTCATTGTGTTGTGAACGAAGCCGGGGGTGGCTTCTCGACAATGGCCGACGGTGCCGCGGTCGTCGATGCTCTGCGCGAACAGCACCCCGAACACTACGAGGCGTTGACCACTCTCAACTGGGTGTTCTTTAACCGAGGTCCAGGCATTGACCATCGGTGGTCGGGTCCGTTCATTGACCACGGTGTCGCCAACGCCCCGCTCACGCTTCGCGCCTTCTATCCCGTCCGGGCCTTCCCCGACATGGCGCCTGCCGACCAACCGCGTGCGTACGAAGCAATGCGGTGCTTTAGCCAGATGGCCGACAGTGCTCGCTTCAAAATCGCGTACCCGTTCAAGCCCGGAGACCTCGTCGGCTTCGACAACCGACGTATTCTGCACGGGCGAGATGCCTTTGAATCGGGTGGTCGGCGCCACCTCCGGGGCATGTATATCGATCAGGACGAAATCCGCTCGACGGGCCGAGTTATTAACCGGCGACTAGCCAACCAGATCTAAGGAAAGTAGATACCAATGACAATCCATGATGGTGTATTCATCACCTGCGCCGTGACCGGCGGCGGTGCGACCACGGCCAAGTCCGACAAGGTTCCGATCACCCCCGAGGAGATCGCCGACGCGTGCATCGAGGCCGCAAAGGCCGGAGCTGCGATCACCCACGTGCACGTTCGCGAAGACAACGGCGCGCCCTCACGAGACATTGGCAAGTACGCCGAGGTAGTGGAGCGTGTTCGCGAGAGTGACACCGACGTCGTGTTGAACCTCACTGCGGGCATGGGCGGCGACATCGTGCTCGGTGGTGTCGAAACCCCCTTGCCTCCAGCCGAGGATGGCACCGACATGGTGGGTGCAACCGAACGGGTCGAGCACGTCCGCCAGCTCAAGCCCGAAATCTGCACGCTCGACTGCGGCACGATGAACTTCGGTGAGGGCGACTACATCATGACGAACACGCCTAGTCAGCTCGAAGAGATGGCCAAGCAAATGACCGAGATCGGCACCCGCATCGAGATCGAAGCCTTCGACACCGGCCACTTGGCCCACGCCAAGAGCCTGGTGTCGCGCGGCATCATCCCGAACCCGGTCATGGTGCAGCTGTGCATGGGCATCCCATGGGGTGCGCCCGACGACCTCAACACGTTTATGGCGATGCGCAACAACATCCCCGACGACTGGACCTTCTCGGCGTTCAGCATCAGCCGCAACCAGCTCAAGTATGTGTCGCTCGCGGCCATGGCCGGGGGCAACGTACGCGTCGGCCTTGAAGACAACATCTACCTCGACCGTGGCGTGCTCGCCACCAACGGCGACCTCGTCGAGCGCGCGGTCACCATTCTCGAAGCGCAGAACTACAACCTGCTGACGCCGCAGCAGGTTCGCGAGAACCTCGACCTTACGAAGCATGGCTGATCAACATGAGTGACCTTGAAGACGAGTCAGCAGAGCAGTCCGAGCGAAGCGAATCTGCGATTGCGAGAGTGACAGTAGAGCGTGCCGCTGTCGTTGGTTGCGGTGTGATCGGTGCTGCGTGGGCCAGCCGAATGCTGCTCAACGGCGTCGACGTCGCCATTAGCGACCCGTCTGAGAACGCCGAGCAGATCCTCACCGAGGTTCTGGCCAACGCAGTTGCCGCGTACGACGACCTCGGCCTGCCGACCAATCGCCAAGGCACCTACCGGATGGCGATGTCGGTTGCTGACGCCGTCACCGACGCGCAGTTCATCCAAGAGAGCGTTCCCGAACGGCCCGACATCAAAGCCGCGGTCCTGGCCGAGATCGAGGCGGCCGCGCCGGTCGACACGATCATCGGGTCGTCCACCTCGGGCATCAAGCCATCGACCATGCAGGCAACAATGACCAACCCTGAGCGGCTCGTGGTCGGCCATCCATACAACCCGGTGTACCTGCTGCCGGTGGTCGAGGTCGTCGGTGGCGAACACACTCCCATCGAGGTCATTCGCAAGGCGCAAGGCATCTATGCGGGCATCGGCATGAAGCCCGTGCACGTGCGCGTTGAGATCGACGCCTTTGTCGGCGACCGCCTGCTCGAAGCCGTGTGGCGCGAGGCGCTATGGCTCGTCAATGACGGTGTGGCGACCACCCAAGAGATCGACGACATCATGACCCACGGCTTCGGTCTGCGATGGGCACAGATGGGCTTGTTCGAGACGTATCGGGTTGCTGGCGGCGCGGGCGGGTTCCGTCACTTCATCGAACAGTTCGGCCCGACGCTCGAATGGCCGTGGACCAAGCTGATGGATACGCCCGACTTCACCCCCGAGCTGGTCGACACGCTCGTCGAGCAGAGCGACGCGCAGTCCGGTGAGCACACGATCCGCGAGCTCGAACGAACCCGCGATCAGAACGTTGTCGGCTTTCTGAAGGTTCTCGAAGCAAACAACTGGGGCGCCGGCACCACAATCGCGGAGCACCGAAACGCCACCTGACATCCGGGCTCAGGCCCCACATGTCAGCTAGCGCCGTACGATCGAATCACTAGGTTTGGAGAGCTGATCTACGGAAAGGTTCCTGTAGTCGAATGAGGCGCAAGGAGACGCTGGCCGAACGACGTATCCGTGAGGCCCGCGAACGCGGCTTGTTCGACGGCCTCGAAGGGACCGGCGAACCCATCTCGGATCTGCACATTGAGCGTCCTGCGGGCTGGTGGGCCAACCGGCTGCTCAAAACCGAGCGCAGCAAGCTGAAGCGTTCGAACCTCGACCATACGATTCAGTCATCGATGGCTCAGATCTGGCGTTTGCCGAGCGAACTGGAGGTTCGCAAGCGGGTTGTCGAACTGAATGCGCTGATCCGCGACTACAACGTGGTCACCAATCTCGACCCACGGGATCTCCTTGATGCGACTGAAGTCGTTGCCACCTGGCGGCGTCTTGGTCTGGCCGGCACGTAGACCGCCCGCTCACGTCTTGACTTATCCTGTTCACTCTCGGGCAGGTTGGCCGTCGAGCAAAAGGCCAACCTCTATTCGCCAGCGAGTCTCGCAACTTTGTGATGACACGGTGGATGGCCGCGGTTGCACTGTTCGCCGTCGGAGGCATCGTTCGGACGTTTCTTCGGGGCCCCATTGGAGATGCCTTGGACATTGCCGAAGTCGGCCTCAGTCCTGATGACGACTTCGATCTCTTTGTCTTCGATCTGCCGTTCGGCGTTCTGATCTTCGGGTCGTTGATTTTGGGATGGGTGATGAATCAGGGCGCTGCCGTCCAGGCCCAGACCGAGGACATCGTCTAGTGCCACCTGAGTCGGTTCCGGGATGGATCGTGGTTCATCTCGATGCACTACTGCGCGAGCGGAATATGACCGCGACCGAGCTCGCCGAGCGCATCGGCATCACTCAGGCGAACGTGTCGATCTTGAAGACAGGCAAGGCCAAAGCAATACGGTTCACGACCCTCATGGCGATCTGTGACGTGCTCAGCTGTCAGCCCGGCGACCTTCTGTCGTTCGAACGTGATGGGTCGTCCAGTCCCCAAGACGGTTCGGCTCGCGTCGGCGGTGGAGGCGTGAAGTTACTCGATTCAGGAGATCGACCTGTCGCCGTCATCAAGGTAATGAGGCAGCTCGGAGGTCTCGGACTACGAGAAGCAAAGGAGCTGGTCGAGGGGGCTCCTTGTGTTGTCTTGACCGGAATGGAGAAGGCCGACGCGTACTCGGCCATGGTGAAGTTGCGCTCGGCTGGCGCCACGGTGGAGCCGATGTAAGCGACATTTCTGCAAAACAAACTTGGGAACTTTTTCGGCGTTTGCTGCAACCAACAGGCAAACCAAGAAAAAGGAGAAGTCATGTTCAGCAGAAATACAGCTCAATCATCGAAAGTGGTAGCCCTTCTTTCAGCACTGGCAATGGTGGTTGCTCTACTCGCTACGGCTGCGCCAGCGGGGGCTCAAGACAACCCGTTGGAAGGTCTGGAGGAGTTTGGGTGCGAGTGGACGTCGGTTGTGGAGAATCGGCCGATTCGGTACGTGCAACCTGGGCAGACGTTTCGCGGTACCCCGGGCCGAGACATCATTGTCGGCACATCGGGAAATGACCGGATCATCGGACGCTCCGGAGATGATGTGATCTGTGGACGAGGTGGCAACGACACCATCAGCGGGGGTGACGGCGACGATCGCCTGCTCGGTGGCGGTGGTAACGACTTCCTTAGCGGCGGTGCCGGAGGCGACCACATCTTTGGCCGAACAGGCCACGACACCATCCGAGGCGGAGACGGAAGCGACACGATTGGGGGCGACGGAGGCTGGGACAAGCTGTTCGGCGAAAATGGCGATGACGACATCACCGGTGAGGCTGGCAACGACACCATTGAAGGTGGTTCAGGCAACGATGACATCATTGCGGGATCGGGCAATGACACTGTGCGCGGAGGCACCGGCAACGACAGGATGGACGGCGGCGAGGGCAACGATTCTCTAGCAGGTGGTAGCGGCACCGACCGGGCCAACGGGGGTCCCGGCATCGATACGTGCAAGGCCGAGCGAGGGCTGAATGGGGAACCGCGCCCGACAAACTGTGAAGCGGCGAACGCCCAACAGTCCACCAGCACTCAATCTCAGCAACCAACCTCGTCAGGCGTTCGCTTGGCAAAGCATCCGAACGCATCTGATGCCCACATGATTTATCCAGGTCAAGGAGTGCGTCGCTGGGTCGACGCCAGCTGTCTCGGTCAGATTTACCAGGCACAGCTGCCGGTTGGGTCGTTCCAGAATTGGAACACCGAGGTGGCTATCTACTCGGCGAGCAACACAAAGTCATGCGGCGAGTACAAGGCAGACCTTGGCGGCTCATCGAGCAATTCACCAACGCCAAGCCAACCGTCGAACCCAAGCACGCCGAGCCAGCCGTCTGGCAGTGTCGGCGAGTTCGCGGCGGTTGCCGGAGACAATCATGAGGCGTGGATCTTGATGTCGGACGGCACCCGTCACTGGATCAACCAGTCGTGTCGCAATCAGCTCACCGCTGCGCTGGGAGCGCCGCGATACGTGTCCTACAACGCCGAGTTGCGTAACCGCTCCGACACCCCGGGCAGCAATCGTCTCAGCTGCGGCCAATTGCAGGCACAGCTGTAAACAGAAAAATGGTGGTCCGGCTGTCGGCATTCGACCTGTTGGCAGCCGGACTCGCCCATGCATAGCGGCATCGACTTAAAGGCAGGTGCCAACCTTGCCAGTGACAACGGAATGATCTGTCAACGCCTCAGGGTTGGTTCGGCATGCGATCTCCGGGACTTCCTGCACTCCTCACCGCCCTTGCGCTGCTCGCAGCCGCATGTTCGGCGACTTCCAACTCCGAATCCACCAGCGAGACGTCCGATCCCGAAACTACCGAGGCGCCAGCTGCGACCGTTCCAGCGACACCGCCTGCAATCGAAGCTGGTGGTACCGCCGTGGGCTTAGTCGAGATCGATGGCACCGAGATCGAGTACGTCACTTCGGTTCCCGCTGGATTCAGCATTGGCGACGAGGCGCCACTGCTACTCGCCTTCCCACCCGGAGGTCAAGATCTCAGGCTCACCCAATCGCTCGTTGAAGGAACCTACGCCCCCGAAGCCCAACGCCTCGGATGGGTCGTGGTGAGCCCAGCTGCCCCCGCCGGCGTGAAGTACTTCGATGGCAGCGAAGCGCTCGTGCCAGGCCTTCTCGACTGGGTCGAGACCTGGATCGCGCCCGAAGGCGGCGCTCCTCATGTCGCTGGCGTGAGCAACGGTGGCATCAGCTCGTTCCGGTACGCCGCGCAGAACCCCAATCGAGTTCGGTCGGTCATCAGCTTCCCCGGTTTCCCGCGATCATCGGGCGATCAAGAAGCACTTGCCGACCTGGTGGGTGTGCCGATCCGCATGTACGTCGGCGAGTCCGACACCAGCTGGATCCCGCCTGCCGAAGAGGCAGTTGCCTCCTTCACCGAAGCCGGCGGCGACATCGAACTCACCATCTTCCCGGGCGAAGGCCACGTGATGGCGTCGACCCGCGACGGCACGCTCATCTTTGAACAGCTCGAGTTGTTCCGCTAACGCGAGTTGATCTCGACGGCGCCGAGATCTCCAATGAACGGATGCGCCTGCCTCAGGTCGAGGAGATGCCGTGCCGGGTGCATCGACAGCAGCTTTGCTGCACGCTCCCGATCGATCGTGTGGTTGCGATCTCGCTGGCAGGTTGTGCACCAGGCGGTTCGACGCTGCCACGGCGACTGTGATCCGGACATTTTCTTCACGTCCCCTCCGCACAGCGGGCAGTCACGACGCTTGATGTTCAGCATCCAATGTTCGGTCAGGTGGAGTCGGCGCCCGGTTGTGTTCTGCGGCCCTCGGACAGCGTTGGTCCGAATCAGCGCTGCGCCGATGGCGATGAGCGCACCAACGTCGTCGACATCGCCAACCCGAGTGAAGGGTGAAACGCCACAAATGAACGGTGTGTCGACGGCATAGATATTGCCGAAGCCAGCGACGTTGCGCTGGTCGAGCAGCGCTGCGCTGAGGTGTCGACCTGGGTCTCGGCCGACCTTGGTCGTCGCAAGCTCAAGGTCGAGATCACCGCACAGGTCGGTGCCGAGATGTCCGACGAAGTCATCCGTCGAGCTCGACGAAACGTGATGCAGGAGTGGAATGTCGATACCGACGACCGTCTCGCCCGTGTTGAACCTGATCTCGAAACGGCGACGCCACTCCTCAACCTCACGGGCACGCCCGAAGACGACCTTGCCCTGCATTAACAGATGTATGTGCAGCGCTTTGCCATCGTCGAAGTGAAGAAAGAGATGCTTGCCGTGGGAGCTGGTTTTGGTGAGCGTCGAACCGGTGAGGTCGACTGTCGCCAACCTGGGGTGGCGCACGATCATCGATTCGACCGTAGCCCCAGCCACACGCTCGCGAACTGAGGCTGCGAGCCGCGCAATAGTGTCTCCCTCAGGCATAGCGGGCCAGCGTCGTCATCGAGGTGAACCTATCGCTTCGCGCCTTTGGGCTACGGCTTGAGCCAGGAGCGAAACCGTCTGGCATGATCGGTAGATGTCCACCTATGACGGAACCGTTCGAGCGAGCAGCCACATGGTGGCGAGTGCTGATCAGCTGGCCACAACCGCTGGCAATGCGATGTTCGCTGCAGGCGGAAACGCCGTCGACGCAGCCATCGCCACCAATGCGGTTATCACGGTCGTCGGGCCGCACCTGTGTGGCATGGGCGGAGACCTCTTTGCCCTCGTCTACGCCGGGGGCGAGGTGTTCTCGCTGAACTCGAGCGGCTGGGCCGGTTCGGGTGCATCGGCCGACGAGCTCCGCGCCGAGGGCCTGACCGAGATGCCTTACCGTCACGACATACGGTCGGTGACGGTGCCGGGGTGTGTTGATGGTTGGCTTGCGCTGCACGAGCGATTCGGCTCGTTGCCACTCATGCAGATTCTCGAGCCCGCCCAGCGTTTGGCCGCGAATGGCTTTCCTGCGGGGCCGCCGCTCACGGGCGGGTTGGCCTCGTTGGATGAAGCCAGCCGAGCACAACTCCATGAGATGGCGAACCAATCGAACAACGTCGGTGATCGCATCCGCCGGCCCGGTGTCGCGGCAGCGCTTGCGGGCATTGCCGAGTCTGGGCGCTCAGCGTTCTACGGCGGTGCCTTTGGAGCAGGGCTGATCGAGCTGGGGAAGGGCTTGTTCACTGAGGACGATCTCGCGACCCCGATCGCTCGATGGGAAGAGCCACTCACCACGACAGCGTTTGGCGTCGAACTGTCGACCGCAAGCCCGAACAGCCAGGGCTACCTCGCCTTGGCGGGCGCTCGGCTCGCCGAGCAGCTCGACCTTCCCGACGCCGACGATGCGCGGTGGGCCCACCTTCTCGCCGAAGCGGCCAAGGCGGCCGGGCGAGATCGTCCAACGCAGCTCTTCGAAGGCGCGGGCGGCTCGGCGATCATCGAGGAGATTGCAGGCCGCGTCGGTGAGATCGATGCGGACGTGGCGTCGACCTCGCCCGCTCCGGGCCGCGATGGAGACACGACCTACCTCTGCACCGCCGGCAGGGGAGTCGACGGTCAAATGATGGCGGTCTCGCTCATCCAATCGAATGCGGCCGGGTTCGGAAGCCACCTTGTCGAACAGAACACTGGCATCAACCTGCACAACCGTGGGCTTGGGTTCAATCTGACGCCCGGCCACCCGGCGGAAGTGGCACCCGGACGACGACCACCGCACACACTCGTACCAGCGATTGCCGTTCGCAATGGCGAGCTGTTGTCGGTGTTCGGAACGATGGGTGGTGACGCGCAACCGCAGATCTTGCTGCAGCTCATCGTGCGTATGTTTCATCACGAGCAAACGCCAGGCGTGGCGATCAACGCTGGACGTTGGGCGTTGCGCGGCGCGGCGACCGGGTTCGATGCTTGGGCAACACCACTCGATCTCCTGCTGGCCGTTGAGGGCCAGACGCCAGCTAGTTGGGACTCGGCTCTGGCCGATCGAGGTCACCGCACCGAGCGGCTCGACGTCAACGACTCACGATTTGGGCACGCACACGCAATCGTGGTCGAACCAACCGGCATGCTCGCAGGCGCGGCCGATCCGCGAACGATCATTGGCAGCTGCGCCGGCGGCTAAACACCGCTCAGGCTCGTCGAAGCGACACGAGCCGAGACCCGAGCGAAGACCTCAGCGGTGGTCGCAAAATCATCCTCGTCGTGGGGAATGTCGAGGATGAGCGTGCGGTGACCGCGAGCCCAATACGACGTGAGCTCGGCTGCCACTTCATCGAAGTCACCAACGAGGTACGGACAGAACGTGTTGTAGTTCTGGAACGGGCCAAGCCAATACGCGTTGCCTCCAGCTGCCGACTCGTCGGCGAGCTTCGACAGGGTGGCGTGCCATTGGGAGTCTGACTTTGCCATCGCCATCTCATGGAGCATCTCGCCCCGGCGATCAGGCGGGAACCGTTCGTGGGCGATGCGCCAGGCGTCTTCGCTTCGCTCTCGGGCAATGATGCCAACACGTATCCCGGTGGCGGTCCCAGTGGCCGGCGCGGTTGTCTCCTGGCCAGCTGGCTCCGGATACTGAATCGCAGTCGCTCCCAAGACGCTGGCCGTTGCTAGCCCTGCATCCGATGAGCCCGACATGAGTAAGCCGGGTTGTAGCTCGACCGGCATTGGAGGGGCAAGCTTCAAGGTGTTCGCGGTGTACCACTCGCCCTCTACCGAAACCGTCTCACCGGCCGTCAAACCAAGAACGATTTCGGTGAACTCTCGCAGCCGGTCGTATCTGCGATCGTGTGGCGTGGTATCACCGATCGATTCCAGGTCGCCGCGAAATCCGCCAGCGATCATGTTCAGATGCACGCGCCGCTCGTAGAGATGGGCAATGGACGACAACATCTTGGCAACTCCGTATGGAGGCATTGCCGTTGGCTGCACCGCAACGAGTGGCGACACTGACGTCGTCGCCTTGATGATCTCCGTTGCGACTAACCAAGGGTCGATCAAGCTGTGGTCGTAGTAGACGAGAATGCCGTCGTAGTCGTAGTCCTGACACCAACCTGAGATTTTCCGTACACGGCCGAGATAGTCGGGTCGGTCGATCTTGCTTGACTGAGGGCAGGTCGAGAAGACCTCGAATCGCTCCATGCTCATACCATTACCTTTCGTGCCTTGATGACGTCGATCCATCGATCTCGGGCGGACACCGAGATCATTCCGTTCTCGTTGCGTAGATGCCCCGGCGACGCGTCCGACTCGTCGCCAATCGCGACTTCGATCAGGTCGAAGAGCTCTCCGTCGATCCGTGCTCGAGGGACGGTCCAAGGGCTTGTGAATGGACGGAAGTCGGCGGCGCGGACGTGGGCGTCGATCTCCGATGCCGGGGCTGCCCAGTCGATCATCCCTTCGTTGGGCTGTCCTCGTCCGAAATACTGCCGGCGCGTCAACTCTTGAGGCGTATGTGGAACAGAGCCAGGGTCCTCCGCAAGCTGATCGAGCAACGCAGCGACGAGCCGCAACCCACGGCTGGCGCACTCCGCCGACAGTGAGAGGCCGGTCGCGTTGTCACGAATCGAGAATCGATCCTCGTAGGTGAGATGACCAGCGTCGTACTCCGGCGTCATTTGATGGAGGCTCACGCCGTACTCTCGCCACCCAAGCGCCACCGCCCAGCTAGGAGCATTGATCCCCGCCGCTTCGGGCAGCGGTCCCGGGTGCAGATTCCACGCCCCCACTTCGAAGACATCAAGAACCTCGGTGCACACCTTCGGAAGCGAGTGCACATTGAGCAAGACGTCAGGAGCCGCTGCCTCAACCACACGAGCGGAGTCGGGTCGGCTCAACTCGCGGGCGTCCATCAAGGGCACAGCCATGTCGCTGGCAATGGAGCGCATCGCAGTCCCAGCGTCAGTCGGTGACGTCGCCACCAACACCAGTTCATGCTCTGAACGCTCGATCAACCTGAGGGCTCGCTGACCAGCGGACTCATCGGCGGCGAGGATGATTCGCAATCCGCTCACCGTGGTACCGCCGACACGGGGTTGATGAGGAACTCACCTTCGAGCGGGCTGAGCAATGCACGTCCCTGCTGGAAGCAATCGAGCAACTTTGGCTTCGACGTGTGAATCGAGGTCGCCTCAGACGAGGTCACGGTGCACCCGAGGTCGCTCGCCGGGTAGATCAGGTCGAGGGGCAAGCGGCCTTCGACTATCACTGCGTTATTGATCTGGGCTTGCGTTAGTGCTTGCAGCAGCACCGTCCGTCGATGCGCGTCGACGGCCATCATCTGAACGACTTCGGCGTGACCGAACTCGTTGATGTCCATGATGTACCAGCCGAGGGTGCGACCCCGAGGGTTGAGGACCGCATGGGCGATGATCGAGCTATTCGGCCTGCTTCGCTCGATCAATCTCCAGGTGTGTTCGAGATGACCGATGTCGGAGAAGTCGGGGTGCAGATCGGCGGCGGTGAGCATGTTCGACAGGTTGTCGGCGACATGTTCGGTCGTAAGCTCCTCGATCGAGATGCCACGGGGACTCTCCGGAAGTTCTGCATGCAATGATCGTCGAAGAAGTCGCCCGGCCAAACGTTCCCCTTGCTGGGCCACGTCGGTCGCCCGGCTAATGGAGATGCGCGTGCGGCTTGCAAGTTGCTGACTCCGCGCCGTACCTCGTTGAAGAACCTTCCGCCATCGCAGGCTTGAGGCCGGGAGTTGTTCAAAACCAGCGGCTTGAAGTGCGACGCGCCCAGCAGTGTTCGAACGGTCCACGAACACAAGATCTTGCGGTCCCTCGATGACAGCACGAAGAAGATGTACTGCGGCCAGCGACGACCGGGCATTCGGGTCGACCATCAAGTGAGAAGTTGAGGCGGACCACAAACGTTCACCGCTGAAGACCACCGGCTGACAGCCCACGAGCACAAACCCGTGCACGTCACCGTCTTGTTCGAAGACCAGTGACGGGCTGGCGTGGGCAGAGTATCGGTGGTTGAGGATCAGCTCCGGCACCTTGACGGTGTACCCCCGAACGACCTCGTCGACCGTGTTGCCAATATGGCCTTGGGCGTTGAGGTGTACCTGCGCCATCTGCTCAAGGTCGGCTTCACGGACCGCTCGAACTTCACCCATTGGTCACCTCGGAAGACGCGAGCAACTCCCCGAACGCTTTCGTCATGCGCCGTGGCGTGCGCAGATCGTCCAGGTTCAGATCGCCCACGGTCAGCTTCTGGCCCGTTCGTTGCTCGACTGCCAGCAGCAGCTCGACGAAGCGCAGCGAATCGAGCTCGCCGGTGTCGATGAGGTCGTGGTCGGGGCTATCGATGAGCAGAAAGAGCTCGTCTTCGAGGATTTCGATAATGGTCTCGAGGGTCATTTGGATACCTCTTTCTGCAGGAATCGTGATCGAAGTTCAGGCCGGTCGATCTTGCCGTTCACGTTCTTGGGCAATTCATCGAGCTGAATCCACCGATGGGGAAGCATGTACTTGGGGACCAGACCGCCCAATGCCTTCGCAAGCCGTGCGGGCCTGATCGGCTCGGGAGCGGTATAGGCAGCTGCAATCGCCGAACCATCGACGTGGTCGAGCTCGATAGCGACGATGGCCGAGTCGGTCAGTTCGTCGAGCGTTTGAAGAGCCGACTCGATTTCGCCAAGCTCGATTCGGTAGCCGCGGCTCTTGATTTGGGTGTCCTCGCGGCCAATGAAGGTTGCAACGTTGTGCTCGTCGAGCGAGGCGAGATCGCCCGTCTTGTAGACACGTCGGTTGGGAAGAAGATCCGTCCTGAACACGGCGGCGGTCTTCGTCGGGTCCTTCCAATAGCCAGGGCTGAGGCCAACACCTTCGATGTACAGGTTTCCAATCTCTCCAGGGTCGGCATGGCTACCGTCGTCGCGCAGTACGAGTAGCGCCTCCCCAGCACATGCAACGCCAATGGGAATCGAAGCTGTTGGGTCGTCTGGTTTGTGCTCAACTCGATGCCAGCTACTTGCGATCGTGGCTTCGGTTGGTCCGTAGAGATTCGTGAATTCGACGTGAGGCATGGCCGTCATGAGCGCGATGAGCGTGGGCGTTGGGAGCACTTCTCCGCACCACATCAGACGCCGCAAGCTAGCAAAGGGTTCTTGGGGCAACTCGCCGACGCGAGTCAAGTGATTGAGTGCCGACGGTACGGAGAACCATTGGGTGAGTTGGTTGGTGTGGATCCACTCGATCAGGTCGGCAGGGTTGGCGTTGACGTTCTTCGGTACTGGGTGCAGCGTGGCTCCTGCTGCGAACGTTGCATAGATATCCATCGTGGACAGATCGAAGTGCAGTGGTGAGTGGCCCGAGATGTGGTCGTCGGCGAGGTAACAAAAGTGTTCGACTACCCAATCGACGTACGCCAACACGTTTTCGTGGGTGATGATCACTCCCTTTGGTTCACCCGTTGACCCCGAGGTGAACAGAATGTGAGCGGTGTCCCTTGGCGTGATATCGGGTCGCCCAAGAGCTACCTCGCCGTCGTATGCGTCAACTTCGGCTGCGCCGAACGCAGGCTCGACCGGCCACGTGGGCAGTGCTCCTTCGATCCAACCAAGAGCGACGTTGGGGTTCGCAGCCAGTGACGCCTCGACCGTCGTGATCGCAGAAGCATCGGCAATGACGACGGCTGGGTCAGCCGACGTGAGGATGCGGGTAATTCTTGCCGCTGGTGAATCTGGATCGATCGGAACGTAGGGTGCTCCGAGCTTGGCCGCGGCAAGCATCGCCGCGATAGCACCGGCACCCTTAGGCATGGCGATCGCAACCCGATCGCCCGCACCCACACCGAGGTCGATCAGCAGTCGAGCAATCTGGTTCGACCGCCGGTGCAGGTCTCGATAGGTCGATGTCGAGTCTTCCTCGCACACCGCGACCTTGTTGGGCGCATCTTTCGCCCAACCTACAACGTCGTCAAATAACAGCCTCGCCATGACCCCCGCCTACCGTGCTGTCCCGCATGCTCAGCACAAAGACGACCATAGTCCTCGGGTCCGATGGCCCGCAATGGCAATTTTTGGTTAGGGGCGTTCGCCGAAGTTTGGGCCCTCGGTGCGGGTGCGCTTGAGTTCCCAGAAGCCGTCC
Source organism: uncultured Acidimicrobiales bacterium (assembly GCA_938038785.1). GTDB lineage: Bacteria > Actinomycetota > Acidimicrobiia > Acidimicrobiales > SHLQ01 > SHLQ01. The sequence continues at coordinate 65,181 of CALHTB010000021.1, forward strand.
ATAGTGCTCATGGTGACCATGGCATCCCAGAGAGCGAGACCTTCGTCGCCTTGAGGTGCTCGGCTGATGACCGGGCCAAAGATGCCGATCTTGCCTGAGTCAGAGGGGAAGGCAATGATCGGTGTGCCGACGTCTTGTCCGACCAGGGCAAGTCCTTTGTCCATTTTTTCGCGGATGACCGCGTCGAAAGACTCGTCGTCGTAGGCCGCTGCAAGCGCGGTGTCGAGGCCTGCATTCGAGAGCAGACGCTCGGCCGACACAGCCTCGTCGGCTACATCGCTGACCCCGTCGTGATGGATATTGCGACCGCATTCCCAATAGAACTGGAACGCCGCGTCCATGCCATCGGCAGCCTTCACGGCTTCAAACACGCGCAACAGTTTGTGCGTGTGTTCGACGGGAGCGAAGTAGTCGCTGTCCTCGGGCGGCTGGTTCTTGAACAGCAAGCTGATCGGTTGCCACGTGATATTCAGATCACGCTCTGGCTGCACAACGTCGACGACCCAACGAGCCGTCACCCAACACCAAGGTCAAATCGGATCTACCCAGAATTCAATGTCTGTCATGCGTCGACACTACTGGTCACATCCGCGCTGGCCTACATGTTCGCTCCGCGAGCTCCGCTCAGCCATGGCCGGCTCTCACCAAAAGGTACCTGGTACCTAACGCCCGAAAGGTACCTGGCACCCTTCGATGCATCGGTTCCGCTGAGCGGAACGAGTGGACGATATGTTCCGCTGGGTGGTTTACTATCGGGATGGGACTTCTTGCGGTTGATCGGGTTGCGGCGGTGCTCGAAGCACTTGGTTCGGGGGCGAGGACGCTGCCTGAGGTGTGTGACGGTGCCGGGCTTCCGAAGTCGACCGCATCGCGGCTCATTGCCGCACTTGAGGAACACGGCCTTGTGCACCGAGCCAGTGACGGGTCTCTGTCACTCGGCGCCACCCTTGGTTCCCTCGGCTCGCAACCGCCAGCGCTCGGCCGGTTGATCGACGCGGCCCGAACGCCAGCGCGCCGGTTGGCTGAAGCTACCGACGAGGCTGTGTGTCTGTCGGTGATCGCCGCTGGTGAGACCCACACCGTGTTCCAAGTCGATACGCCAAAGGCCGTGTTCGCTCAGGATTGGGTCGATCGACGATGGCCCATCGAAGAGACCGGTTCGGCGATCTCGATTTTGTCGACCTGGTCACCTACTGAGGTAGCTGACGTCCTCGGTCCATTCGGCGCTCGCACACGGAAGAAGTTGTACGAGGCCATTGATGTCGCCCGGCGTCAACCGATCTCCTGGTCGGTCGACAACTACGTCGATGGCTTGACGAGCGTCGCTGCTCCCATCGTCTCGGATCGAGGTCGGGCAACAAGCGCGTTGATCATCTACGGACCGAGCTACCGGTTCCCGACGACGAAGATGCGATTGAGGGTCGAGAGCTTGCTGGCGGGCGCTGCAGCCGAAATAGGGAAGGACCTGTACTGATGGCCCGACGAGGACGAGCACGTTCGACTGCTACCGAACCACGAGTTCGTCAGCTCCCGTGGCGCCAGGTAGAGATGACTCACGGACCACTACCGATTCTCGACGAGGAGGGTGTCGACCGAATCCACAATGCGTCGATTCGGGTGCTCGAAGACCTCGGCATCGAACTGTGGAGCGAGGAAGCCCGGCAACTGTTCGCCGACGCGGGGGCGATAGTTGACGGTGAAGTCGTGCGGGTTGGTCGCGACATCATCGAGGAAGCGTTGACGACGGCGCCGAGCCGCTTCAATCTCACTAGTCGCAACGAGGCCAAACAGATCGAGCTTGGCGGCAACAAAATCGCGTTCGGCTTGGTCGCAGGCCCACCGTCGATCCACGACGAGATCCGTGGACGTCGACCGTCGAACATGGACGACTACAAGAACTTCACGAAGCTGGCGCACTACTTCAACGCCATCCACATCATTGGTAACCAGGTGGCATCACCGCTCGAGCTGCCGGCCAATAACCGGCACCTCGACACCTACCTGGCAAACCTCACGCTGTCGGACCTCTGCTTTCACACACTGTCGATCGGGCGCGGTCGGGCCCGAGACGGCATTGAGATGATGGCGATTAGCCGAGGCATCTCGGTCGAGGAGATGGCCGAGTCACCCGGCGTTATCACGGTCATCAATGTGAACTCACCTCGTCGGTTCGACGAGGAGATGGCCAATGGCCTGATGGAGATGTCGTCGAACGGCCAGGTCGTGTCGGTCACGCCCTTCACGCTCATGGGAGCGATGACCCCGGTGACGCTCGCCGCGGGCCTGACCCAACAAAACGCCGAGGCGCTCTTCGGGATTGCACTCACTCAACTCACCAAGCCCGGTGCGCCAGTGGTCTACGGATCGTTCACCTCGAACGTCGACATGCGTTCTGGCGCCCCGGCCTTTGGTACCCCCGAACACACCAAAGCCAACGTGGTGTCGGGGCAACTCGCCCGTCGATACGGCCTGCCGTACCGCAGCTCGAACTCGAGCGCATCGAATGTCGTGGACGCCCAGGCCGCGTACGAAACGCAGATGTCGCTGTGGGGGAGTGTGCTCGGCGGTACCAACCTGCTGTATCACGCCGCGGGCTGGATGGAAGGCGGCCTTCAGGCCAGCTACGAAAAGCTCGTGCTCGATGTCGAGATGCTCCAGCAGATGATGGAGTTCCTGACCCCGATCGACCTCAGCGACGAAGCCCTGGCATTCGACGCCATGGAGCGAGTTCCAACCGGCGGCCATTTCTTCGGCGACGAGCACACGCTGGAGCGCTATGAGCATGCGTTCTACTCTCCGCTCATTTCCGACTGGCAGAACAACGGCGCCTGGCAAGAAGCCGGCAGTCTGACAGCTACCCAACGCGCCACGGCAGTGTGGCAAACCGCGCTCGACGACTACAGCGAGCCTTCCATCCCCGACGATCGACGCGAGGCACTCGATGACTACGTAGCTCGCCGCAAGGAAGCAATCGGTGACGGCGAACCATGAGGCCCCGCGTTCACCGCTACGGTCGGTTCATGATTGCTCGGCGTACAGTTCTCGCAGCAGGTGCTGGCCTCACTCTCGGAGCATGCGGGACCGCCAGCAGAGCGGACAGGGATTCCCTGCTGGCGGCAAGCGCAACCTCCACGACGACCGTTGACGCGCTCGCCGCCGATACGACGAGTCAAGAGCCCATTGTCATCGCGCTCACGTTGCACCGACTCCTCGACGATGGCGAGTTGGGAACGATGCGAACTTCGGGCGAGCTCGACGACATCGGTCAGCGCATCAACGAGATTTGGGCGCAAGCCAACATTGTCTTCGAACCACTTCTCGTACGCGATCTCGTCGTTCCCACGGCGGTGCTGGCTCCAATCGTCTCAAACGGGAACATCGATCCGTTGATCGACGCCTTTCGTTCATCTATCGAGATTTCGGATCCCGGAGTGTTTAACGGCTTCTTCTTGAGCTCAGCCTTCGGGGTTAATGGGTTTGCACCATCGGGGGTCCGAGCCTTCTTCGTTGTCGATGAGCCGACGGTGCATGATGAGCGGGTCACCAGCCACGAGATCGGCCATTTGCTCGGGCTGCACCACAACGCTGACGATCCCGAGCGGCTGATGTTCTCGGGCACCAACGGAACCACGCTCGATTCGGTCGAGCAAGTCGTGGCCCGCTACATCGCACAAGGAGTTCTCGATGGACAACGCTGAGTTTCGAGCTCGGTGGTCGCGCCGACTTCTGCTTTTGTTGGGCGGTGTGGTGCTGTTGGCGGCGTGTGGCAGCGACGACGTGCCGAGCGAATCCGCCAACGACCCAACCGCGCCAGCAACCTCCTCTGTCTCTGCGACGGCTCTCGATTCGTCGGTGACAATTCCAAACGACGGTGGCTCGCTCGAAGGACACACCCCGCGGGGCTTCAATGGCATGGGTACCGGGTTGTTTGCGGGCGACGAGCTCAACTCGAATTTTCCGCCTGACGACGGGGTGCAAATTTGGCTGACATTCGCGTTCCCGGCCGATGTCGCAACCGCCGAGACCGCCGAACTACGTTCCGACGCGTTGACCGTTCGTGGCAACCCGTTTGAGGCGCTCGGTCCGCTCGAGATTGCTCCTGTTCAGTTCGCCGAGTTCAGCCCGGCCGTAGTCGACCTTGAGCCGGTCGGCCCGACGGTGACGTGCCCGATGCCGGAAGGATCATCGTTTCGATGCGACGCCACGGATGCGGTTCAGACGGCCCTCGACGCGGGGGACGAACGTGTACAACTTCGTCTTCGCTTTGCTGGCGTCTCTGATCCCGACGGCGAACAGGACATGGCATTGTTCTTCCTTAGTGATTCGAATACCAACGAACCGGGCATCTTCGAACTCGTAATTGAGTAACACCCGCCACATCAAACGCTAGGTTCTCGACCATGGACATTATTGAGGAGATTGTCGACGCTGAGACCGCCGACGGGACGATGGCGGTGTTGGTCAAGTACCCAGACGATGGTCAGCGGCATCCGACGATTGCTGTCTTCCAGGATGCACCGGGTATACGGCAGTCGATCCACGACTTCACCCGACGGCTCGCCGCCGAGGGATATCGGGTCGTGACCCCCGATCTGCATCACCGTCACGGACGGATGCTTGGTTGGGAGGCCAGTGAGGCCACCGATGAGACCCGAGCGAAGGTCATGGAGATGTTGGGCTCGATGACCGACGATCAAATCCAAAGCGATCTCGATGATGCACTCGCCCTTATCGACCTCGATGCTGACGAACAGCTCGGTGTGCTCGGGTTCTGCCTTGGCGCCCGTGCGATGTTCCGTACGTTGATGCGCCTGCCTGACCGATTCGCGGTCGGAGCAACGTGGCACCCGTCGCTCCTCGTCTATGAACCCGACCCTCCGCATCTCACCGCTGCTCGGCTGAAGCAACCGGTGTACATCGGAATTGGTACTGCCGACGAAATTCAGTCGATCGAACTCCAACAACCATTCTTCGATGCTGTGGCCGACCTCGAGAACGTCGAGGTCGCGATTTTCGACGGGGCAGATCACGGCTTCACCTGGCCGCTGAGTCCGACTTACCACGAGCTCGCGGCAACGACCTCCTGGGATAAGACGACCGCACTGTTCGCCGAGCATCTGCAGTAGACCGCGGTGACCACCCCCGGCACTATCCCGTACGACGTCATCGAGTGGCTGCACAACACGACGCTCGATGACATGCCTGCTGAGGTTGTGGCGTTTGGACAACGTTGCTTGCTCGATCTTCTTGGCGTCGCCGCCGCCGGGCGTATCACCGAGCTTTCGTCGATCATCCATGAACACGCAACCGCCCAGTTCGGCGCAGGCACGGCCAGCGCGCCAATTTTGTTCGACGGTCGTGTGGTGAGTCCCGCGGGTGCTGCCCTTGCTGGTGGGATGACCATCGACTCGATCGATGCCCATGACGGTAACAAGTTCACCAAGGGTCACACGGGGTGTCATCAGCTGCCTGCGTTGCTTGCGATGAGCCATGCGCTCGGTCGCACCTCATCAACCGACTTTTTGGCCGACCTCATCGTCGGCTACGAGATAGCGACTCGAGCGGGAATCGCATTACATGAGACCGCGTCCGACTACCACACCTCGGGTGCGTGGGGAGCAGTTGGGGTGGCGGCGCTCGGCGCACGCGTGATGGGTCTCGACGTGGAAACCACTTTCGAGGCCATGGGCATCGCCGAGTACCACGGGCCGCGCAGCCAGATGATGCGGGTCATCGATCACCCCACAATGCTGAAAGACGGTTCGGGCTGGGGTGCCATGGCCGGTGTGTCAGCGGCCTACCTCGCGGCCGATGGGTTCACCGGCGCACCAGCAATCACCGTGAACGATCCCGCAGTCGCCTCGTTGTGGGCCGACCTCGGAGAGCGCTGGATCATCTTCGAGCAGTACTTCAAGCCGTATCCGGTTTGCCGTTGGGCTCAGCCTGCCGTCGAAGCGGTCCTCTCGTTGCGAGCTGAGCACGCCCTCACCGGAGCGGACGTTGCGGGCATGGAGATAGCGACATTCCACGAAGCGGCCCGGTTGGCCACGGCCACACCAGCAACGACCGAGCACGCCCAGTACAGCCTGCCGTTCCCAACGGCGGCAGCTCTCGTGCGCGGGCAGCTCGGTGCAACAGAAGTGACCGCTGAAGCGTTGGCCGACCCCGAGATTCGATCGCTGGCCGAACGCGTCACGATCGTCGAAGACGACGCACACAACTCGGCGTTCCCCGGCAACCGCTACGCCCGAGCAACAATCACACTGACCGACGGCCGCACATTACGCTCGCGCGATCATGAGCCACGCGGCGATCCCGAAGCCCATCTCACGAACGAGGAAGTCCGAGCCAAGTTCCACCGATTCGCTGATCCAGTCCTGGGCTCAACGAGGGCTAGCGCTCTCGAAGCTGCGATCGATGAGCTCACCA
>CALHTB010000022.1 GCA_938038785.1 uncultured Acidimicrobiales bacterium
GAAACCACACTTCACAACGCCATCGGCAGCTACAAGAAGAACGTCGACCTGTTCATCCTCCCAAGCCACTTCCACACAAACAAGCTTGTCGACTGGGGCCTCCCGGCCGACAAGACCCGCTACCTCCCAAATGCCGTCGACGTGTCCGAGATGGTCCCGAACTATTCCGCTGGCGAACGGTTCGTATTTGTCGGCCGCCTCTCAGAAGAAAAGGGCCTACTCACGTTCGTTCAGGCGGTCGCCGACTCGGGCGTCGCCGCAACGATCGTTGGCACCGGCCCCCAAGAAGACGAGCTCCGCTCCCTCGTCGAGCGCACCGGCGCAAACGTCGAGTTTGCGGGTTACCAAACCGGCGACGCACTGTTCGACATCGTCCGTGCAGCCCGAGCACTCGTGCTCCCATCGGAGTGCTACGAGAACGCACCGGTCGTGCTGCTAGAGGCCTATGGCGTGGGCACCCCGGTGCTTGGCTCGGACTTGGGTGGCATCCCCGAGCTCATCGTTCCAGGCGAAACCGGTCTGCTCGCAACCGCTGGCAGCTCGGCATCGTTCGCCGAGCAGCTGACAACTATGCAGAACCTCAGCGACGGCGAACTCGGCGACATGGGCCGAGCCGGCCGAACCTTCGTTGAAGAACGCTTCGCCCGCGAGCAATACCTCGAGGGCCTGCTCGACATCTACCGAGAACTCGGCGCCGCCTAATCCCGTATCTGACATCTGGAGTCTGACCCCCGATGTCAGTTATAGAGTCGGTGGATGACGCCTGAGGAATTCAACGCCGCAACCGCTCCACAACTCCAGAAGATCGGAGCGATTCACTACTTCCACCCGTACGCGAAGGAAGCAGCCGAGGGGTTGGGTATCGATGGGTTCCGCTTCTACTTCTGTGGTCGCGCTGGAGTGCTCGGCGAGGTGAGCACTGACGTGATGCTCTCGGCGTTTGGTTACTTCGAGCCAGGGCTGGTCGACAAGATGTGGACCACCAGCAAGGAGCGCTGCAACGTCGTCGACGCTGCGCAGGCACAAATGGGCGTGTCCTACCGCTTAGGTGCCGAAGCGCTTGGCGACGTCGATGGGTTGGCCGAAGCTGCAGCATCGATGGGCGAGCTCGCCGCACAGGTCGACCGCAGCGCCCTCCCGCTCTTCGCCGGGTTCCTGGCGCTCGACGTTCCCGACTCCCCTGCCGAGGCCTTCATGCACCAGGCAGTTCTTATGCGCGAACTTCGCGGCAGCGTCCACCTCGCCGCGTTGGCTGCCACCGGGCTCGGGTCGCGAGCTGCTCACCAAATCAAGCGCCCGAACGACCTCGAAATGTTCGGCTACAAAGAGTCGCTCAAACTGACCGACTCGGATCATGCCGCCTACGAACTCCTCGAACCCATGACTGACTCGGCGATGAATCTTCACGCTGAAGCAATCACCGCTGACCAGCGAGCCCAAATCGCAACTGCGGTCGCGGCCGCACACACCGCGCTCGGCCTCGACGGCTAGCCAAGTTTTCGCTGCCTCACGCTCACCAAATCGACACGGTTTTACGCGCAATTTCACTCCGCGTGTTCATCCTGACTCAGGTCGTATGGACCTCGGTTGTGTGCCATTGGTCTCAAAGTAGTGAAAACGTTGGGAATCCGGGCCATCTTGCCCAGCAACGAGCTCCTATTTTGACTTATGGTGGCGGGAGCAGCAGCCGAAACTAATTCCACGAGACGCATCTAAAACACAAATTTGGATCGTAATTAACACACCATGTGGTTGTGGGAATAGCCTGACTTGACGGCGTGTGAGGAAAGAATTCGGAATGACCGAAGGCGATACAGAAAGTTCAGGGGAGCTCTCCTCCTTCCTGCATTTGACAGGGTGGCGGCCGCTTGTTCTCGCGCTCATCGCGGGGCTTGCTGGTGCGGTCGGGCTGTTCCTCGCGCTCAGCGCACCAGCGGAATTTCAGGCCCGCTACACCTTGAACGCCCAGCGCATCGCCGACGACGATTTCACCCCGGCACAGCTCGACATCTTCGTTGAAGAAATTGCTCAGACGGCCCAGTTCCCACAGGTCATTCGAGCCGTCGAAATCCGCACCGGCCTCGTCGAAGAAGACGACTACATGATCACCGTGGGCCAGTCTGGTTCGACCCTGGCCAACGTCGACATCAACGTCGTTTCCGAAGTCGCCGAAGAAGCTCAGCTGGTGGCAGTTGAGACCGGCATCGAAGCCATGACCGTCACCCTCAACAAGGTCCTCGGCGGCCACGTGGCCAGCGCCGATCAGATCGAAGACTCGATCGCCGAAATCGAAGCCGACGTAGCCGAGCTCACCCGCTTGGCCGGCGGCCTCAACCCACAGATCGCGTACGACACAGCGGTTCAGCGAGTGATCGCTCGTGAAGAGCGAAACAGCAACCCTCCACAGATCCCTCGGGACAACGGCGATGGCACCACGAGCTTGGTCGAAGAGCCCGAGCCAGATCCGCCGCTTCAAGAGCTCCGTGACCGGGTCACCGAACTCGCCCCCATCCAGCGTCAATTCCAAAACGAATCAGCAGCCCTTGACGCCCTCAACCAGCGCTTGGGCGATCGCAACAACGACATCAGAGACGCCCGGGCGGCGCTCGCACTCGTCGAAACCGAACGCGACGACGCGCTCATCATCTCCGAGGTCGTTACCGAAGAGACCTCACGAATTGCTGGCCTGCTCACCGGCCTTTTGTTGTTCGCAGTTCCTGCAGCGCTCGCAGTCATCTTGCTCTTCGTCATATGGGACGCGCTTCGCAAGAAGCCCGAGGCCGATCAGATGCGTCGTGCGGACGACTTCGAACCGGCTGGAGTGCTCGAAGCAAGTGCGCAGCCAGCACTTCCCGAAGGCAAGGTCACCCCTCTGGTTGTGGTCGACGAAGAAGAGCTCGATCCCGCCGACATTGGCGACGACATTCTCGCAGAAGTCGATGACGAAGAGGTCATCGTCGAAGATGACGACCCCGACGACGAACCGAAGTCGAAGAAGCGTTCCAAAGATGGCCGTTGGGGACGCGACGCCAGTAGCAAAGCAGGCTGATCATGGCGACGAATCCTCCGATCTTTATCGTCGGGGCGGGTCGAAGTGGCTCCACCGCGTTCCACCACGCCTTTGCCCGCCACCCGCACGTGTCTTGGGTCTCGAAGATCCTCGACGTCATGCCATCAGCTGAAAAGCTGAATTCGGCAGTGCTCAAAGGGCTCGACAACCCACTCGTCGGCACCGCCTTGAAGCGCGGCATCATCGAACGCGGGCATCTCAAGCCAAGCGAGGCCTACGCCTACTGGGAGCGCATCGCCCCCGGCTTTAGCGAACCGTTCCGCGACCTGCTCGACACCGACCTCACCGAGAAGACAAAGAGCAACCTGCAGCAGGCCGTCGAACGCCTCACAATCGACGAGCGCCCTACCCCACTCCACAAGATCACCGGTTGGCCCCGCGTGGGCTACCTCAACGTCGCTTTCCCCGACGCCAAGTTCATTCATGTCGTGCGCGACGGACGTGCGGTCGTGAACTCGATCATGCAGATCGACTTCTGGGAAGGTTGGAAGGGCACAAAGGGATGGCGGGGGCTCGATATGACCCCCGAGCAGAAGGCCCGTTGGGAAGCCAGCGGACAGTCCTTCGTGACCCTCGGTGCCATGGAACTTTCCGATATGTTCGATGCAATGGTGGAAGCAACGGCCAAGATCCCAAGCGAACGATTCCTCGAGATCCGCTACGAAGATCTCTGTGACGACCCGACCGGCACGTTCCGAGCCGTCACCGACTATTGCGATCTCGACTACACCGACGACTTCAACCAGTCGGTCATCGATTTCGGATTCCGCAACACCAACGAGAAATGGCGCCGCGACCTCACCGAGCTACAACAGCGCCAGCTCGAAGCCGAGCTAGCTCGCCACCTAACTCACTGGGGCTACCCGCTGGCCTTTGACGCGCCGCCGTCATGACAACCGTTTCGTCCTCGCGTTCCCGAGATCGTGTTTCGATCCGGGCCGAGCACGAGTCCGACCAGCCTGAACTACCGGCGCCACTGCCTGGGCCCGCATCGATTCTTGTAGTGCTCGCAGCCATCGTCGCTGGCCTCGCCATGGCGTTCGCGTTTCAATCGCTGTCGCCCGACACCCCATTCGTCATCCTCGGCGGAACCCTCATGGTCGCGACGATCATGGGGCTCATCGGCCTGTACCGATACGAATGGTTCCTACTGCTCACATTGGCTGTACGGCCCGCGCTCGACGACCTAATCGCCGACCAGTTCGGCACGTTCCAACCATCAGCCATCCTTGGCATCCTCGCCATCGGAGTGACCGCACTCCACCTCGTCAGCCGCCGATTCACCGGCAACTGGAATCGGGTAACACCCTTGGGGCTTGCGTTCATGGCGTTCTTCCTGGGCTTCCTGCCGAGCTTTGTTACCTCGGTCGACCGGGGAGTGTCGCAAGCAGCGCTCTTTGGCCTCGCATCGGTCGTGCTGCTCTATCTTGCGATCGAACAACACCTACTCGACGACGGCCGTTTCCTCTACAAGCTCTTGGCGGCAACCGCCCTGGGCATGATCGTGCCCGTCATCACCGGCTTCGTTCAGTTCTTCTTCACCGGCACCCTCGACCCCGGCGGCTCGGGCCTCGTCCGAATCGATGGTTCCTTCGCCCATCCAAACACGTTCGCCACGTACCTCACGTTCGTTGTGCTGCTCGCAATCAGCATCATCCCCACCGTTGCCGTCAAGCAGAAGCTGGTCGTTATTTCCGCAGCGAGCCTCGGTGGCTTCCTGCTGGTAGCCACCTTCGCCCGCGGCGCCTGGGCAAGCTTCCTCATCGGCGCCTTGGTCATGGCCGCTCGCATCAACCGCAAGCTCGTTGTGGTCATCGCTGGCGGCGCAGCGTTGGTCGGCGTGGCAGTCCCAGGAGTGCGAAGCCGAGTCGACAACCTCTTTGCCACTACCGGCGCTAACGGTGGCGCCAAGACCGACGATTCGCTCGGTTGGCGTATTGGCTACTGGGACGAGCTGTGGGGACGCTTTGCCTTCTCCCAGCCGGTCACTGGCATCGGCATCGACGCCACCAAAACCCAGACGCTCGCCGCCAAAGACCCGCACAACAGTTTCCTGCAGGCCTGGCTCGAAGGCGGCATCATCGGTTTCGTCGGGTTTATGGCAGTGCTCGTCGTCGGAACCATCGCCGGTTGGAGAACCTGGCAGAAGGCACGACGGGGCCAGCTTGACCATCAAACCAAGCTCATCAGCGTTGGTTCGATCGCTGCGCTGCTATCGGTCGCCGCACAGCTGATCACCGAGAACGTGCTGCTCAACACCATCGTGTGGTGGTACCTCAACATCGCATTCGCCTACCTCGCAGTTCTGACCTGGGGCAAGCGCGCCACCAGCGAGCCAACTCCTGACTTCACCCAGTTGGCGCTGCCCGCAGGCGATCGTCGACAACCTGCTGAAAGCTCTCCATGACCCCCTCCCCCCGTCTGTCGATTGGCGTACCCGTCTACAACGGCGCCGACTACATCGCCGAAGCCATTCGTAGCCACCTCGAGCAGGATTTCACCGACTTCGAACTTGTGGTGTCTGACAACTGCTCCGACGACGCCACTCCCGACATCATCAACGAGTTCGTCAACGCCGACTCGCGCGTGACGTACAGCCGAAACGACGAGAACGTCGGAGGGCCAGCCAACTTCAATCGGCTCTTTCGTTTGACCACCGGCGAACTCTTCACATGGGCTGCCGCCGACGACCGGATCGAACCGGGCTATCTGTCAAAGGTCATTGCCATGATGGACGCCGACCCCGACGTCGTCATTGGCCATAGTGACGCACTGCTCATCGACCCGAAGAGCGAACCAATGCTCGAGATGGACCAAGGCTTCCTCGGCGGAGATGGCTACATGGAAGCCATCAAGCTGACGCCACCGATCGGTGACGACCGGTTTCACTCGCCGCACCCGCACGAGCGAATCGACGCAGTGATCAACAACAACCATCGCAACTTCTACATCTTCGGCATCATGCGCCGCGACGTCATGATGCAAACCCGCTTGCACGGAGCGTTCTACGGCGGCGACCGCACCCTGCTCGTCGAGATGGCCATGCGCGGCACGTTCCGCAAGGTCCAGGAGCCGCTGTTTGGCTCGAGGAGCCACGGTAGCAACGCCAGCCGAAGCGGCATGGACTTCGAGCAGCTCAAGCAGCACGGAGCAAAGGACCTATCGTTCGCAAGCCAGGTCATGAAGGGCTACGTCAACGGCGTTCGTTCGGCCGGTGTGAGCCGGTCTGACGAGCTCAAATGCCTTGCGGTCGTCGCCAAAAAGTTCAAGCAACCAACCCGTCTGCTCCGCGGCTGGTAGCAAACGCGAAAACTGAGATGGTCTTTACCCTTCCCTGACAAAGACCATCCCAGTTGTTCGTATCAAGCACAATGACGGAAACGTGTGCGAGATTTTTGCTGAGCCTCAAGACGGTTTGAGACGTCAACACGACAAGTCGTAACTTGCTAAGGAACAATTCGGACTCCCATCACATGAATCAAGAAATCATCTGACATAACCCCAACCTTGGGAGTCGATTTCTCGGCTGGGCAAACGGCATCTACCGTTAACGAATGCCGATATATGCGCTCGAAGACGGATGGGAGCCACAAATCCACCCAGATGCCTATGTCCACCCCGAAGCTGTCCTGATTGGACGGGTGATTTTGGGCGCAAATTCATCGGTTTGGCCAGGAACCGTCATCCGCGCCGACGACAACACCATCACCATTGGCGAGCGCACATCGGTTCAAGACGGAGCAGTGCTCCACTGCACCCACGACTTCCCAACGACCGTCGGAAATGACTGCACGATTGGGCACAACGCCCACCTTGAGGGCTGCACGCTTGAGGATGCGTCCCTCGCTGGCTCCGGGTCGGTCATCCTCCACGGCACCATCGTGTCAAGCGGTGCACTCGTTGGAGCAAACGCACTGGTGCCTGGCGGCCGCACGATCCCACCCAACGCCATGGCGCTCGGCGTTCCCGCAAAAATTCGCGAAGATGCGAACTCGGTTGAACTCAACCTCTTGAACGCTGCGAGCTACGTTGAACGCAGCGCCCGCTATGCCAAGGTGATGCGGCAAATCGGGTGACGAGCATGGTTCCTCATAGTCAATTTGACCTAGCTGATTGGGTCTTCCGTGCTCTCGGCAGGCCGGGTTCGATGACGTACGTTCGGTACTGTTACCAACTTCAACAGGACTGATGTGATTAAACGGCGCAAGACGGACAGTTTGCGAATAGCAATGGTGGGCACCCGCGGTATGCCCGCGAACTATGGCGGGGTCGAAACCGTCGTCGATGTACTAGCTCGCCAGTTGGTCTCTCGCGGCCATCAAGTCACCGTCTTTTGCCGCTCCGAGGACTATGACGTTCATCCCCCGATGATCGATGGCGTCAAGCTCGTATACCTGCCCGCATCGAAGTCACCTGGCGTCGGCGCAATGATCCACGCACTTCGGTCCGCCATCTACTGCATCGGCCGTGACTTCGACATCATCCACTTCCACGCACTCGGCCCAGGCATGATGTCGATCATCTCCCGTCTGCTGACAAAGTCAACCGTCGTCGTAACCGTCCATGGACGTGACGACAAGCGAGACAAATGGAGTCGGGCCACACGAACCCTTCTGCGCTTCGCTGCCACCATCTCGGCCCGCGTGCCGCACTCGACCCTCGTCGTATCCCAAACACTGGCCAACGAATACGCCGACGAATTCCGACGTAGCACCACTGTTGTCCCTAACTCGACACACCCAATCGCCGAGGTCTCGGCCGGGTCGACACTCGAACGCTTCGGACTGCAACCTCAGCGCTACTTCGTGTCGGTGGGACGACTCGTCCCCGAAAAAGCACCTCACGAGACTGTTCAGGCGTACAACGCGGCAATGACCGACATGCCACTCGTCATCATTGGCGGCGCAGCTGGCACCGAAAGCTACGTCAAGCACCTTCACGATCTCGCCGAAGGCAACGACAACATCATCTTCACCGGTCCGCTGTACGGCGAAGAACTTGCCGAGATGCTGACCAACGCTGGAGCGTTCGTTACATCGTCACATCTTGAAGGCTTGCCCACGGCACTCATCGAAGCCGGCCGCGCTGCACTGCCGATCATCGCTAGTGACATCCCACCACACTGTGAAATTCTGAACACGACCACGGGTTCTGACGGCCGTCGGGTCTACTCAACCGGCGACACCTCAGCGCTCGCCGAGCTGTTCGGCCTTATCGAACAAGCCCACGACGAAGAACTCTTCGGCGCCAAGATGCTCGCTTCCGAGCTCGACGACCGCTACGCGCCACGCCGCACCGGTGAAGTCCACGAACACGCCTACGTAGCCGCGATCGCCAATCGGCATCGCCGGTAACAGCCGGCGGTTGGCGATCGCGATATTTCCCGCTCGTTCCTCGCTCCCGGCAGTCGCATCCTCCGCTTCGCTCCGGACACTCTGCGGCTGCGCCTGAGGCGGCGTCCAGTCGTTCGTCCCTCACTCCTTCGGGAACTGGCGAGTCCTTTGTGCGTATACAAGCTCACGCGTTTAGCTGGAGCAAGCTCCGCTGTCGCGGTCGGTCATTGCGTAGTGCCCTCAGACCTTTTCGCCTTTCCGCTGGTATTCGTCGATCACCCAACGAAACGAACCTGGTACCTTTTTGCCGAAAGGTACCACGTTCGTTTTTGCGATTAGGAGCCTGGTACCTAAAGAGCGTCAGTTGTCGGGTTCCCCTGTGCCGTCGCTTATACGCATAGAGGAATGCGAAGCCGCGTGCGGGAGTGAGGGACGAGCGACCAGGCTCCGCCTCTGGCGCAGCAGGCGCGAGGTCGAGGGAGCCCTACGAGCGCAGCGAGTCCCTGCGTACGGATTTGAGCCCTGGAGGGCGCAGCCCGGGAAACTCAGAAGCTGAGTTTTAGGCCTTCTGTTGCTGCTAGGACTTCGCAGCTGGTGGCTTGGCTTTGGGTCTCGGCCAGGAGGGCGTCGACCACGTCGTCGCTGTGCAGCGGATCGTGGTGGAACATCGCTAGCTTCGCGGCGCCACAGGTCTCGGCGATGTGCAGTGCATACGTGGGCGTGCAATGGCCCCAGTCAGAGCGCTTGGCCAGCAGTTCTGACGTGAACTGGGCGTCGTGGATCACCAGATCGACACCGTCGACTAGCTCTTTCACCCCAGGGGCGATTGAGGTGCCGTCTGCAGGCTCCTGATGGTCAGGAATGTACGCCACGGAGAAGTCTGGCCATTCGATGCGGTAGCCGTTTGTGTTGCCGCTGTGGGGCACTGGACGGGCGGTGATTGATGCGCCGTCCACCGAGACGGTGTCATTCGCCAGATCGGTGAAGGCAAGGTCGCCGGGCAGAGTGGACAGCCGAACCGGGAAGTACGGAGGCCGCACAAAACCAGAAAGTGCCTCCTCGAACGACATGTCGTCCTCAGGAGGCCCATAAACGGTTGCGGCAGAATCGGAGTTCAAGAGCTGCGGGAAGAATGGCAATCCCTGCACGTGATCCCAGTGAAGGTGGCTGATGAGCACGGTGCCGTCGAAGGAATCAGCGCCCATGTCGAGGCCGAAGAAGCGAAGCCCAGTGCCAGCGTCGCAGATGATCGGCTTCTCGCCGTCGCGTTGGATGACCACACACGAGGTGTTGCCGCCGACCCGAGCCATGGATTTGCAGTGACAAGGAGTGGAACCGCGTACGCCGTAGAACGACACCGTTACTCCAGCCTGCATTGTCCCCCCTCTTGTGTGAATGGACCGTGGTCGTCCATCGGTTAGCTCATCGGTATTTATGAGAATACGGCGGCAAACGAGCATCGGTAAGACGTTGTGACGAAGTTGACGCGCTGCGCGTTCGAGGCCGTTATTGCCGCTACGGCCTACGGAAGCGTCAGCCGGCCGTCCTCTTCGACGACGAGGCCGTCTCGAAACAGCGACCTCAGCACGCGGTTGGTTCGCTCGGTGTCGTCGAACCCAAAGACCTCAGCAACGTCGACGACCAGCACGGGCCCGCTGCGCAGCTGACGGACCAGCTCGCCTCGTGCCTGTCTGTCAGAGCCGGCAAACACGGCCTGCGTGGAGCTAACGCCCGCTGACCCGACCGCCGGGTCGGCGCCTTCCCCCGACCATTTGCACACCGATCGAGCCGGACACTGCGAACACTCCGGCGACCGCTTCGTGCAGACCATCGCGCCAAAGTCGAGGATCGCCTGATTCCACTCCCAGCCGGCGGCCGTGGGCACCAGCTCGTCGGCGAGCCCCTGGGCCTCGTTAGCCGAAAGCGTCCGCGCGTTCAGGCGTGCCAGCACGCGCCCGACGTTGGTGTCCACAACGGCGACGTCGTGTTCGAACGCGAACGCCAGAATCGCTCGAGCCGTGTATGGCCCGATGCCTGGAAGCGCCATGAGCTCGGCCACCGTTTCTGGAAACTCACCCTCGTAGTCGGCCACGACGGTTTCGGCGCATCGGTGCAGGTTCAATGCCCGTCGGTTGTACCCCAACCCATCCCAAAGCTCAATCAGCTCCCCCGCCGTTGCAGCGGCTGCCGTCTCGACGGTAGGGAATCGCTTAAGAAAGGCCTTCCACTTGGGGATAACGCGATCCACCTGGGTTTGCTGGGCCATCACCTCACTGACGAGCACCTCCCACGGGTCGCGCGACGCTCGCCATGGCAAGTCCCGAGCAACCTCGGGCCACCACTCCCGGACCAGCTCGACAAATCGGCCGTCCGCTCCAGGTGGAGCAGCTTGGGTGTGGGGTTTCGTGGGCAAGTTCGCACTGTGCCACAACTCGGCGCCACAACTCAACGGGGCAAGGCTTCGACCGATGGAGATGGGTACATCGACCCCTGTCCGGAGGCCTACGTGTTCAATCCAGCAACCCCTGCCGAGCCCATCCATCTCTCAGCTCCGCACATGACCGAGCGCGAACGCAACGTGCTGCTCGAGGCCTTCGACTCGAACTGGATCGCCCCGGTCGGACCTGCGCTCGACGAGTTCGAAGCGCGCCTGCGCTCGATCGCCCACACCGAGGCTGCGGTCGCTGTCACCAGTGGCACCGCTGCTCTTCACCTTGCCTTGCTCGTCATGGACATCGGACCCGGTGACATTGTTCTTTGCCCATCGGTGACCTTCGTGGCCTGCGCAAACGTCATCGAGTACGTCGGGGCAACTCCACACTTCGTTGACTGCGACCCGGTCAGCGGCAACCTCGACGCCGAATCACTCGTTCACGCACTCTCATCGCTGGACTCGGCCGGCCACCGTGCTGCAGCGCTCATAGTCGTCGACCTCTACGGCGTCTGCGCCGACTACACGACCATCAACGCGATCTGCGAACGGTATGACGTGCCGATCATCGAAGACGCAGCCGAAGCCATCGGAGCAAGCCACCTCGGCAATCCGGCAGGTTCGTTCGGCACTGTGGCTGCCTTCAGCTTCAATGGCAACAAGCTCGTGACGACCGGCGGCGGCGGAGCCCTTGTCGGCCCAGCCGACCTCATCGCGAAGGCTAAGCACCTCGCCTGCCAAGCTCGCCAACCAGTCCGGCACTTCGAACATGACGCGATTGGCTACGCCTACCGACTCTCGAACCTTTCCGCCGCTGTTGGCATTGCCCAGCTCGAACGGCTCGACTCGATGATGAGCCACACCCGGGCTATCCACCGCCGCTACGCCGAAGAGCTCGGCACGATCGACGGAGTCCGATTCGCGTCACAATCGACGGACGGATTTGGCAACGGCTGGCTCAGCGTTGCGCACCTCGACCCATCACTTCACCCAAGCCCAACTGCAGTTTGTGATGCTCTCGCACAGCACAACATCGAGGCTCGACCTACCTGGAAGCCAATGCACCTTCAGGCGATGTTCACCTCGGCTGGACGAACTGGCGGAGCCGGTTCAGAAGCCCACTTCGCGACGGGACTCTGCCTGCCGAGTGGGTCCTCAATGAGCAACGCAGACCAAGCGCGAGTGATCCAAGCGGTGAAGAGCGCGCTCAATCTCGAAGAGGCACCGGTTATTGACGTTGCTGACCAAATCGACATTGCTGACCAAATCGACGTTAGAGACGGGCAATCTCAGCAACATCAGGGCAATCGGGCGACCACGTAGTCGTCGCTGCGAGCCCCTCGGGGCCAATCAGGTCATCGAACATATCGAGCGCCAAACGTTCGGTGGCTTGACCATCTGAGCTCTCAATCCGTTCGAGATAGCTGGCCCACAACATCGGCGGCAGCCGAGAGCCCAATGGCGTCACGATGACCACCGACCGGCCAGCTGAACGCGCTTGTTCAACCCACGCAGTTGTGCCCAACGGACAGATGACCTCGATGTCGCCGTCCGAGGTTCGACCTGATGCGATCGAATCGATGACATCGGTACCACCCGACTCGGTGACCGCGATCGTCTCGGCGATATCTGCGGTGCGGTCTTCGTTTAGTGCGTCGGAGAAATCCCACCCGGCCTCGAGGGGGTCGAGCGCGTGCATCATGTGCGCACCGAGCGCCAACAACCCAGGCGAATCAGGCTGACGAGAGATCAGCTGACGAACAGCCACCAGCAGCATCTGTGGCTTGCGGGCGAAGGCACCAAACGCCGGTAGCGATTCGGCGACCAAGATCCGGTCGGGCGCAGAACCAGCGCGAGCTACATACCGAAGTCGCTCAATTGGGTGCATGGCCCAAATAGTACAGCGTTGCTCAGACGGCGGTACCCGCGTATGGCGCCGGGTCCTTTGGGCCAGGCACACCGAGTGCGGTCCATCCGGTTTGCTCGGCCAGCGTGTCGGTGATTGCTCGCCACGCCGCCGGGTTCCAGCCCTCGGCGGAATCGATGATTGTGCCGTCCTGGCGAACCAATGCGAGCGCCGGAAGGGTGGACAGCCCAAGTGCCTTGACCGCGGCGCGATCGGGGTCGGAGAACGTGAGGAACTCTTCGGCGTATGGCCCGAGGAACGACTTCACGCCATCTTCGGGAGCCGTAGCGAGCCAAGCAACCCGGACGCCGGCGCCCTTGTAGTGATGGAAGACGCGCTTGACCGTGTCGAGCAACCACGAGCTCTCGTGGGTGTACGGGTCGATCGCACCGACCAACATCGGGAACGTCGTCAGCCAGTCAGAGAACGGCCGCGCTTGACCGTTGAGCGGATTCAGGTCTGGATCACCATCGAGCATTGCCACGGCCGAAACGGTATCGGAAATGCGCCTAAAACTCTCGACTCTCCACCCGAATTTGTTGAGTTTCGCTAGGCGCAGGCGGTGACCCGGATGAGATCAGCGGTTGGGTAGAAGACCTCCCGGCCGTCTCCGAGGCCAGCCCACTGTTCGAGTGCAGCGGCATAGTCGTCGAGCTCGTCGGGGGTATCGGCTGCGATATGGCTTCGCACGCACGTCTGGCTACCTTGGCGCCAGGCAACGAACGAGTCGCCATTCCAGCCGTCGGCTATGCCCAGCGCTTCGGTGCGGTCGGTGAGGTCGCTCAGAATCGATGCCCACCCAGCCTGGCCCCACACTCCGGCTTCGAAGACTTCTCCATCGGCGGGCGGGTTCTTCAAGGTTGGTGTTGGAGACCCGGAAAGGAAGCCGTTGGGGTCGAGGATTGCTTCTGACGTTGCTGGTGGCTCCTCGAACGCGTCATCGAGGGTTCCTTCTCCGTCGTCCCACAGCGCGGTGGCAAATGTTTCGCCGTAGCGATAGCGACCAAATTGGAGCTCGAGGAAGGACGAGTTGAACTCGGTGAGTGACACCGTTCGAGGCAATGCCCGGCGGGCCGCAGCTTCTTCCTCGAGCTTCGCGCTGGAGAACGTGGCCCGATATTGGGACTCGACCCGGCGGGCCGAACCCTCGATCAGCGCAGAGAACGTCCACTCGAGCTCGTTCTGGGCATCGCCGTACTCGGGCCTGTCGATGTCGAAGACCTGGTCTTCCAAGGCGTGAACCAGTTCGTGGACAAGCACGGTCTCGGTGAAGGCATTGATCTCACCCGAGCGCAGCTTGATGCTCGCGCTGTCGTGGTCGTAGTAACCAATGACGCCCGCATCGCCGAACCGCTGCCAGATTTCCTCGAGGCTCCGGTCGCCCTCGATGATGCCCATAGCGCGGTAGATGTCGGTGTAATTGATGTAGTCGGAGGTGTTGCTGGCGTAGTCCTCAGCAATGAGCGTGGACCACGCAGCACCAAACTCAGCACTGTCGAGAACTTCAATCGATGGACGCGAGCTGAACTGGTATCCGCGCTCTGCTTCGACGAAGGCAATGAGTTCGTTCACCAGCTCGTCGAACTCGGTCAACGGCTCGCTCGGCGCCGTAGTCGTGGCGGGTTCCGCAGGATCGTCGGGCGTTTCGCTGTCCGCTCTGCTGGGCGTGTCGGCGGGCTCATTCGGGTCTGCGTTGTTCGATTCGAATGCGAGACCCTCTGGGAGATCCTCATCGGCGCTCGCGCCGTCGATGGTCCCTGCGGGTTCGGCCAGCGTGCGACCAGCCGTCGAGGCATCCCCGCGTTCCTCGCTCGTAACGTTGTTGTCGGCTCTAGCTGAGTTCTCCGAGCTGTCTTCGATCTCCTCGACATCGCCGGGGAGCTGCGGCTGTGGGCCAGGCTCGCTCGAACACGCAGACGCGAGCAGTGCCAAAGCGAGGAGTAGTCCACGAACAGCCATACTTGCAGTATCGACCAAACAACGAAAAACCTTTGCGCAGAACATGTGCGATATGGCGCCTACACTCTCTTCTATGAGTGACATCACGCCTGAACCAGCCACCAATATCCCCGCTGCCGACGAGGCCAATGACGGCGCGGTCATCACCGATGCAGCCAAGCTCATCCGCCTTGGCACGATGACCCAGTCGCTAATGACCGAAGCCCGCGAAGCGCCGCTCGACGATGCAGGACGCACCCTTCTCGCCAACATCCACAGCGAAACAATGGAAGCGCTCGAAGACACGATGAGCGAAGATCTGCTCGACGAGCTCAAAGAATTTCAGCTTCGTTTCAACGACGACGGCGAACCTCCATCAGAGGGCGAGCTTCGTATTGCGCAGGCCCAGCTTGTGGGTTGGTTGCAAGGCCTTCACCAGGGCTTCCAGGCCATGGCGATGGCACAGCAGGCAGCCGCGATGCAGCAGCTTCAGCAGCTCCAAGCACGTGCTGCGGGCGGCCCACAGGGCCTGCCACCGGGCGCCACGCCCAGCGGTGCTCCCGCCGAGGCAATCGACGCAGCCAGCCGGCCCGGCACCTACCTCTAAGAACCGCGTCGGTTTCTGACATCGGGGGTCTGACCCCGGATGTCAGTTAGAGGCTAGGGCAGCGGGATAAGTTCGTTTCGTTCGCGTGCCCGTAGGTAGAGGCCTCCGGCGATCAAGGTTGCCACTGCGCACACGATGTATCCGTTCGGCGAGCTCGCGAACGACTCGACGACGCTGTTGGTGCCCAGGTCGGTTTCGAAGATGCGCTCGATCATCCAGCCGATGGCCAGCACCGACAGCAAAATCGATCCGGCCTTGAGCACCGGTTCGTAGGCCGACGTGCGGCGCAACAAGAACAGCGCTGGGAACAGAATCAAGATGACGACGACCTGGCCGATCTCAATGCCGATGTTTCGACCGAGCAGCGACAGAAGCTGAGTACCTTTGGAGACCTCGAGGTTGTCGACCAAGCCAGCAAAACCCATGCCATGAAACAGTCCAAACACGAAGGCCAAGGCCCACTCTCGGTTCGGCCAGATCGGCTTGAGGTTATGTAGCGCCGCCCCCGCAATGGAGGCCGCGATGATGGTCTCGGTGAGCTTCGATGGGGGCAGTGGCATGAGGTCGAGACCTGCGAGCGTGAAGGTGATCGAGTGGGCGATCGTAAAGAATGTGGCGATCTTGAGCACGCGCCATAGCGACGAACGGAAGCCGGTCGCAGGCTCCCACCGGTCACGGAACACGAGCACCGATGGCAGCAGCAGAGCAAGCACAAACAAGATGTGGTCGGGTCCGGTACGGATGTGGTCGATGCCCAACGTGACCCCGCTCTTGACCGTGTCCCAGCCCGAATCAACCTCGAGATCGACGCCCTGGGTGCGGCTGTCATTCGTGAACGTCTGCAGCTTCTCTCGATCGCGAATGAACTCGCCGTTTTCGAACCCGCCGTTGACCAGTAGCAACCCGTCGCGTCCGTCGATCTCGTCGAGGAATGGCTCGAACCGAACGTCGAGATCGGACGGCACCGCACCGTCGGGAACTACCGCCTTGTACTGAATGATGGCGAACGCGAGGGTGCTGTTCTCGCGGAACAGGTCGACGCGCCCCCACTCGATCGGCCATTCGCTCTCGCCATCTCCGACCGCGAAGTTTGCGTCGGCATAGGCCGTGAGCTCGGCGCTGGCCGCCCGCAGGTTGGCCTCGGTCTCAGCATCGGTGCCCGACACGTCGATGCCAAGTACCTCACCGACATCGTTGATCGACAGCTCGAGACGGCCATCGACGGTTGTCTCGCTAACGAACAGGTAGGCGTAGGGCTGCTCGGTCTCGTGAGCTGCTGCGGGTTGAGCGAAGGCAACCACCGAGATCGCAAGGATCAAGAGTGCAGCAAGACCCCTACGCCGGTTCATGACTTGCCGAACATAACGCGGCCGCCCACGAACCCGCCTACGAGCACAAGAAGCACAACTGGGATGACCCACGTTGGTGATCCGCCACCTTCAGAATCGATGGGTGCTGCTGCGACCTCGGCAGCATCATCATTAGCAGCGTCCTCGGCAGCGTCGTCCTCGGCAACTTCGACGGCGCCAGCGACTTCGGTCTCGATGACCTCCTCGGCAGGCTCGCCCGCGGCCACCGGAGCATCGCCCTGCGGGGTTGCATCGCCTGAGTCTTCGCCAGTGGCGGCAGCTGCCTCGGCCTCTTCAGCCGCAGCGATCTCAGCCAGCGCTTCCTCGGCTCCCTCGACATCGATCGTCAGTTCTTCCTCGCCGGTGTCAACCGGTGCGTCAGCGCCGGGCGGTGTGGTCCACCAGGCATTCAGAGGTGCCCCAAACTCCAGGAAACCGTCGGGACGGTCGATCGTGCGCTCGGCGGGGGTGCCGAACTCCTCGGTCTCGCCCACCGCTACCGAGAAACGGGACGGAGCGTGCCCGTTCACCACAACCTGATGGCGGCCAGCCTGGGCCGGCTGACGGTCTTCGTAGAGCGTGACGTAGCTGGTTCCCGAAAACGGTTCGTCGAAGATTTCGCCGGGTACTGGTTCGACAGTTTGCACGCTGCCATCGGGGAAGATGATGTCCATCGTTGGCAGTTCATCGACGCTGAGCCCGAGCTCGGGGTCGAGGTTGGGAATGAGGAGGCTGATGTAAAGCTCGTCGCCGTCGCGCAGGTCGAACTCGAAGCCACGGGTATCGCCGTCGTCGAGCACGCTGCCGTAGATCGCCCACGAGATCGACCCGTCAGGAAAATACGGGCCGGTTTCAGGGGTGCTTTGCTCGTCGGTCAAAAAGATCGGGTCGTGCGCGGCCGCGGGCGCCGAAAGCGCAAGCAGTGTCGCAAGGACAACAGCGATGAACGCTGCCCTGTGTGTACGAGTCATTTCGCATCCCCCTCAACCGCCAGTAGGTGTGTCCGCCCCTACGCCGAGGGTAGAACCTCAGCGCAGATGTGCAAGTCGGGAGATGGGCGCGGGAGTACCTACTGGCGAAGCGACTCGGGGCCGAAGAACGCCTGCCATGCAAACCAGAACTCGTTTCGGTGCTCTACCGGCGCCAACTGCTGGCCAGCGAGTTCGCCGTCGACGGCACGTCCGAGCACGTTCCAGGTCGAACCGGTCTGGTCGTCGGTGAAGGTCTCATCGTCGTTGGCGGCGAACGTCAACGTCTGACCATCGAGCACGGGGTCATGGGCAATCGCCGAGCCAATCGCATTCGAGATGGCGATTGCACCAGCGTCGAGCGCGTCGGCGGTGTCGCCAGCGTGGAACACCACAAGCGGCACCCCATCAACTTCGTCGTTGACGACGCTCTCGGCTTGGAGCCGTGCGAACGAGTACGACGCGGCGACGTCTCCAGATGTGACGCCGATGACCCGAGCGAGGGGCTCGAGCCGGTCGTCGGTTTCACCCGAGAACAGGAACGGGCGGGCCGATGACGAGTAGCCCTGGTACGGGTTCGACCCATAGGCAGTACGTCCAAAACCGGACTCGGCTGCAAGCGACTTGCCTTCGGGGAAGTTCTCTGCGAACTGGGCAAACGAGACAATCGAAGTCGGCACGCTTTCGAGCTGGGCACCCGCGTAGGTGCCAATGACTCCATCGCCGGTGATTTGCTGCCATAGCGAGGTCGTCTTGTCGTCCCACATCACGAGATCGCTATTGCGTAGCAAGCCCGACACACCGAGGCGAAGCACCTCACCGTTGACCCGACGGTCAAAGGCAATGGCGGTGTTGCACAGCGGGCAGAACGTGACTGCAACTGGGATGTCGCCAAAGGCATCGTTGACAATCTCGTGGCGGGTCATGATCGACAGCGGGTAAAAGCGAGCCTCGCCGTTGAGCTGCACAAGGGCGCCAGGCTCTCGGCTGCCAAGCCACTGGGAAGCCAACGCAGGCGACTCAAATACCGGAGTGTCGATCGGCGGAATTCCGTCGCGAGGGTCGGTTGCTTGCAGGCCAGCGCCGAATTCGTTCCAGTCTTCGACGGTTCGTCGGGTCCAATCGGTTGGCCAATCGACGTACCGTTCAAGGGCGCCCCGCTCGGGGTCGTCTTCGACTATCAGACCTTCGACGGCGTCGGGATCGAACTCGGCTCCACCGTCGATGGCGAAGTCGACATCGAGATCGGGAACAAACGTGGTCGTTGGCCCCGTGACGGTAAGAACTGTTGTGGTCGTCACCGAGTCATCAGCGGGAGCCGTCTGCGGATCGTCGCCCGAGTCACCCGACTCGGGCGAATCGCCAGACTCCGCAGCCGCTGCATCAGAACTAGGAGCAGCGACGGTTGGCGACGAACTTGAACATGCCGAGGCAACGAGTGCCATCAACAGCAGGACAGACGGGAGGTAACGACGGGTCATGCCCCCCAAACCCCGGCTCAGCGCCGCGAAATTCCCTTTTGAATCCGGCGCCGAAGTCCGAGTCTGTGGCGTCGGGCCGTTAGCCTGTCCCCATGGCCAAGACCATCGATCTCCAACAGCGGATTCGCGCCGGCGCCAAAGTCAAAGCAACCGTCGACCTTCCCAACGTTCCCAAGGGCACCGAGGGCAAAGTCGCACTGTCGAACGGCGTCACCTGGCTGCGCTACTGGGTTCGGTTCGAGAACGGCGAGCTCCTCAGCCACGTCGACCACAGCGACATCGTGCAATCGCGCGCATGGGATCAGTTCTTCTGGCAACAAGAGCGCGACGCCGAGGCTGCAGCCGCGGCGGCAGCTGGCAGCTCGAGCGGCGACGGCGGTGGAGGCGGCAGCGCTGCTGCCGACAATGCCTTTGGTGTGCCGCAGTACTTGCTCGACCGCACAAAGGCCGCGCTCGAGCGCTTCGGCGTCGAGCGCTAGGCCCGGCCATCTCTCTCCTCGACCATCGCCCGCAGTCGGGAGCCGAACCAGACGACCTAATCGACGCGTTCATCGACTACGCCGCGTCCATCGGGCTTGAGCTGTACCCCGCCCAGGAAGAGGCCATCCTCGAACTGCTCTCGGGCAACCACGTCATCCTGGCTACCCCAACCGGCTCGGGTAAGTCGCTGGTCGCCATGGCCGGCCACTTCGCAGCGATGTCCCAAGGCAAGCGCAGCTACTACACCGCACCGATCAAGGCCCTCGTGTCGGAGAAGTTCTTTGCGCTTAGCCGCGAGTTCGGCTCGGACAATGTCGGCATGGTCACCGGCGACGCCGCGGTAAACGCTGACGCACCCATCATCTGCTGCACCCAGGAGATCTTGGCCAACATTGCATTGCGTCAAGGTGCCAGTGCCGACATCGGCCTGGTCGTCGCCGACGAGTTTCACTACTACGCCGACCCCCAACGTGGTTGGGCCTGGCAGGTACCACTGCTGCAGATGCCCCAAGTGCAGTTCTTGTTGATGTCGGCCACGCTGGGCCCAACCGCTCGGTTCGAAGAAGAACTGCTCGAACGAACGGGGCGAGACGCCGTCACCGTGTCGAGCACCGAACGCCCGGTGCCGCTCGACTTCGCCTGGCAGACCACTGCCATCCACGAGACGGTCGAGTCGTTGCTCGGGCTCGACCGCGCTCCCGTGTATGTCGTGTACTTCACCCAGAAGTCGGCGCTCGAAGCTGCCCAAGCGTTCACCAGCCTGTCGATCTGCAGCAAGGAAGAGAAGGCGGCCATTCGAGACGAGGTCGGCAACTTTCGTTTCGACTCCCCCATTGGCAAGGACCTCAAACGCTTCTTGTCGCACGGCGTCGGCATTCATCACGCAGGGCTACTCCCGAAGTATCGGCTGCTCATGGAGAAGCTCGCCCAAAAGGGCTTGCTGAAAGTCATCGTGGGTACCGACACGTTGGGCGTGGGCGTCAACGTGCCGATCCGCTCGGTATTGATGACCCAGCTGTTTAAGTACGACGGCCAGCGCGTCCGTATTCTGTCGGTGCGCGAGTTTCAGCAGATCGCCGGCCGTGCCGGCCGGAAGGGTTTCGACGATCTCGGAACCGTGTGGGTGCAGGCCCCACCGCACGTCATTGACAACCTGGCGGCTGAACGCAAGGCCGCGGCCGACCCGAAGAAGAAAAAGAAGATCCAGAAGAAGAAGGCACCCGACAAGCGCTACGCCCATTGGACCGAGGACACGTTCGACAAGCTCGTCAACGGCGCCCCCGAACCCATGGTGTCGAGCTTCAACGTCAGCCACCAGATGCTGCTTAACCTTCTCGACCGGCCACCGATCACGGGCGAGTTCCCCCAGCCGGGCGGGTGCGACGCCGTCAAGCTGATACTTCGCGACAACCACGAAACCGTCAAGGCGCGCCGAGGTCATACCCGTCGGGCCATCTCGATGTACCGATCGCTCCTCGACGCCGAGGTAATCGAGCACCTCGAGCAACCCGACGAAGACGGCCGCACCATCCGCGTCACGCTGGACCTTCAAGACGACTTCGCCCTCAACCAACCGCTGTCGCTGTTCGCGCTCGAGGTGGTCGAAAGCCTCGATCGCGAAGCCCCGGATCACGCTCTGAACGTGCTTTCGGTGATCGAGTCGGTATTGGAAAACCCGGGGGCGATCTTGGCCGCTCAACTCGACAAGGCCAAAGGCGACGCCATCGGCGAAATGAAACGCGACGGCGTCGAGTACGAAGAACGCATGGAACGACTCGAAGAGATCGAGTATCCAAAACCGTTGCGAGACGACCTGTACGAGGCGTTCAACGGCTTTCGCGCCCGACACCCGTGGGTTGGACAGGAGAACGTAAAGCCCAAGTCGGTGGTGCGCGAGCTGTACGAACGGGTCATGACCTTCAGCGAGTACGTCAGCGAGTACGGCATGAAACGCAGTGAGGGTCTCGTGCTTCGCTATCTCACCGACTGCTACCGAGCGTTGAGCCAGACCGTCCCCGACACCGAGAAGACCGACGAGGTGGTCGACATCATCGAGTGGCTCGGAGAGCTCGTCCGACAAGTCGATTCAAGTCTCATCGACGAATGGGAACGCCTCATCAATCCCGAGCCACAAGACGACGCACCCGAATCGCGGTTTGCAACCATCGAAGCGGCACCTCGGGACATCACACAAAACAAGCGAGCCTTTGGTGTCATGGTGCGCAACGAGGCCTTCCGGTGGGTGCAGCTGCTCAGCCGCCGAAACGCATCAGAGCTCAGCCGGATTTCGGCGCCCGATCACGCCGCCGAAACCGACCGCACTCCAGCACCGCTTCGCCCGGTCGAGCTGGTCGAGCGAATGGTCGAGGCCTACTACGACGAACACGACAGTGTCGGAACCGGGCCCGAGGCTCGAGGCGGCCAGTTCTTCCAGCTCGATGAGTCGGTCGAAGAGGTCGAGGGCAGCGAGATTGTGAAGGTCCGCCAAGGCATCGTCGACCCAGAAGGCTTCAACGAGTGGGGCCTGCTTGGATGGGTAGACCTGACCCGCTCACGCGAGCTCGGCCGTGCAGTGGTTGTCTTCGACGAACTTCGGCGGTTGTGATCTACGCAGAGGCGAGTTCGCGAACCCTCTGAGATACGGACGCACGCGCGGCCTGCGCCGTCGGGGCTAGCGCAGTTTCACCAGCATGCGGAGGTTGCATAGTCGTGAGGGTCGACCACTCAACCTCAACTTCTGCGACATGAGTGTCCTTGTCAAACGAGAGAACGGTTGCCCATCCCCAGATGGTCTCCTCGTCTACTTCAAAAACAACAACCCGCTCCCCCACAATGAGAGGCCCAGAGGTATGGCGCAGCGATGCTGTCACACCACTGCTTCCTCGCTGACCGAACATCACCCGAGCAATTGATGGAGCCTGCTTTGCTGTCACTTTGCCCTCCTTGGATTTGCTATCGGTTCGTCGAAGCACTGAATAAACAAGTTGACCGCTCCGAGGTCAACTGTAGAGGGCGTCGCGTCGACGTGTCGATCGGGGTCAATTGCTCCTTCGGCCCTGGTGAAAACGATCGAGAACCCCACCTCAGCTAGTTGTCGAGGGGTGGTGGTCCTTACCTTTCCGTTTGGGATCGGACCGGCATTGCAGGCTGCCAATAACGGGTCTTCATCCTCATCGAAGCCAACCCATAGCGACAGCGAGCCATCGTCCTCGAGCTTCTCCAAGATGAAATCTGGGTCGCTCAGAAGACCTCCTGCTACTGCAACTACGATCGCAGAAGTTGGTCTACTCAAAGGAACGGTCACCTGTGTTCCGGTAGAGATTGTTCAAGAATTCCTCGTCGCCCACGAAACCGATATCAAGGAGGGTGCATCTGACAAAGTGGACGTTTCGAAGGTAGAGCACTCCAGCAGGAGCAGGTTCGCCAGGGCCCGTCTTCTTAGCCACGAGGGCCGACCGGCCACCCGGAACAAAAAAGTCACAGAAGGAAAACTCGCAGTTTTCGAGCGGAGCGATTATCGCTGGACCTTCAATACGGCAGTTTTCAAAGCCAAGCCCCGTTAATTCAGATCCCCTCTTGAGTTTCTGCGTAAGCCGAAGACTTGTATTTCGGTCCCATTTCATGCCCATGTGTGAAACCTATCAACGCCATCTGACATCAACTTGGGCAGCTGAAACGACCATCCAACGACTCCACCCCTACTATCGACCCGTGCGCGTTCATGTCTTGCGGAACCCGGCTGGTGGTAGCGCGTCCTCGCGCAAGCACGCAGCTCGCTCGATCGGAGCATTGCGCGGCGGGGGCCACGAGGTCATCGAGCTCACCGGCTCGACGGCCGATGATTCATCCACTGCGCTTGCCGAGGCCCTGGCGGCCGGTGAGGTGGAGCTGTTGTTGGTCGCTGGCGGCGACGGGCTGGTGCATCTTGCTATTCAACATCTTGCCGACGCGCCGGTTCCGCTGGTGTTGGCTCCGACCGGCACCGGAAACGACTTTGCTACCGCGCTCGGCATCACCAGCGATTCCGATATCGAACGGGCGCTCGCCGGTCCGACGACAGCGGTTGATCTGCTTCGCATCACGACGAACCACTCGAACCCCACGTTCGTCGCCTCGATAGCGATCGCGGGCTTCCCGGCCGACATCAATGCTCGCGCCAACACGATGTCGCTGCCGATCGGTCGGCAGATCTACACCGTCGCTGCAGCGTTAGAGCTTCCGAAGTTCACTCGTCGCCGCATCAACATTCGCGTTGATGGCGCTGCACTAGTGCTGGACACGGCCATGCTCGCCATTGGCAATACCAGCCTCTTCGGCGGAGGCATGCTCGCCTGCCCCGATGCAACCGCAACCGACGGCAAGCTCCACCTCACCTCTATCGAAGGGGTGGGGCGATTGGGCATTCTGCGCCATCTCCAGGGTCGAGCGGGGGGCACTGCTGACCGGCCCGAAGTCACGCGCCTGGTGGGCAGCCGCATCGATATCGAGACACCCGGAATCGACATTTGGGGTGACGGCGAGCCGATCGTTACCAGCCCGGCGACCCTCCAAATCGTGCCACATGCGATCAACATCGCAGGCATGCCCGCCGACTGAGCACTACTGTCAGTACTGCTCGAGACGAAAGACCAACCAATCGTCTCTTTGAATAAGGGAAGGCACCCCACATGTCAGAATCACTACTCCAAGGCCTCGCTCAGCAGTTCAGCGGCGAAACAATCGGCCAAATTTCCAACCTGCTCGGCGCGCCGCAGGATCAGACCGGTAACGCCGTCGCCGCAGCCCTGCCCATGCTTCTGGGGTCCATGATGGGAGCAGCCCAGCAGCCCGAGGGAGCAAACGCACTCTTCGGCGCGCTGAACAACGATCACGACGGCTCGATCCTCGACATGCTTGGCCCACTTCTCAGCGGCGGCTACGCCTCTCGCGCCCTTGGCGCAGACGGCGGTCGAATTCTCGGCCACATCCTGGGAAACAACCGCAGCAACGTCGAACAAGCCGTCTCCCGCGGCGCTGGTGTAGAGGCTGGC
This sequence comes from uncultured Acidimicrobiales bacterium, assembly GCA_938038785.1. Taxonomy (GTDB): domain Bacteria; phylum Actinomycetota; class Acidimicrobiia; order Acidimicrobiales; family SHLQ01; genus SHLQ01. Next base: position 24,594 of record CALHTB010000022.1, read on the forward strand.
CTCATCCAAAAGCTCCTCCCAATGCTCGCTCCAATCGTGATGGGTTACCTCGGCAAGCGCCTTCGGGGCGGGGGTCTCGACGCAGGCGGCCTCGGTTCGCTGCTCGGCGCTGAACGCGAGCAAGCCCGCCAGCAGGACTCGGGCCTCGGCGGCCTCCTCGACATGCTCGGCGGTGGCCAGCAACAGCAGCAAGACCAGGGTGGCGGTCTTATGGACCTTGCTGGTGACCTGCTCAAGGGGCCAGCTGGCAAGGCCATCCTCGGTCAGATCCTCAAGTAGACGTTCCGCACTAGGCAATGACGCCTGCATGCCTCGCGCTCGATGCTGCGGGCGTCTCCTACGAACTACATCCCTACACCCACGACCCGGCAGCCGAGTCCTACGGCCTTGAAGCTGTCGATGCTCTCGGTGTCGAGCCCGACCAGGTCTTCAAGACCTTGATGGCCGAGCTCGACACCGGCGAGCTCGTGGTCGCTGTGGTTCCGGTGAGCGCGATGCTCGACCTCAAGGCGCTGGCGTCAACGCTAGGAACGAAGAAGGCTGCAATGGCCGACGTGGCCAAGGCCGAGCGGAGCTCGGGTTATGTAGCTGGTGGCATCAGCCCGTTTGGCCAACGCACCGAGCGACGCACCGTGCTCGACGAGTTGGCGTTCGCAAGCGACACCATCTTCGTGTCTGGGGGACGTCGAGGGCTCGACCTTGAGATCGACCCAAACGACCTCATCGAAACGCTACAAGCGGTAACGGGGCCCATTAGTTCCACCTAACGTGGGAAATCTCTGGTCGGGGGTGACCTAGACCGTTACGTAATCGTCATACAGTGGCTTCCATGCAACGAGTCCGACACAAAGACCGGCCGGTTGCCACGGCCAGCGAGGACCCAGCAACGCAGAGCGTGAACTGCTCCCCCATCACCTCGCAATGCTCACTGCGAGGAGTTCGCCGTTCACGCGCGAAGCTCGCGGGTATCAACCATTGCAGTTCCCCTAATCGAATTCGCTCACTAGTGTCAGGTCAACGTGAGAAGTGGGATTCCATTGGGAGGCGAGACGATGGCTACTAAGGCCACATCGAATGAGCAGACGCGTTGGCGTCGGCCAACGCGGCGCAGCGGGGCAGGACTCGCCCTGAGCGCAATGGCGCTATCACTGCTCGCCGTCACACCTGCGGGTGCCCAGTCCGGGTGCGGCGACTACAGCTACGGCTTCGAGGGCACACGACTTTTGAACGACGGCATTTCGAACTCGTCAGGCCCCTTCGAAATCGATCTTCCCGCAGGCACCTACACGGTGACCTTGGTAGCCCACGACCACCACTCGACTCAGCCCGACGTCCCTAGCCAGGCCAACGAGCAATACCAGGTCGTACTCGATTCGGGGTACGTCTCCCCTGCCTCAACCGACATTCCCGATGATGCCGACACCACAACCACCGTGTTCACTGGCCAGGTCATTGGGCAGTCGAACGCCATCTCCGTGCAACACATCGGTGCTCCCGGAATCAACTCGGTCAACGTGGTGTGCGTTGGCTTCACCGTCGAGGCAGCGTTGGTCGAACCGGTTCCGCCGCTCGTCGCTGAACCCGCACCCGCAGATACCCCCGAGGAACCAGCAGTAGAGGCGCCAGCTGACGTGGCAGATACCCCCGAGGCCCCGGCCGACCCAGTAGTACCGGTTGCACCCGAACCAGACCCGGCCGTAGAACTTCCAGTAATTCCAGAAGACGTCGTGCAGGACATTGGCGAACCAGTTGGAATTATCCGGAACCCCAACGTCCCAGCACCCGATGCAGCTCCGACCGAAGCACCGCCCGCAACAGTCGCAGCATCTCCTACTCCCGAACCACCGGCCGAAGAACCTACAGTGCAAGTAGCCGGAATCACTCTCGTGCAGGACACCGAGCCGCAAGCTCAAGTTCCACTTCTGGCCATAACGGGCCCGGGCACGGGCGCGATTGCCCTCACCGGCTTCGGCCTGCTGTTCTTGTCGGTTGGCCTGATGTTGGTCCAATCGGAACGGTATTTCTTCAGACGTCCACAGAGGACCTAGCCGCATCTGTTTGGGCCAAAGTTCCCGTTTAGGCGTGTGGTAAGACCGTCGATAGAGCTTGCATGGCTTCGTTCTTTCAGCGTCTTGTTGATCGCGCACCTTTGCGCTCTCGCAACCGATTCCCGATTGTGCGCCGGGGCTACTCCCCCAACGAGGTTGACGTGTTTCTCGACGAGCTCGAGCGAGGCGTGCCGGTGTCGGACAAGACGCTGCTCAACAAGGTGTTCACCACCGTGAAGCACGGATATGACCGCCCCGAGGTTCATCGGTTCCTCGCTGAACTGGTCACCGAAGAGCCTGTCGAAATTCGGCGGATACCTGCCTTTGAGCCTGGTCAGGTCGCGGCCTAAACGAACGCGTTTGCGGCTTCGCCAATGTAGGCCACAGACACTTGATCGCCCCGGCTCCACGACGCCCGAGCTGGCGCACGTACCTGCACCTCGGTGCCACCGTCGATCGCCACGGTCACCATCATGTCGTGCCCGTAGTATTCGGTGAGGGTGACGGTACTTGGACCGTCGGTTGCCAGCTCGAGGTCCTCAGGTCGCACGAGAACACTGACGGGGCCGTTACCGGGAGTTGCTAGCGGCAACTGCCCGAGGACCGTGTCGGCTACGACGCCACTTCCGGTCCCTTCGAGCACGTTGACTTCGCCAACGAACGAGGCAATCCACGGCGAAGACGGGCTGCGGTAGATGTCTTGAGGTGCGCCGATCTGCTCGATGCGCCCGTCCTGCATGACCGCCACTTGGTCGCCGAGCACAAAGGCTTCTTCTTGGTCGTGGGTGACGAACACCGAGGTGATTCCAAGGTCGACGAGCAGCCGATGTACTTCGGTGCGAACGCCGACGCGCAGAGCGCTGTCGAGGTTTGAAAATGGCTCGTCGAGCAGGAGAACGGTCGGGCGCGGAGCAATGGCGCGGGCCAACGCCACCCGCTGCTGTTGTCCACCCGAGAGTGTGTCGGGCATGCGATCGGCGAGGTCAGCGAGGCCAACCATGTCGAGCGCTTCGTGCACCCTCGGTCCTTTGCGCTCGGCTCGGGGCAACCCATATCCCACGTTGCGGCCAACGGTGAGGTGTGGGAACAACGCCCAGTCCTGGAAGACCATGCCGATGTTGCGCTTCTCGGGCGGAACCCATGTGGCCCCGTCGACCATGACCTCGTTGCCGACGTGGATCGTGCCAGTGTTCGGACGATCGAGTCCAGCGATCAAGCGGAGCAGGGTTGTCTTGCCGCAACCGCTTGGGCCAAGCAGCGCAAGGCTGGTGCCCGGCTCCACCGACAGATCGATACTGCGCAACACCGAGGTGTCACCAAATGACTTATCGACGCCGCGAACTTCCACCCCGCGGGCGTGTGACTGATCCATAGCGGTCAGTGTAGGAGCGGGCGGACTAGCCCAGGGCTCCATTGAAGGTGTCGCACGAGGATGCACCCAGATCAAAGCCTCGGCTGAACCATTCGATTCGCTGGGCTGAGGAGCCGTGGGTGAAGTTCTCTTGGTTGCTGCTGCCAGTGATGGCATCGTCGCCCACTGCGCCTGCCGCCCGCACGCCTTCTTCAAGATCGCCCTCTTCGATGATGCCACCGCGGGCATCGGCGTCGGCGGCCCATGCGCCAGCAAAACAATCAGCTTGTAGCTCCAACATGACCTGCAGCTCGTTTGACTGTGCTCGGCTTACGCCGCTCTGTGCTCGACGCATCGCATCGTTGATTCCGGCCAAGTTCTGCACGTGGTGGCCGATCTCGTGGGCAAGGATGTAGGCCTGGGCAAAGTCGCCGCCAGCTCCAAGCTGGCGCTGTAGCTGCAGCATGAACGCAAGGTCGATGTAGGCCTTGCTGTCAGCGGGGCAATAGAACGGACCAACATTGCTGCTCGCAGTTCCGCAGCCTCCGGTGGAGGTCCGGCCGGTGAACAGGTCGAGCTGGGCGGCGCGATATGGCTGGCCGAAGATGCTGGGGTACTCGTCAACCCAGAAGTTGTCTTGGACGTCGTCGAGCACGAAGTTGACCAAGTCGACCTCGTTGGCGAACTCGTCGCTGCTTTCATCGATCGGGTCAAACGACGAGCTGCTTCCACTCGAACCAGTCGACGTGCCGCCGGTGTTGCCGCTGTTACCGCCGCCACCTTGGCAGGCAAAGAACAACAGTGCGAGAAGGACAAGGACGACGATGAGGCCCATGCCGCCGCAGCCGCCACGTCGACGTCCGGTTGCGGCTCCTGCGCCTCCGAGGGCTCCACCGAGACCTCCGCCTCCCATGTTTCCTCCGAGGCCGCCGCCTCCAAGGCCCCCACCGAGACTGCCGCCGCTAGAGCCGCGTCGGCTTGGGAATCCGAATCCTCTGCCGCCGCCACCGCTCGAGCCGCGGCGATCGTTGACGTTTCGGCTGCGATATCCCTTAGGAACCTTGACCATGATGCTCTCTCCCCTCACACACACCGGTGCGGGCACTCTCAAAAACCGTAATAAGCCTAGTCAGCTTCGACCCAAGCTGTGGAATGAAGCGTGGCAATGGGTTCACTCCGCGTGGCTACAACGGCAGTATGCAAACCCGCCGCACGACTGGTCGAGCGGCTGATCAGCGCTGTGCTGGCCAGTTGATCTCGCCGGTGGTCTGGCGACGGTCGGGCCGTCGACCTCGCGAGCTTCGCACCGTTGGCGCCTCGGGAATGTGCACACCTGAGCCCGGCTTAGAGCCGGCCGGCCGGTCCGAAATGACGGCGACTGGTCGGCGGTCGGGACGAGGTTTGCTCGGGCCAGAGGCTTGCGCCTTAAGCGGGCGCTTCGAGGGATGTGCTGCAGATTGCGGAACCCGGCGAGGCCATATCAAGAAGGTGAACAGGTATGCCATTCCACCAATAAACAACAGTTGAGCAGCCACAAGACCACCGCTAACGGGTTCGTCTCGAGTTGTTACAAATACAAGTGCAATCAGGGCCGCAACCGTTAATAGGTACAGCCCGAATCGTCTCCAACCTCCACGCATGCCCGCGAACGTAGGCGCGAACCCAAAAACACTCCAACTCGGTGAACAATCTCTGTCCGCTCCAGGCCGTAGGCTGAGCAACGATGAAGCGATCACACATTCTCGCCCGCGAACTTCGCGGCACCCTTTTGGTGCTGCTCGTCGCCGCCATGATTGCTTGGCTTTTCGTTCGCCTGAACGACGATCGGGCCGCAGCACAGGTTGAACTTGCGGCTCGCCAAAGCACTACTTCTCTGGTGCAAACCACCACGACATCAACAACGGTTGTGGTCGACGGCAACGAGCGATTGTGCTCGTTGTCAGAGAAGTTCCGCAACGACCTCAGCAACATCAAAGTCGAGCTGGTGAACCTCGCAGGCGACAAACTCGCCAGAGCTGACGACCTCCCGATCGACATTGGCCTGCACCCCGACGGAGACATCCCCGAAGAGGTCCGCGAGGAGCGCACCGTCGCTGGCGAAGAGGCCTTTGCAAATGGAGCTCTTTTCACCACCACGACCGAACCGGTCGACTCCACCACCACTACGGTGCCGCCGCCGGTCTCTCGGCAACCTCCAGGAATCGTCGACACCAAACGCATCGATCCGCTTGAGTCTGGTCTGCTCGGCGAGCCTCAGCAGGTGGCGTTGAACTTCTATACGACGGCGTCAGCGTTGCGTCTTGGCACGATCACAGCGGACTTTGCCTCCAGTGCCGACTACTTCGCTGACTTTGTGGAGATCGGCGAGCCAGCTCGCTGGGATCTCGAAGAGCTCGCCCAATCCGATTTCAGTGACCAGTGGACTGCGCTTTCGACCCGGCCCGTGTTCGGCATCGATGCAACCCTCGCCTACATCGAGGAAGAGTGCAGCATTCGAATCGGCAACGGTTTCGTGTACCGAGAAGAAGCCAAGAAGATCGAGACGTTTACGCCCGAAGAGGTCACCGCAGCCATCGACCCCGACGCGCTCGGAAATTAGAGACCAGCACTGGTGAACAAGCGAGCTTCCACTGCTGCAGCACTGGCCGTGCTCGTGGGTTTGGGGCTGGTTGGCGTGGTTCTCCTACTCGGCACGATCGGCCGAAGCGACCAAGACACTGTCCTCACCGACCTTGAAGAAGCAGCAGTGGTGACCGAGAACGACCCCGTCGCCGTCACGACGGCCGAGTCGATTGCGGTGCCATCGCCCGACGCTGAGAACGATTTTCCCGCCGTCACAACCGACGCCATACGCGACAGCGGCACGGTCGGCGCGCCGGTTCCTCTGGGGTTTACGATCGTTGAAACGCTGCCACACGACACCGGTGCGTTCACACAGGGGCTCGAGATCGACAACGGCCGTCTGTTCGAAAGCACGGGCCTTGTGGGCCGCTCGTCCATTCGGGAGATCGACCTCGGTACCGGCGAGATCATCCGCCAACAGGCTGTCCCCGACGTTTTTGCTGAAGGGTTGACGCTGCTCGACGACAGCGCGATTCAGCTGACCTGGCAGGACGGGGTGGCCTACCGGTACAACACCGACACCTTCGAGGTCACCAATACCTACAGCTACGAAGGCGAAGGCTGGGGTCTGTGCGATTTTGGTGCCGAGCTCGTGATGAGCGATGGCACCCCCACCCTCGACTTTCGAGACTCGACCACATTCGAACTGCTGTCTTCGGTCGACGTAACCCTTTCGGGGGCACCGGTATCGATGCTCAACGAACTCGAATGTGTTGACGGGACGGTGTGGGCCAACATTTGGCAATCGTCACTCATTGTCCAGATCGATCCGGCGACGGGTGACGTCATTGGCGTGTTGAACGCGGCCACCCTGACCCCGCCCTCGGTTGCCGACGACAACAGTGCCGTCCTCAACGGCATCGCCTACGACCCCGCCGACGGCACGTTTTTGCTCACCGGAAAGCTCTGGCCATCGATCTTTCGGGTTCGCATCGATGCCCAAGCCCAATAGCGTCTGAACATGGTTGACGAGCCCACTCCAGATCGGTCAACTCCGCGTCGTGACCCGAAGACGCCGCCCGAACGCGGCGTTGCCCCCGGCCCACTCCTTGCCGTCATGGCTGCACTCATCGCAACGTTGCTCGTCGCCGCCTGGTTGACCGGGCAATGGCAGTTCGTCTTCCTCGGGCTGTTCGGTGTGGCCGCAGGTATCTTGCCCTTCCTCAACCGCCGAAAATAGCTGTGGCAGAAAGCCCGACGGTGCTTGGCGTCGACGGAGCCCGCGGTGGTTGGCTCATCGCCGAGCACGCCGGTGAATCAGTTCGATTCGAATTCGCCGAAGCGCTTGAGCCGTGCGTCGAGCGGCTGAGACATGGTGGCGTCGATGTCGTCGCCGTCGACATGCCAATCGGCCTCTCGGCTCGCGGGCACAGACCTGCTGACCAGTTGGCACGCAACCGCCTGGGTGCTCGCCGCTCGACGTTCTTCCCCACACCGATTCGATCTCTGCTCGACTTCGATGACTATGCCGAGGCCAACCTCCACGCCAAGGAGACGACGGGTAAGGGTGTGTCCAAACAGGCCTGGAATCTCATTCCGAAAATCCGAGAGGTGGATGCGCTTTGGCGTCCCGAGCTCGCCGGTCGGCTCGTCGAAACCCACCCCGAGACATCGTTTGGCGAGCTAGCAGGTGCTCCGTTGTTGTCGAAGAAGTCGAGCCTTCAGGGACGTCAAGAACGGGTCGAGCTGTTGCGAGGTGTCTTTGGCGCTCAGCTCGAAGACGCGCTCGAACCGTTGAGCAAGTCGCTGTGGGTAGACGCACTCGACGCCGCCATCGCCGCGTGGACAGCAATGCGGGTCGCTACTGGCGACGCGATTGTTCTCGGCGGTGAACTCGACCCGGCCGGGCGCCCCATGCAGCTCACCATCTGAGAAGCTGTTCAGGTGACTGTCGTTGGCCGCTACGCCCCCTCACCCTCGGGCGATCTACACGTGGGCAACCTGCGGACTGCGATGCTGGCGTGGCTATCGGCGCACCACCAGGACGGCGAACTGCGGCTTCGGATCGACGATCTCGACCCGCGGGTGTCCACACCCGAGCACGAGGCGAGCCAGCGAGATGACCTTGCGTCGTTGGGCATCACCTTCTCGGGAACCGAGCTGCGCCAGTCTGAACGCACCGAGCTCTACCAGTCGGCGATCGATCAGCTCGCGAACGCCGACCTGTTGTACCCGTGTTTCTGTTCTCGCCGCGAGGTGCGCGAGGCCGCAGCCGCCCCGCACGTGCACCTGCCCGAAGGGGCCTACCCCGGTACGTGTCGAAGCCTGTCCGTCGCCGAACGACAGAGCCGAAGCGCAGACCGGCCAGCGGCGATGCGGGTTCGGGCTAGCGGCGTGACGGTGGGCTACGTCGACCGTCACTACGGCGAGCAGAGCGAGTTTGTTGACGACTTTGTGATCCAACGCAACGACGGGGTTCCGTCATACAACTTGGCCACCGTGCTCGATGACGAGGCCCAAGGCGTCACCGAGGTTGTCCGCGGTGCCGACCTGCTAGCCGGCACGGCCCGCCACGTCTGGCTTCGAACTGTGCTCGACCTTCGTCAGGTCGAGCACGCCCATGTTCCCCTCGTGCTTAACAACGACGGTGACCGGCTCGCGAAACGTGACGGTGCGGTCACCCTCGCCGACCTGGCCGAGCTCGACATCTCGGCCGCCGACGTGCGCTCTCGCCTGGCCACCACCCTCAACCTGGCCGAGTCGGGCGAACCGGTGTCGATGGACGATCTGCTGGACCGCTACGACCCAGCAACACTCCCCCTCGAACCAGCCGTATGGGGCCTGTAACTCGTCGGGACTTCCGCCCGACATCCGCTGGCACCTACATGGTCGTCCGCTCCGCTTCCTCCCCTTAAGCGCTTCCTCCAAGCGCTCAAGGAGAGCGAAGCTCGCGTAGCGAACTTGGAAGCTTCCGCGGATCTCGGCGGAAGTCCGAGGTCAAAACAGCTGATTGCTGATCGTGTAGATGATCAGCCCAGCGAGGCCGCCGACGAGGGTGCCGTTGATGCGGATGAACTGAAGGTCTCGGCCAACTTGCAGTTCGATTCGGTCGGCGGTTTCCTCGGCGTCCCAACCTTCGACCGTGTTGGCGATCAATCCACCGATTTCGTCGCCGCCGGCTTCGGCGAGGTAGACGATGATCGACTGGAACCATGCGTCGACCTTGGTTTGCAGGTCGGTGTCATCGACCAGGCGGTGGGCCAAAGCGACGATCGCTTCTTCGATCCGTCGCCGCACGTCGGAGTCGGCCTCCTGAGTCGCCTCGCCGAATCCGCGCTGCAACGACGACCAAAGGTCCTTCGTCCACGCCTGGAACTCGGGGTGGTCAAGCAATTCCTGTTTTAGCTTCTCCCCCTGTTCGATCATTCGCTCGTCGGTTCGCAGCCTGTCGGCCAGCTCGCGCGAGCGAACGTCGATGTCTTTCTTCACGTGATGTTCGGGGTTTGAGTCGACCTCGCGCAAGAACGTCATCACCGCGCCATAGATCTTCTCGAAGACCTGGTTGTCGATACCTTCGGGCACCCACCACGGCGATTCGTTGATGAGGCGTCGGCGGAACGTGTCGCGGTTGTCGTCAAGGAAGTTCGCAGCTCCGCTGAGCACGGCGTTATACACCTCGTGGTGGTGGTCGCCATCCATGCCAGCGTCGATTACCCGGCCAACGATCGGGGCGACGGGAACCCGGGAGAGACGATCGCGCACCAATGAATCCACCATGACGCGTACGTCTTCATCGTCGCTCAACACCTCGGACACCGCCGAAACAACGACAGCTACTTCGCCCACCATCGAGCGAGCGTTATCGGGAACCTGCAGCCATTCGCCAAGACGACGGGACAACTCGACGCTCTCCAACTTCTCGGCCACAACATCGCCCGTGAGAAAATTCGACTGGACAAATTCACCGAGCCCGGCGCCGATCTCGTTCTTTCGTTTCGGAATGATGGCTGTGTGCGGAATGGGTAGCCGAAGCGGATGCTTAAACAGCGCGGTAACGGCGAACCAATCGGCGAGCGCTCCAACCATCGCTGCCTCCGCAGTGGCTCGGACATACCCCGCCCAGCTGTGGTCTTCCTGATAGGCGTGAGCCACGATGAAAATCACTGCCGCCAATACCAACATCGAGGTAGCGACCATCTTCATTCGTCCGAGCTCGGATCGCTGCGCAGCCTCAGCTGCGCTGTCACCACTTGCTACGTTCGTCGTTGCCTGTGCCGGAGATACCACTCTGAGAGCGTAGAGGCCGGGCACGCGCGGTCCTATCCTTTACCGAGTGCTTACCGTCTCAGGTCTTTCCAAAGCTCATGGAGCGCGCCATCTCTGGAGTGACGTCACCCTCCAGCTCTCCGCGGGCCGACGGATTGCGCTCATCGGCGGAAACGGCACTGGCAAGACCACGCTGATCGAATCAATCATGGGTGTCCAAGAGCCCGATGCAGGTGTCATTCACAAGCCGAAGGACCTTCGCATTGGCTACCTGGCCCAGGAGCTACCCGAGGCCACCGACCGAACCGTCCTGGCTGAAACACTCGACGGAGCCGAACACGTGCGCAAGATCGCTGAGCGGTTGCGCAAGCTCGAAGGCGAACTCAACACCGATGACGGCTCGAATATGGAACGGATCATCGACCAGTACGGGCAAGCCCAGAGCGAGTTCGAAACAATGGGCGGCTACGCCATCGAGTCCGAAGCGCATCGGGTGCTCGCTGGCCTTGGCTTCCCGCCGGCGTGGAACGACCGCCCGATCAAGGAACTTTCCGGTGGATGGCGAATGCGGGTGGCCCTTGCACGTCTTTTGCTCAGCGAACCCGATGTGTTGATTCTCGATGAGCCAACGAACCATCTCGACGTCGATTCGGTTGCCTGGCTCGAGAACCACCTCGCCAACTGGGGCGGTGCGCTGCTGTTCGTTTCGCACGATCGCGACTTCATCGACGCAGTAGCCAACCGCATCCTCGAGATCTCCGCAGGTAGCGCCACCGAATACGTCGGCACCTTCCTCGAATTTGTGGCCGCTCGCGAAGAGCGGTTCGCTCAAATCGCAGCTCAGGCAGCGCAACAACGCAAGTCAATGGCCGCAACCGAAGCATTCGTGGAGCGCTTCCGGTACAAGGCCACCAAGGCAAAGCAGGTCCAAAGCCGCATCAAGGCCATGGAGAAGCTTGAGCTCATCGAGGTGCCTACCGAGAAAGAGATCGCAGCCAAGTTCGACTTCCCCGAGCCGCAGCGGTCTTCGCGAATCGTTGCCGAGATCGAAGATGCAACGGTGGGCTACGCCAACGACGATGGTAGTGAAACCACCATTCTCGAAGACGTGAACATCGTGGTCGAACGCGGCCGCAAGGTTGGGTTGGTCGGCCCGAACGGTGCCGGCAAGACCACGCTTATCCGCCTGCTGACCGGTGCGCTACAACCCACGAAGGGTTCGGTCACGATTGGCAGCAACGTCGACTTGGCCGCCTTTGCCCAGGACCAGGCCGAGGACATGGATCCGGCCCGCACGGTGTACGGCGAGTTGTTGACCGTCACGCCCAAGAACACCACCCGCAATTGGCGCACGGTCCTGGGTTCGTTTGGCTTCACCGGCCAGGCTGCCGACCGCAACATCACCGAACTGTCTGGCGGCGAGCGCACGCGATTGGCTCTGGCAAAGACCATGGTGAACCCAGTCAACTTGCTCGTGCTCGATGAGCCGACGAACCACCTCGACCTTCCCAGCTGCGACGTTCTTGAGGATGCGCTTACCGCCTATCCCGGAACCGTCCTGCTCGTTACCCACGACCGCCATCTGATTCGTGGGGTTTGCGATGCGTTGATCGAGGTGCGCGGTGGCAAGGCCGTATGGCACGAGGGCGTGGCCGAGAAGGTCCTCAACCCGCTTGGCACGGTTGAGGCTGACGTTGGCGCGGCAAGCCGTGAGGCCGGCGGTAACAAGAAGCAGGCAAAGGCCAAGAGCGGCAAAGGTGGCAGCACCGCTGCAGACAAGAAGGCGAAGAAGCGGGCAGAAGCGGAGGCGCGCAACAGCAGCCACGTCAACACCCGCGACCTACGCAAGAAGCAGCAGTCCGCAGAACGCAAGTGGGAGAAGGCTGAAGGCCAAGTGGCACTGATCCAAGAACAACTCGCCGACCCGGCTGTCTACGAGGACAACGAAAAGGTCAAAGAGTTGGTCGCCGCGCTCGACTCGGCAAAGGACAAGGCCGCCGACCTCATGGGCGAATGGGAACACGCCACCGAAGCCCTTGAAGCCGTATCGGCTCAGCCCTGACGGGCTTCCCCGAACCCGAGTTTGTCGCTGGCGCTCCAAACGTCGCATTCAAAAAGCGAGGTAGGGGAGGGAGCGAAGCGGACGACCATGTATCGGCTCAGCCCTGACGGGGTATCGACTCAGCCCTGACAGGCAGAACCTCACTAGTTGATGCTGTGTGCTGCACCCGTTAGTTCGCTCGTACCTGAGCGATATCGCCAGGTCCGATGCTATTCACAAAGTCGATCCCAACAACGAAGTCGAACTCGGCGGCTTCACAACCCCCGTTGTTCGGATCGGTTTTCGGGTGCTGCACTCGCAGCTTCAAGCGACCCTCTAACTCCTCTACAAACAGTGTCGGCACAATCCCGCAGAGTGGCCCCGTGATGTCGTAAATCGCATAGTCATACCCTAGATAGTCGCGAAATACCTCAGGCGCGCCAGATACTTCGCCACCGACTGTTACCCGGTTGCGACTAGGAGGCGGTGAGTACGGAATGAGAGCCTCGGCCTTGGCGACCAACTCAGCTCCGCTTCCCTCGACATCAATCGCAACACCAGCGTTACCTTCAAAGTCGTAGCGGGCGAATTCCACGGCTGCTGGCTCGCCAACTACCTCGTCGGTAGCCGTCAACGAGTCCACGCCACCGCACGCTCCCGACATGAGAGCCAGTCCCACAACGATTGCCCGTCGACATATCATTCACCCCACCTCTCATGAAACGACCGTGGATCCAGTGCTAGCACACGACATCAGGCCGCATACCTCAGCAGCGGGCAGCAGCACCCAACCGGCGCTCACAGAACAGCGCTACCCTCCCGGAGCGGACGACCATGTATCGGCTCAACCCTAACGGGCTTCCCCGAACCCGAGTTTGTCGCTGACGCTCCAAACGTCGCATCCAGAAAGCGCTCCAGGGGAGGGAGCGAAGCGGACGACCATGTAGGTCGCCGCGGATCTGGGCGGGAGTCCCAGCAAGATACAGTTCTCCTCGTGGCAGAAACTGACCTTGCAGAATGGGCGGCTGAGATTTCCGACAAGCCCTATGGCGAGCGGATCTATTCGATCACGAAGTTGGTCGCGGAGCAGACGTTGTTCCGGATCATCGATGTACGACACGAGGGGGTTGAGCGTCTTCAGACCGCTCCCCCGGTGATCATTGCGCCTGTGCACCGATCAAACCTCGACAGCGTCATCATTGGCGTCCTGGGCGGCCGGCGGCTACCGACCTTGTCGAAGGAGTCGTTGTTCAAGATCAAACCCGTGGCGTGGTGGATCGCGGGTCTCGGCGCTATCCCGCTCGACCGAGATGCTGCAGATCGCGAAGCGACCACGGCAGCCAGGAAGATTCTCGACTCGGGAAAGCCGTTGATGATCTTCCCCGAGGGAACGCGACAAACCGGCCAGCGGATCGGCGAGCTCTTTGACGGCACCACCTGGATTGCTGCCAAGACGGGCGCGTCTATCGTGCCGGTTGGTATTGCTGGAACCGAGGAGGCAATGCCCCACGGTGCGAAGTTCCCCAAGCGGGTCCCAGTGGGCGTGGTGGTCGGCGAGCCAATCCCAATGCCCGAAGGCCGAGTTCCGCGGTCGAAGCTGACCGAGCTCACCGAACAGATGCGAGCGTCACTGCAAGCCGCAAACGACCGCGCCCACGATTTGGTCAGCTAGTAGTCGAGGGCGGTGCTTACCAGCGCCGCGATTTCTGAGCGTTCGCTTGTGGTTAGCGAGATGTGGGCGAAGAGCGGGTGTCCTCGAAGTGACGAGATGACCGACGCAATGCCATCGAAGCGGCCCACCCGAAGGTTGTCGCGCTGGGCGACATCATGGGTGAGCACAACCCGAGAACCTTCACCGAGCCGGCTGAGCGCGGTGAGTAGGACGCTTCGTTCGAGGTTCTGTGCTTCGTCGATGATGACAAACGTGTCGCTCAGCGTGCGACCCCGGATGTAGGTGAGTGGCAGGACCTCGATCAGGTTGCGACGGGCGATCTCTTCGATCGCGTTCTCCGAAGCAATGGCGTCGAGCGCGTCGTGGACGGCGTCGGTCCATGGGCGCATTTTCTCGTCCTCGGTGCCTGGCAAGAAGCCAAGGTCTTGGCCACCAACGGCGTAGAGAGGCCGGAAGATCATGACCCTTCTAGCGCTTTGCTTTTCGAGCACAGCTTCAAGACCAGCGGCGAGAGCGAGGACCGACTTTCCGGTTCCAGCAGGTCCGCCGAGGCTGACGATGCCGATCGACTCATCGTTTAACACGTCGAGGGCAATGCGCTGCTCGGCGTTGCGTCCCCGAGCTCCGAAGACTTCGAGATTCTGCTTGACCAACTTGATCGAGCCGTCGGAGGTGACCCGTCCGAGCGCCGACTGTCCGCCGGCCTTCACAACGACGCCGGTGTGCACCGGAAAGCCCGAGGCTTCTTCGAGGGTGATCGTCTTGTCGGAATAGAGCTTGTCGACGTCGGTTCCACGGACGTCGAGCTCGACGATGCCACGCCAGTCGAGGTCTTCGTCGGTGTGGCGGAATTCAACTGCCGTCATTCCAATAACGCCGGCTCGCAGCCTCAGGGGCAGATCTTGGGTGACGAGGACAACCTCGTTGCCATCGGACCGCAGGTTTGCCGCCACCGTGAGAATGCGGTGGTCGTTGCTGTTGGCCTCGCGCAGAGGCTCGGGGATGAGCTCGTCGTCCTTGTGGTTGATCTCGACACGCACGGTGCCACCGTCGCCAATTGGCAACGCCTCAGTGAGTGAGCCGTACTCCTCACGTAGGGCCTCGAGAGTTCGCAAGGACGTTCTCGCCGCCCACCCAAGGTCGGGATGATGGCGCTTCGATTCGAGCTCGGTGAGCACGATGATTGGAAGCACGACATCATTGTCGGCAAATGCATGGAGTGCTGCCGGGTCGCTTAGCAGCACTGAAGTGTCGAGGACGTACGTCTTGCGGCTGATGCTTCGACGGTAGCGTGTGTGCGTGCGCATCTTGGTGACCAATGACGACGGAATCGACTCGCTCGGGCTTCATGCCCTGGCCAACGCAATGCGGCCGTTCGGGGAGGTGACGGTTATTGCGCCGGCGAGCGAATACTCCGGTGCCGGTGCATCGCTTGGCACGCTGACTTTCGAAGAGCCAATTGCCAGGCGCCGAGATATCGAAGCGCTCGATGGCCTGGCGAGCTGGTCGATTACCGGCCCTCCTGCACTGTGCATCATGTACGCCCAGCTCGGGTCGTTTGGCGACGAACCGTTCGACCTGATCGTGTCTGGCATCAACCCCGGTCAGAACGTGGGCTGGTCGGTGTATCACTCAGGCACGATCGGCGCGTGCCTTACCGGTCGCAACCGAGGCACGAGCGGGCTGGCGATGAGCCTTGGGTTCAACGGCAAGGAGGTCGAGGGCCAGACCTGGGGCCAAATTGTCGAGGGCATGCTGTGGGACACCGCCGCCACCATCGCCGCCGAAATCGTCCAAGGCATGATTGCGTCGCCCACCACACCGCCATCGGTCATCAACTGCAACGTACCGAACAAGCCGCTCGACGAACTTTCGGGTTGGAGCTTGGCCAAGGTCGGCGGCGAACCTCCGCGGAAGCTGGTTACCGGGTCGCTTGTGGAGGAAGAGCCCGACGACGAGGGCGAGCGGTTCCGTCTCACCATGGACTGGGGAGCCGCAAGCGAACCCAAGCCCGGAACCGACGCCTACCTCGTACGCAACAACATCGTGTCGGTCAGCTGGCTAGGAAACCTCACCGACACCGAACCCGACACCGCCCAACACGGCGAAGTATCAAGCCGCCTCGACACGCTGTTCTAGACACCACGACCGATCTGCCGGGTACGGGCCGCTAAGACTCTGAATACCAGCAAAACCCGTGCAGATCTGTACGCCTTTGGCTGGTATTCGACCCCACTGACGTGGCCGTGCCCGCCCGTCCCCAAGGGTCGTGGGTTATTCGGTGAAGTCTACTTCGGTGGCGCCGGTTGCTGTGAGTAGGTCAGCGGGGCTGAGTGGGAACACATGGCGCGGGGTGCCGGCTGCGGCCCAGACCACGTCGTGGGTGAGTAGTGCCGGGTCGAAGAATGCTCGGACGGCGTTGGCGTGGCCGAACGGTGGAACTCCCCCAATAGCAAAGCCCGTGACCTCTCGAACTTGGTTGGCGTCGGCACGATCGCACCGTTCGCCACCGGCAGCCGCTGTCAGCTTTTTGGTGTCGACGCGATTCGACCCGCTCGTCAACGCAAGCACTAGCTCGCCGTCGACCGAGAAGATCAGCGACTTCACGATCTGACCTACCTCGCAACCAACGGCCGCAGCTGCGTCGTCGGCGGTGCGGGTGCCGTCGGGGTACTCGACCACCTCCAGGCTGAGGCCATGGCTTGCGGCCGCCTCGACAACACGTTGTGCACTCGGGGGAAGTTCAGACATTGCTAGCTCTCGCTCGAACGAGCCCACAGGTTGATGCCCGTGTCGGTGGCGTGTTGATCGATGCGGGCCAGTTCGTCATCGGTGAACGACGTGTTGTCGGCAGCAGCGACACATTCGACCACTTGGGACAACTTGCTCGCTCCGATCAGCGCCGACGTCATGGTGTCGTGACGCAGAACCCACGCAATCGCCAGCTGGGCCAATGTCTGACCACGGTCGCTCGCAATCTCGTTGAGGTCCTTGATGTTCTCAAGCGCCGTGTCGGTGATGAGATTGGGGCTCAGCGACGTGCCCTTCGTTGCTCGTGAACCTTCGGGCAACCCGTTCAAGTACTTGGTCGACAACATGCCCTGAGCCAGCGGTGAGAACGCAATGCAACCAATGCCAAGGTCGGACAACGTCGAGAGCAAGTCCTCTTCCACCCACCGGTTCAACATCGAATACGACGGTTGATGGATCAGACACGGAGTACCAAGGTCGGCCAGTATTGTGGCCGCTTCCGCAGTCTTTTCCGCCGAGTACGACGAGATGCCGACGTACAGCGCCTTGCCCTGACGAACGATCGAGTCGAGCGCCCCCATGGTCTCTTCGAGCGGCGTCTCGGGGTCGTAGCGGTGCGAGTAGAAGATGTCGAAGTAATCGACACCGGTGCGAGCCAGGCTTTGATCGCAACTGGCCATGAGGTACTTGCGCGACCCCCATTCGCCGTACGGGCCGGGCCACATGTCGTACCCGGCCTTGTTCGAGATGATTAGCTCATCTCGGTAGCCGTGGAAATCGGTCTTGAGAATTCGACCGAACGTCTCCTCAGCCGACCCTGGCGGCGGGCCGTAGTTGTTTGCCAGATCGAAGTGGGTCACGCCCAGGTCGAAGGCGCCGCGCAGCATTGCCCGTGCGTTCTCCTCGGTGTCGACCCCACCGAAGTTGTGCCACAGTCCAAGCGATACCGCCGGAAGCTTGAGTCCGCTTCGTCCGGTTCGGCGATAATGCCGGTCGTCGTATCGATTTTCTGCTGGCAGATAGCCCACGGTTCTCCTCTGGTGCGAGATTCAGACGCTAGCGGGCACTACCTCCAGATGCCGATTGAACGTGGCGGAAAGCTGACCGCTCCGTCGGCGTCGCGGCTAGCGCTTCCCCACAGCTGCACGGCGTCGAGCGCGAGGGTATTGGCAGGCATGGGCACCACGTCAGGCTCATCGGCGTGGTTGATGGCCACCACCACCCGGTCGGCTCCCGTGCCTCGGGCATAGACGTAGGTGCGGCCAAAGTCGGGGCCAGGAACCGGGCCGATGCGTTCGAAGTCGGGCGATCGCAACCCGGCCTCGGCGTGACGCAGCGCGATCAGCTCGGTCACAGCGGTGGTCAGTTCGGGGTGGGAGTCCATGGAGTCCCATGGGAAGCCGCGACGACAATCGGGGTCGGGGCCGCCTTCAAGCCCGACCTCGGTCCCGTAGTAGATACACGGGGCTCCGGGCATCGTGAACAGCACGGCAAGGCACAAAATGACGAGCTCAGCGTCGCCGCCCGCCATCGACATCATGCGGCCGGTGTCGTGGCTGTCGAGCAGGTTCAACATGGCGGTTCGCTCATTCGGGCCATACAGGTCCATCAACCAGTCGACGCGGTCGGCAAAGGCACCGGCGTTGAGGCCAGGGGTAACGAAGTAGTCGTTGTTGTCAACGATCGCTGCTTCGTTGATCCGGTTTCCGATGCCATACGCAATTGTCGCAGTGGTCATTGGATAGTTCATGACGCCGTCGAAGGGACCATCAGCGCCAACCCAACCCGTGGCTTCATGCCAGATCTCGCCCACAAGGTATGCGTCGGAGTTCACGGCGCGCACACGACTGCGGAACTCGTCCCAGAACCCGTCAGTGCTGATCTCGTTAGGCACGTCAAGGCGCCAACCGTCGGCACCTCGTTCGATCCAGTGGGTGCCCACGCCCCAGAGGAACTCACGAACGGCTTCGTGGTCGGTGTTGAGCACTGGCAGCGCGTGCAACCCCCACCACGCGTCGTAGGTTGCCGGAGTGTCTTCGTCGTAGGGCGTAATTGGAAACTCTCGGATGCGAAACCAGTCCGCAAAAGCCGACTTCTCTTGATGCTCAGCAATGTCGCTGAACTGAAAGAAGCCACGGCTGGCGTGATTAAAGACACCATCGAGAATGACCCGGATGCTGCGGGCATGAGCCGCCTCGATCAGGGCATCAAACGCCTCGTTGCCACCGAGAACTGGGTCGACCTGAAAGTAGTCGTGGGTGTGATAGCGGTGGTTCGACGCACTTTGGAAGATCGGGTTGAACCACAGTGCGTTGATGCCGAGCCCGGCGAGGTAGTCGAGCTTGTCGATCACACCCCACAAGTCGCCTCCTTTGTAGCCGGTGATCGTTGGAGGTTCGTCCCAGTCGTCGAGGCGAAGACCAAGGTCGACGCGCCCCGATCGAGCGAAGCGATCGGGGAAGATCTGGTAGAACACGGCGTCGGCTACCCAGGCAGGTGGGCTTGTGATGGGGGTTGTCACGAGGCGAATGTTAGATCGTTCGACGCAGATGCGGTGCGAGGTCAGCGCCGTTCGCTCCGCTCACTAACCAAGTTTCTCGCCCAGGGGGCTCGGAACTCGATACGGCTAAACACATTTGAGCAACCATTTTGCGAGGTCACCGCTATCGGTCACTTCGATCTTGTCGACGCCTACCAGCTGCGACAGATCTCGTACGGCGTCGGCAACTCGTGCGGCAGTATCGAGGTTGTCATGCCCGGGCTCGGCGTGCGATGCCTGAATGCGCAGCACCCCATCTTGGCGGTCGGTCTTCACGTCGAGCCGCGCCACCAGGTCACCGTCGACCATGACGGGCAGAACGTAGTAGCCGTACCTTCGTTTGTGCGCCGGCACGTAGATCTCGATGCGATATTCAAAGTCCCAGATACGTTCGGCGCGTTCGCGGAACCATACGACCGGGTCAAACGGCGACAACACGGTTGCGCCCGTGATTGCGCGCGGCGTCTTTGCGTTGGGGTCAGCGAATGCCGGGTCCGGCCAGCCCTTCACCGTCGCATCGACGATCCGGCCGTCCTCCACCAGGTTCGCCAGCACCGGCCGCGCATCTCGAACCGACACCCGGAAGTAGTCAGCGATGTCCTTGGCCGTGCCCACGCCAACCGCCTGCACCGATTGCACCATGAGCTCGGCAAACGCGTCCTCGGGCGACGGAGCAGGCAGGCTTCGAATCTCAGCGGGGATGATGTTCTCGATCGGGGTGAAGACCTTCTCGAAGTTGCCTTGCCGCCGAACGCCAAGGTCACCCACGCGATACAGCCAGTCGAGCGCCATGACGCCAAGCGAGCGATTCCACCAACCCGAACCATCACCGGGGATCGGCCGCGGGTCGTCGAGCGTTCCGCCGGTGACCGTCCCTTTCTCCCGTACTTCATCGAGAATTGACTGCACGTAGTTCGGCTCCCGAACCGAAACCTCGTGGAGGTTCTTCCAAGTGCGGCCCTCGCGGGCCTTGTCCCATGTCCAGCGGATGAGCGGCTCGGATTCGACGGGCAAAATCGACGCTTCGTGTGCCCACACCTCGAACCACGAGTCGTCCTTGTAGGCCACCCGGTCGAGCAAGGCCGGGTCGTAGGGACCGAGCCGAGAATGGAATGGCAGGTATTGGGTACGAATGACGATGGGAATCGAGTCGAGCTGGAGAACCTTGAGCCGACCCATCACTCGTTTCATATGGCGCTTGGTAACCGAACCCGTTGGCGCCGCGTCGGCAAAGCCTTGAGCTCCCAGGGCAACCCGTCGCGCCACATCGGCTGACATGTTCCACTGACCGGTGCGACTCACAATTGGCGAGGCTAGTCGGTAGCGTTGACGCCCATGCCTACGAACTCTGCTCGCCGCTGCGCTGCGCTGCTTCTCACCCTCATTCTCGTCGTCGCCGCGTGCGGTGATAGCGACGGCGTGGACACCGCCGAAACACCCGATCCCGCCGAAACCACCGAAGCTCCCGAGACCACCGAGCCCGACGAACCAGCTGACGCACCTGACGAACCCGCCGCCGAGCCGGCCGATAGCGGCAGCACGGGCAAGCCCGAGGTGCAAATCCCCGAAGGCGACCCGCCAACCGAACTCGGCATCGACGACCTCATCGAGGGCGAGGGCGATGGCGCCCAGCCGGGCGACTTGCTGGTCATGCACTACGTCGGCGTCCTGCACGAGAACGGCGAGCAGTTCGACGCCAGCTGGGACCGCGGACAGACCTTCGACTTCGTACTCGGCCAGGGCCGCGTCATTCAGGGCTGGGACGAAGGCATCGTTGGCATGAAGGTAGGCGGACGCCGCCTGCTCAACATTCCCCCAGAACAGGCCTACGGGTCAGGCGGCCAGGGTGGCATTCCGCCGAACAGCGCACTGGTGTTTGTCGTCGATCTCGTCGACATCGTGCGAACCCCAACGGTCGAGAACGCTCCCGAGCCCGTCACCGAACTCGAGGTCACCGTGCTCGAAGACGGTGACGGCACCGAAATCGCTACGGGGTCAACCGTGACAATGCACTATCAGATCCTTCTTCAAACCACTGGCGAAGTGATCGACTCGTCATACAGCCGAGGTCAGCCATTGACCTTCGCCGTCGGAACCGACCCAACAATCCCCGCATGGGACGAAGCGCTCGTCGGCAGGCGCGGTGGTGATGTCGTACGCATTGTCATCCCGCCCGGGCTCGGCATCGATGACCCCAGTGGGACCATTCCCGCTGACGCGACAATCGTGACGCAGGTGGAGATCCTGCGCGTCGGGGGTTAGAGCGACTCGCCTGAGTCTGCGGGGCCAGCGTCGTCGTTGAACCCAAACTTCAGCCTGATGCTGTCGAGAAAGCGTTCGAACACATTCTCGTCGTCGACGCCGTTGTCGCCCAGGCGTTCGGCACGGAACTCGGCAACTTGCTCGGTGCGGTCTTCAGAAGACTGCACCACCCCGGCTTCGATATCGAACGCCATCACCCGCTCGTAATGCCACACCGGCGGAAACCCAGCGTGGACATACAGATCGAGAATCGGGTCAGCACCAGCAAGCAAGTCACCACTCCACTCGACCGGCAAGTCGAGCTCGAGGTACGTCCAGACCTGGCCGTACTCGTCGGTGGTTGCTTCGACACCGTTGATCGCAGGCGGAGCGTCGACCGACCCGACCTGAAAATCTGACAGAAGCAAACGACCGTCATCGTCGATGCGATATCGGGCCAACTCACCTCGAGTATTGGCCGAACTAATCATTACCGGAGCCACTCCGTGAGCACGTGCGTCAAACACGGTTCCCGACTCTGGCTCTGCTAACACGTACTCTTCGCCGCCCAGGACAATGACATCTGGCATCTGTCCGCTCATGGTTGACCCCTTGCACTCGCTCTATTGGTCAGTGACGACTCTACTGCCGTTGACAGCCTCGTCGGGGCCACGATGGCTGGCGGCCTCCAACACGTGCCGTCGACGCAAGGACAGATCGTCGACCGATCGAACGATCGGACCACTTGCCTGCGCGAACACGAACTGCACGTCGGACACGGTCATCCCGGTCGACATCTCGACCGCCACGGCATAGGCCGCACCTTGCAACGAATAGCGCTCGAGCTTGCCATCCACATCGGCCGCATTGCGCACCGCGTCGGTCTTGTAGTCGACGACCACAAGCCCATCTGGGGTCTCGACCAGCAGGTCGACGTAACCCTCGATGGTGATGTCGCCCACCGGCGCAGCAACGAACAGTTCTTTCCAGTGCCGTGCTGTTCGGCAGGACGCAACGATGTCGGCTGACAGCGCCGACCTCACCGAAGCCGCGATTGCATCGACATGCTCGGGCACCGACTCGGCCCACGCCTGAGAGACGCACAGCGAGTCGACGTCGGCCTCATCGGGGGTGGCGAGGTCGATCAGTTGCAACACGCCGTGAACGGCGCTGCCGATCGACGTACCAGCTCGACCCCGACGGAACTCTTGGGGGATGGCGTCTTCGTTAACCGACTCGGCCACATCGTCGAACTCGGCCTCGGTCCATTGGTCGTCGTGCCCGTACTCGTCGACGAACCCTGCACGCTCACGTTCATAGTGCTCCTTGGCAATTGCGGTGGCAGACATAACCGAACGCGCCGAGGCCGATGTCAACCGCTTCGAATGCGAAGATCGCCACTCGGCCAGCGTCGGCAAGGCCGGAGGAGCATGAACTTCTGGTTGCGGCTCGTCGATGGGCGTTGACAACGGAAAAAGGGTCGCCTGGCCAGTGAGGGGGCGGACGAGGTCTGCACCAGCCTCGATCGACCAACCGTGGATAAGCGAGCCATGCGACTCGATGACCTTCCCGGTCTTACGCAACCCGTGATAACCCGACGCCACAAGATGATCCCGGGCTCGGGTCAGCGCAACATACAACAAACGATCTCGCTCGGGCTTAGCCATCTCATCGTCGAGCTCCTTGGCCAGCTCGAAGTGTGACGTGCTGAGGTTCTTCGACACCTTCACTTCCGGCAGTGAGCCTGCGGCACCCCACACGACCTCGCCGCGGTTGACGCGGGCACGGCCAAGCTCGGTTGTAAGCCCCGAGACGATCGTTATCGGAAACTCGAGGCCCTTCGAGCCATGGATGGTCATAATGCGAACGGCGTCATCGTCGGGTTCGTCGAGCATTGGTTCGTGGGCCTTCGACCCGTCGAAGCCCTGAAGACGGGTCCACGCCAGGTACTCGCGGAGATCCCCTCCCCCAGTTTCGGCAAAGGCACGCGCCTGGTCGACGACGTAGCGAATGCGACGCCAGGTGTCTCGGGCCCTGCGGCCGTGGGCTGGCAACGCCATAGCGAAACGCTCGTCGATGATGCGAAGGAGAAGCTGGCTAGGTTCATCCCACCATCTACGCCGGGCGAGTTTGTTGAGATGTTCGATGCCCTCGGCCACCGGCGTTCCCAGTAGCGAGTCGGGAATCGGCGCAGCAAGGTCGAAGCGACCCCCACCGGAAACGAAGGTGTAGAGGTCGTCGTAGCCACAGGCATACAGCGGCGACCGAAGCGCCGCCACCAACGCGATCTGGTTCGAAGAGTCGTCGATAGCCGCGAGCACGTTGAGCAGGTCCTTAATCTCCTGCGTCTCATACACGAGGCTGCCGGTATCGGCACGATACGGGATGCCCTTGTCGTCGAGCGCATGGGACAGCTGCGACATCGACGTGCGGGTTGGGAGCAGCACTGTGATGTCGCGAAGCTCGGGAAGACGCCACCCGCCGGACTTGACGCTGACGAGCCAGCGGCTGGGGTTGTCACGTATGTCCGCAATGGCCGCAGCGACATCGGCAGCCTCGGTCTCGCGAAGCTCTCGAGCTGATGCCTCGAGCCCGCCACCGAGGACGACCGGGCGATGATCGACTTCGCTCGGGTCACGTGTTGCAAGCAGCGGCGAGTACTTTGCCTGCGCGTCGGTGTTCTCGGGCATGACCTCGCCGAAGAACGAGTTCACCGCGTCGATAACCGGACGAACCGTACGGAAGTTTCGACGAAGCACCACGCCACCGTCGGCAAACGCGTCTCGAGCCTTCAAGAACAACCCAATGTCGGCGCGACGGAAGCGATAGATCGACTGCTTCGGGTCGCCCACCATGAACAGACGACCCGGATCTGGCGTGAGCTGCTCAAGCGCGTCGTCGGTGGTGAACTGACCGTCGACCGACGATGCCAAGAGCAAGGCAAGGTCGAGCTGTATGGGGTCGGTGTCCTGAAACTCGTCGAGCATGAGAACCGAGTAGCGCTCGGCCAGCGATGCCCGAGCCTCGGGTGATTGACGCAGAAGCATTTGGGCCAACACCAACAGATCGTGAAACTCGAGGACTCCTTCTTCCCGGCGTCCTTGGGCAGACTCGCGGGTGAAGATAGCAATGCGAGCGGCCAGCCGCGTCAGTGTCTGGGAGGAGACCGCATCCATCAACGTGACGCAAGCTTCGGCAAGGTCAGCGCAGCAGTCCTTGGCCGCAACCAGATCGACCCAGGAGCCCTTTCTTCCATGGGAGAACTTTTGGTCTTTGAGTTGTTTCACCGACCGGAGGCGCTCGTAGTCGGTGCTCGCCCGCTCGAACCGTTCGAATGCTGGTTCAGCGTTACGAATGTGAGCGAGCAACTTGTCGCTGTCGTCGGAACAGTCGGCGGGAAGCTGTCGAATGCGGTAGATCGCCTCGCGCACGCCTGCAAAATCGATGGGGACCGGCGGCGTTTCGACAATGTCGACTCCGATGAGGCGGTCCCAGTTGTCGTCGAACTCTTGGGCGACGTTGCGAAGCTCGACGCCGGTCAGGCTGACCCCCAGAATCGATGCCCGAACGATGAACTCGGTGAGGCTGGGGTCGTCGTAGAGCGAGTCGAGAAACGAGCCCCACCGCTCGTCGAAGGCCACTTGGCTGCGAACCTCGTCGATGACTTCGACCCGCGGAGGCACTCCGACCTCGACGGGGAACTCGGACAGCAATCGTTGGGCAAAGGCATGCAAGGTGGAGATCGCCGCAACATCGGCATCTTCGAGCGCCTTGGTGCAGCGCTCGACTATTTCGCTTAGGCCTTCGACCTCGGCCTCACGAAGCATCTTTTCGAACGTTGACCGGATGCGCTCGCGCAACTCGGCGGCGGCCGCCTCGGTAAAGGTGATGGCGGCAATTTGGCTGAGTGGAGTTCGCGCTGACGGGTCGGGGCTCAACACGAGCTGCACGATGCGGTTGACGAGCGCTGACGTCTTGCCGGTGCCAGCTCCGGCCTCGACAAAGAGCGTGCGCGACAGCGCCGTGCCGATGGTGACGCGGGCTTGTTCGTCGGCGGCGACAAGTTCTTCGGCGGTGCTTTCGTCGAGAGGGGAGGTCACGAGCCCTCCTCTGCTTCATCTGCAGTAGGCGGTGTCTGCATCAACACGTAGTCGACGAGGCGCCCCGAGACCACCGCCTGTTCGAACTCTTCGTCGCGATCCACGGGGCAGATACGGGTGAACGGGCAGTAGTTACAGTTCGAGAACGAGCCGTAGAACGGGTTGTAGTCGCCGGGGTTCGGCGGAAAGTCGCCCCGCTCGATTCCATCGACGATCGTGGTGACGGCCTCGACGAACCGTTCGCGACGCTCGGCGTTCCATGGGTACCCGGGCCGCTTGAACTCGCCCCGGGTGGAGGTGTGCCAGTAGTAGGCGTGCGCTGAATCGGTTCCGAAGTGTTGGGTGACGGCCTCGGCGTACACCCCGAGCTGCAACTTTCGCCCGCCGAGCACCGGGTCGATTTCCAAATGTTTCTGCCCAGACCCGACCCCAACCTTGCCGGTCTTGTAGTCGAGCACGACGGGTTGCCCGCCGGGGCCCATGTCGACTCGGTCGATTAGGCCGCCCAGGCGAACCGTGCGCCCATCGTCGAGCTCGATCTCGGCAGCGTCGATCGATGTTTCGCCCGTTGGGGCCTTGAGACCAAATCGCAGCTCGACATCGTGGGGAGTGGTTCGAAGGGCCGCCCGCGTTTCGTTATCGGCTCGCAGGAACGCGTCGAGGTCGGCGTTGGTCTCCTCGACGCGGATAGCCCAGAGGATGTCGCGGCCCGTGCGGCCGAGGTTTTCGTATTCGTCGTACCGCTTCTTGGCGTGGGCGAAGAGACGGTCTCGGTCGGCCTCGGTCCACTGATAGTCAGGGCTATCGATTGAGTGGACGGCACCCGGCACCGCCTCGCCAATGAAGTCTTCGAGGATCTGATGCCACAATGAACCCCGATCGAGCGCGCTTATCTCGACGATCTCTTCGGGACGATCGATCTCGCTCAGACGAAGCAGCTGCTCGAAGTAGTAGCGACGGGGACAGGTTGCCCACGACTCGAGGCGGCTGGGGCTGATGGTGCGGCCGTCCTCAAGTGGGGACACCACATCGACGCCGGTGAGATCGCCAGTGAAACGGTTGAACCCATCGAGACGCTGATCGATTTGGGCCCGGCCGCGTCGCAGAGGCCCCGCTAAGGCTTCGGGATCGAGCTCGACCGCGAGACGAGCATCAGCGTGCACCTGATGCAATTGAAAATCTGATGCTGAGGTGGCGATGTTGTTTCGCACCGCAGAGGTGAGCGACTCGCTGAACGAACCGAGCCGCAAATCGGCCACCGGTGCAGACTTGCCCCAGTCTTCCGAGCTCAACGATGCATCGCCGGTGGTGGATCGCAGCGCCTCGACCCACCAGCGCGATGCCGTTCGTTCTCGCCCGTTGCGGTGGTCGCCGCGCGGGCTAACCAAGGTGACCGAAGTACCAGCAGCCACAGCGTGCAGGTAACGCTGTTTCTCATCGCGGTTCTTCTGGGCGCGCATTGCGAGCGCTCCGTTGGTGAGCTGACGCTCGGAGTCGGGCAGGAGCGTGTCCTCTCGGATGGGGCGAGGACACATGCCTTCGGCCATTCCGACAATGAATACTTCGTCAAGGTCGAGCCCGACGGCCGACGCCAGCGGCGCCACGAGCACACCGGTGCCAAACCGTCCACGCCGGCCCGCGGGCACATCAAGTTCGAGCTGGATCGCCCGCAGAAAAGCTGACGCAGTGAGGTTCGGTTCGATCGAGTCGAGCACACCCACCCGGTGCAAGATCTTGTCGACACGCTCGGCCGCTTCGACCTCGGTCTCGGGCCAGCTGGTCCGGCGGTTTTCCTTGGGGAGGAGCGCCGCCAACGTTGTTCGAGCCCACTGGGATCGCTCGGCCCACGAACGCCCCACCGCTTCGGGCGAGGTGAGGTTGGCAATCCAATCGACAAAGGCTGCCAAAGCAGTAGCCGCCTCGCGCTCGCGACCGAGGCCATCGAGAAAGGCCGGGCTGGCATCGGCGCTAGAGTCGTCGATCCGCTTGGTGAGCGACTGATCGAAGGCTGCGAGCCGGGCAGCCCATTCGTCGAGACCGGCCACAACACCGGCTTTGCGAGAGATGTTCTCCCACGGCCCCGATCGAACCGGCCGACCGTCGGGGCCGCGAAGCGGCGCAGCCTCAACCAGCGCAAGAACAGTCTCACGGTCAAATCGCTTCTCCCAAGCGGTCGACAACGCAGAGTCGGCGAGCGCCAACAGGCGAAGTAAAAGGCGCCCCGTCATCGAGTCTGCAAGCGTGCGGTGGTCGGGGCCAGCCGTGGGAACTCCGGCAGCATCGAACTGCTCGCGCAGCGACCGCAAGTACGGGGCACGAACCGGAACAAACACCGCCATGCGGTCGAACCGGACCCCCCGTTCGGCAGCTTGCAGCACTGAACGAACCACCGCGCGTACTTCCTCATCGGGGTCAGCAACGGGAAGAAAGGCGTTCGGCACGGGCTGCACCGGCCGTTCGCTTAGCATCGCCGAGTGGGCCACATCGCTGCCAAATATCAGCGCCGCCTGCTCACCCGCGGCCGCATCGACCTGCTGGTCGCCGGTGATCGCCCATACCGCCGCCCGCCCAGCTGTGCACGAACTCGCGGCGTCGCGGAGGAACTCGAGCGTGGCGAGACCCTGAGTGAACGGACCGCAGAACACCAGCGCCTCATCACCCAACCCGCCATCTCCGTTGGCGAGTAGGCGGGCCGCTTCGGACAGCACCGTGTATTCGTCGTGATAGCGGTGAGCGGTTCCGCTGTGGAGATGCGCCTCGACCGCAGTCACATAGTCGAGCAGTTCCTGCGTGCGCGACGAACTAGAGGTGTGTAACGCCTTGCGTTGGGCTGGCGGTAGCTCGGTGATCTCGCCGTACGCGCGAATGAGCGACGACTCGGTGGCGACGTGTTCGGCAACAACACCGAACCGCCCCGGGTCGGTGGCGAGCACATGGCGAACCGCAGCGGCAAGCACCGCAGTCGTGAGCGGCCGCTGCCCCGAAGACGCAAGCGAGGGTGCGGCAACCAACGAGGCGTACTGAAACGGCGTCGAGAATTGGACGTTCACAATGCCCGCAGGAACAAGGGCACCATCAGCCCCGTCGAGCAAGCGCGACCCCAAGAGGCGCCGCAACGACAACCCCGCAAGGTTCGACGACACAACAACCCGAACCGCCCGCAGCGGATCGCCAGCTTTGGCCATGGTGATCGCCCGGCGAACCTCGGTTGTCGTTGGGCGCCCTGCCGGGGAATACACGAGGTCCACGACCGCATCGTATGTCCGAGGTGTGTCATTTTGCCCCACCGTCGGCAAACTCAAGGTGCGATGGCGAAGAATGTGCTCGGAACCGATCTTGTTGAATGCAGCCTTGATCCGCTGACCGGATTCACGCGCACCGGCTGCTGCGACCATCATCCCCAAGACAGCGGCTTCCATACGGTGTGCGCCCTAGTCACCAACAGCTTCCTCGAATTCTCCAAACAGCAAGGCAACGACCTGTCGACGCCCCGACCCGAATACGGATTCTCCGGTCTCAAGGCGGGCGACCGATGGTGCCTCTGCGTGAGCCGCTGGGTCGATGCGTTCGAAGCAGGAGTAGCCCCCAAAGTCGTGCTCGAAGCAACCCACGCCAACTCGCTCGAATGGGTAGACCTAGCCGACCTCCGAGCACACGCGATTTAGTTCTCGAACTTCCGCCGAGATCCCCACTTCGCTTTCAAGTTCGCTACGCGAGCTTCGCTCTCCTCTCGCCGGAGGCGCCTCGTTTGTGCGTATACAGACTTTTGTTTTCGCTGAAGAAAGCACAACGCTTGGACCAAGCGATGTTCCAGCTCGTAGAGATGGAACTCGGTTAGAGAGCGCAGCGAACGGCGGGAAGCCCGCCAGGGCTGAACCGATACCGCTACGCGAGCTTCGCTCTCATAAAGCGCTGGGACTCCCGCCCAGATCCCCACTTCGCTTTCAAGTTCGCTACGCGAGCTTCGCTCTCCTCTCGCCGGAGGCGCCTCGTTTGTGCGTATACAAACTTTTGTTTTCGCTGCTACTTCTCGACACTTCCGGTCGAGATCCGCGGAAGCCGACTTGGTCGCTACGCGAGCTCCGCTCCCCGAACGCGCTTTTTGAAGGCGACGTTTGGAGCGTCAGCGACAAACTCGAGTTCGAGGAAGCCCGCTAGGGCTGAGTCGATACCTGGGCCGTTTGAATCACTCAATGGCGCTACACCGCGGGAAGATCTGGGTCGATACCTAGGGAAGCTCTTATGGCTCCTTCCCGTTCTTCTTTCTTCGGCTATCGCAACTCTCCCTCTCGTGATCGATGGGATGAGGCCGCGGCCGCGCTAGGGTTTGCCGCAGCACACCGCCGCAGTTCACGATCAATGGGTGGAACGATTAGGGGCAACAACGTCGAAATCGTCGACCTGCCCGACTCGCCGCTGATCATGTTCATCGACATCGACGAAGAGGCCCAAGCAACCATGCCGCACTTCGTCGTACAAATGCAGTTGGACAAGGATCCGCGGGCAACCGGACTCCAGCCGATCGACACGGGCGACCTGGCCTTTGAACATCAACTCATCCTGTTCGGAACGAAGGCGAACCAAATCCTCTCGTTTATCAACCTTGCGCGCCGAGACATCCTGATGGAGCTGCAAAAGGCGGTGCTGATCGAGTCAATCACGAACGAAGGCCTACGGGCGACCCTCGAGCTCGATGAGTGGGAAGCCGACGACCTCGTCGAAATGGTGTCAACCGCCGCCGAAATCGTCAGCCGCTTCTATGAGCATCAGAGCGAGCTGGCTGCCCCGCATAGCCGCTGACTAGCTTGGGCGACATGTCAATCGCCGAAGAAGAGTACGTCAGCCTCGTCACCTACACGAAAGACGGACGGCCCAAGCCTCTGCCCGTGTGGATTGTTGACCTCGGCGACAACACGGTCGGGTTCACCACATGGGGCGAGAGCTGGAAGGCTAAGCGGGTTCGCAACAACCCCAACGTCACCCTGCAGCCGTGCGACCAGCGAGGCAACGTCACCGAAGGGTCAGCCATTGTCGAGGGCACTGCCCGGATGGTCGATGGCGGCGACGAATACGCCAAGGTCGCGGCGCTCGTGAAGGACAAGTACGGCTTCTGGGTCACCCTGATCAAGATGATGAATTCGGTTCGCTCGGCACTCGGCAAGGGCGGGCAAAGCAGCTCGGCCATGATCATCGACCTGAGCTAGCCGGTGGTTCTCCTCATCATCGCGTTGATCGCCATCGCGACCATCGCGTTGGCGGCCAAGGTGGTGTATCCCGAAATGCTCGAGCAGAGGCAACAGAACGAGCTCGAGCAGCGCAACAAATGGGAGCACGTCGCCAAGCTGTTTGGGCTTCAGTTTCTGCCGGGCCGAACATCGGCCGACAATGAACTAAGCGGCACGATCGAGGGCTTTCCCGTTCGCATCCGCTCGACCGAGACAGGCACGAGGTACTCGGTCCGTATACCCGACATCGGTGCGCCAATCATGTCGATTCGCCGGCGAGGAGTTTCGGCTCGTGCCTTCGATGACCCGTTGCGCTATTTGGGAAAGAGACACAAGACCACGGTTCCGTTCGATCAGGGGGTTGATATAACCGCGGACGATACCGATGCCGTTCAGCGCTTTCTCACACCAGCTCGAAAGAGCGCACTCCAAGAGCTTTTTGCAACAGTTGGGGAAGCCTTGGTCACCGATCGGCACGTCGAGGCCGAACTATTTGAGTTCGATTTTCCCCGTGCAACCACGATGATCGAGACAACAACGGCGCTCATCAAAGCCGCGACCGCGATGAGCCCGCCGCAGGATCGCCAGCTCGAATCGCCGAGGGACCGCGAACTTGAACCCGTAGCGATGTCACAGTCGAGTCTCCCAACCGACGTGAGGTCGGTTCTCAGCGAACTGTTCGACTCGGCACGAAGCGGCTTCGAAGTCGACGAGCAATTTGCCGAGCATTACCTGGGACGCTCGGTCGAGTGGAGCGGCATCGTCGAGATCGTTCGGGATTTTCGCCATGACAGCGACTTCGGAACGAACGGCCGCAAGGTCATCGTGAATCTCGGCAACAGCGAGGGAACATCCGCGGTGCTGAGCGTTTCCCAAACGACTGAGATCGCTGAAGGTGACGCCGTGAGGTTCAGTGGCTCGATGATGCGCTTTGCCCGCGTTGCGAACCAGATTTACATCAGAAATGGCTCTCTCGGTCGACCGAACTAGCCATACGCGGCCCATACGAAAGGGTCACATATTGATATCGGACCCTTATGACCGCGTTCACTACAGTCGAGTCCATGAAGACGAACACTCAGGTAGTAGTTGTTGGCGGCGGCGTGGTCGGGGCATCGATCCTGTATCACCTGACCAAGAACGGCTGGACCGATGTCGTCTTGCTCGAACGCACCGAGCTCACCGCCGGTTCGACCTGGCACTCCGCGGGCGGCATGCACACGATCAATGGCGACCCGAACGTAGCCAAGCTGCAGAAGTACACCATCGAGCTCTATCGAGAAATTGAAGAGCAGTCTGGCCAAGACTGCGGCATCCACATCACCGGCGGCGTCATGTTGGCCGACACCCCCGAGCGTGCTGACTGGTTGAAGGCCACCCACGCCAAGGGCCGCTACCTCGGTCTCGACACCGAGCTGATCTCGGTTGACGAAGCCAACGAGATGCACCCGATCTTCGACAAGAAGTTCTTCGTCGGCGCCATGTACGACGCGCACGATGGCCACGTCGACCCCACCGGCGTCACCCACGCCTACGCAAAGTGTGCCCGCCAGAACGGCGCCGAGGTGTACAAGGACACATGGGCTCGGGGCATGCGCCGTGCCCCCGACGGCGGCTGGCTCGTCGACACGATCAAGACCTCGACGGGCGAGGAGCTCGAGACCATCCACTGTGAACACGTGGTCAATGCCGGTGGCTTGTGGGGTCGTGAGGTTGGCCGCATGGTCGGCCTGGAGTTGCCGATCCTGGCCATGGCCCATCAGTACATCCTCACCGAAGACCTGCCCGAGGTTGCCGAGATCAACAAGTCGACTGGCAAGGAGGTTCTCCACGCCGTTGACTTCGGCGGCGAAATTTACATGCGACAGGAAGCCGGTGGCCTGCTGCTCGGTACGTACGAGCCCAACGGCATCCCGTGGTCGAAGAAGCAGACGCCGTGGGAGTTTGGCATGCAGCTACTGACCCCCGACCTTGAGCACCTAGCCGACCACTTGGCCACCGGCTTCGAGCACTTCCCCATCTTCCAGAACGCTGGCATTAGCTCGGTCGTGAACGGCCCGTTCGTGTTCTCTCCCGACGGCAACCCGTGCATCGGTCCGGTGCGCGGCCTGCAGAATTACTGGTCGGCAACGGCGATCATGGCTGGCCTGTCTCAGGGGGGTGGCGTTGGTCTGGCGCTGGCTAACTGGATGACTGACGGCGATCCCGGCCACGACATTTGGGGCATGGACATTGCCCGCTTCGGCGACTTCAACACCATGGCCTTCACCGAAACGAAGGTGCGCGAGAACTACGGCCGTCGTTTCCGCATCACGTTCCCGAACGAGTTCTTGCCGCAGGGCCGCCAGCTGCAAACCACGCCGATCTACGACAAGCTCGTCGACGCCAACTGCGTCTTCGGCAACAGCTACGGCCTCGAAGCCCCGCAGTGGTATCAAGAGGAAGGGCTGGACCCGGTCGAGGAGTTCACCTGGTATCGCAGCAACGCCTGGGACCAGGTCAAGAAGTCGACCAAGGCCGTACGCGAGGGCGTCGGCATCATGGAAACGACGGGCTTTGCGAAGTTCAGCTTCAACGGCCCAGGCGCCCGTGAATGGCTCGACCGTGTACTCGCCGGGCGCATTCCCAAGGCCGGACGCATGTCGCTCACGCCGATGACCAACGAGAACGGCAAGCTCATCGGCGACCTCACGGTTGCCTGCTTGCCCGCAACCCCTGGCGAGCCCGAAGGCCCCTATTCGACGCACACCGCTGGGGCCACCGGCAACACGACCGTCGAGCACGAACAGTTCATGATGTTCGGCTCGGGCGTGGCCACCCGCTACTACCAGCGCTACTTCGAGTCGCTGCTTCCAACCGACGGTTCGGTGCGCTACCGCACGCTCGGCTACGAGATGACAGGCCTGTCGATCGCTGGGCCGAAGAGTCGCGAGCTGCTCGAGCGCCTTACCGAGAGAGATGTGTCAGCCGATGCGTTCAAGTTCATGGCGTTTAAGGAGATCGAGCTCGGGTGGGCCAAGGTCATGTGTGGTCGAGTCACCTTCTCGGGCGACCTTGGCTATGAGTTCTGGATGCCTGCGAGCTACCAGCGCTACTGCTTCGACCTGTTGATGGAAGCCGGTGCCGATCTCGGCATCGAACTGTTCGGCTCCAAGACACTCGACTCGCTGCGTCTCGAGAAGAGCTTCGGTTCGTGGGCCCGCGAGTATCGCCCGATCTACGACCCGTTCGAAGCCAACCTCGGTCGCTTTGTCGACATGGACAAGGACTTCATTGGGCGCGACGCGCTGGTCGACATCGCGAAGAACGGTCCAGCCCGAAAGCTCTGCACCTGGGTTGTCGACTTGCCGACCGAAGGCCGCCAGGAGGGCGTTGCCGATGTCATTGGTGACGAGCCGGTGTGGCTCGATGGTGAAGTTGTGGGCTGGATCACCTCGGGCGGCTTTGCCCACCACAGCAACGTGTCGGTGGCCATGGGCTACGTCCCCACCGAGCACGCCGAACGCACCGATGGGTGGCAGATCGAGATCCTCGGCGTCATGCGAGACGCCACCCTGCGCACCGAACCCATCTGGGACCCCAAAGCCGAAAAGATGCGCAGCTAGACGTACCACGAAAAGATGCG
Source organism: uncultured Acidimicrobiales bacterium (assembly GCA_938038785.1). Lineage (GTDB taxonomy): Bacteria > Actinomycetota > Acidimicrobiia > Acidimicrobiales > SHLQ01 > SHLQ01. Next base: position 59,015 of record CALHTB010000022.1, read on the forward strand.
CAGCTAGACGTACCACGCTCCTTTCACCCAAAACGACCCTGGTACCTTTTTGCCAATAGGTACTAGGTTCCTTCGGCGGGGAGGGATGGTCCGCGAGATAGCGTCAGTGGATGAGTCACGGCATTGACGCAGTCATCTTTGATCATGACGGAACGCTGGTTGATAGCGAGGGCATCACGTTGATGGTGGTGGCGGGCATCGCTACCGAGGCCGGGGCCGAGATCTACCCCGACGACCCCGACAGGTTTGTTGGCGCCGACTTGCACGTCGTGTTCGAAGAGATCGAGCGCCGCAGCGGCAAGCCGTTGCCCGACGACATCATGGAGCAGTTCCGGGCTCGTCAGACCGAGATGATTCGAGATGGCCTCCAGGAAGTCGACGGCGCAACCGCTCTGCTCGCATCGCTGACAATTCCGCGAGCTGCGGCCTCGAACGCTCCGGTGGCAAAGATGGAGTTGTGTCTCGGCGCAACCGATCTGCTCCGGTTCTTTCCCGACGGCCATTTTCTCAGCGCCTATGACGTAAACGCATGGAAGCCCGACCCTGCGGTGTTCCTCGCTGCCGCTGAAGTCCTCGGTGTCGACCCAACGCGATGCGCGGTCGTGGAGGACAGTCGTCCCGGCGTCGAAGGGGCCATCGCTGCGGGCATGCAGGTCTTTGCGCTCGACCCGGGCAACCGGTTCACCGACCTGTCCGGCTTCACCCGAATCTCCAAGCTCGCCGAGCTCAGCGAGTACCTCTAGCTACGCCGCCCTCGGCAAGTCGGTTGCAGTGAAACTGACATCCGGGGTTTGACCCTCGATGTCAGACGACCAATCCGTTCCGACGGAGCGACCCCACACCACAGCGGCGGCCAACATGCCAATCGTTGATGGGGCGACAATGTCGTTGATCGACGCAAACGGCTCAAACGACATGATCGTCATAAGCGAGCTGATGACATAAATCGCGATGAGCTGTTCGAGCACTCGCCTTGGCACGCCTGCCTGAACGGCAACAGCGAATGGAATTACGACGAGTGTGGTGTCGTAGATCAACAAGTGCGGCGAGACGAGAATCGACGCGAAAACCGCTGCACCTGAGGCAAGGTCGACCCGGTCGGGCCACACACGCAGGGCCATCCGAAGCACAACTGCGGCGATGCCGAGAATGACCAGTTGGGTCACCGCGCTCGTTCCGATCTCGAAACCAAGCGCACGCGACACCAGCTCACTGACCGTTGGTTGGTTGTAGACAATGTCGATTTGGCTGCGCTCGTCAAGCGCCGCAAGAAAGGCCTTCCACACACCAAATCCGCCGATAAGCGTTGCCGACACAAGCGTCGTCCCGAGTGCGAACGCAGACAACAGAGCCGGGTACCAACGCCGCCAATCCACCAGCCACCAGATCGCAACTCCGAGCAACAATGTCGGCTTCAGTACCGCGAGCCCAGCAACAAGACCGGCGGGCACGGTTCGTCCATCGACACACAACCGGTGGATCGCAGCGGCCCACAGCAGCGCGAAGAATCCAGTCTGGGCGTGGTAAATATTCGCCACCCCAAGTGGAAGCGCCAGGGCGAGGAAACCAGCCCACACCGGAAGGCGAAGGAGTTTCAGCGCGCCGAAGACGGCGAGCACACTCAACACCATCCAGACCACGAGTGCCGTGTTTCCTGACAACCACGACAGCGGCAAGAGCGCCCAGGCAAATGGTGGCGTGCTGATAAACACATCGAGCTCGCGAGCAGATTCGACGTCCATGTCAATCGCAGCTGCGCGAAAAACATTCGGATCGTATGCCTCCTCCAGCCGCCCCTCGCCAGCGAACTCGGCACCGAGATGGAGTACTCGAAAGTCGGTGAACGCCCGAGCGCGATTAACCCAGAAGCCGAACGCGTAGATCAACCCCGAGAACAGCATGAAGACGCGTATGACGCGTGTTCCCAATGAGTCCGCTTCCGACATTTGCTCCAAATCGGCCGAAGCGACCACGAGATAAGGGCGTGTTCTAGTTGCCGGCGCCTTCGAGCGTGCCTTCGACGAGCACCGTCTCGTTCGCGTCGCCCACGAGGCACTGCACCTTGCGGTCGCCGCGGCCCCATCGAGGCTCGGTCGGAACGAAGGTCCATACCTGCCAGGGCGAGCTTGCGAACTCTCCACCGACGAACTCGTCGTACTGTGCCCGGCAGAAGTCTTGCCCGATGGCGAACGTTCGCTCGACCCCGGGGTACCCCTCGGACGTGACATCGCTGAACACACTGTTCGACGTCGTGAACACCTCATAAGCGTGGGCCTTATCGCAGTCGGTGGTGTCGACCACGAAGACGTTGCGGAACTCACCCTCAACTTCGCTGAAGAAGTCGCTGATGCACTGGCCCGACTCGAGCTCGGTGACAAGCGTTGCGGACTGCACACGGTCGATGAAGAGATAGCCGTAGTAGGCAACACCAAGCACAGCGAGAATGGCGATTCCGTTGAGCACCTTCTTGACGACTGGAGACATACCCGGCGGGCGAAGGTCGGGGCGGCTGTCCTTCTTCTTGTGCTTGGCGGCTTTGCTCTTTTCGCCCTCGACCTCCTCGGCTTTGGCCTGGTTCTTTTGCGCCTCCATATGTGCGGCCATCTCCGCGCCCGTCGGCGGGAACATCCCATCAAAGTCCATCGGAGCAGCCGCTGCCTCTACCGGGACGGGGATGGAGTCGGCCGGAGCAGCGGGAGGTGCTGGCTGGCTTCCTGGCGCACTCGTAAGGGCGGCGGCTGGAATCGGGGGCGGGGTGAGGTCGGGTGACGCAGCCGGCGCTGATGGTTCAGGCACCGGTGCTAGTGCGGCTGGCTCAGATTTGAGCATTGCAGATGACTGAATGTCTGGAGGTAGGGCTGGAAGTTGCGGGCGCTCAATAGCGTCCAATGCAGAGATCCCAGGAGTGCCGTCCATACCACTTTTGGTCGGCCAATTTTGTGCCTCGTGTTATGGGGTTTACGAACTATGTGGCATCTGCGACGCTAGTGCGATGACAGGACGAATTTTGCCAGGTTCGATGGCGCCGGGGAGAGAGTTCTTTCGTCACCGCGACGGTGACGGAACGCCCGAATTCACCCTCGCCTCAACCGACAACCATCACCTCGTACTCGGCCCTGGCGAACCAGCCATCAGCGAAATCGCTGCGGCAGGGGTGCCGTTGCCCGATCTCGAAGCGATCCGGGTGTATCGCCAAGGTCGGGTGAAGCAAAAGCTCAACGAGTTTGGATACGACGCCGTTTTGGTGATGGACCCGCTCAACATTCGCTACATCACCGATACGACCAACATGCAGGTGTGGGTCACACACAACGCGGCCCGGTACGCGCTCATGACCGCCGACGGCTATGTGATCTTGTGGGACTACGAGAACTGTCAGTTCCTTGCCGGGCACCATGACCATGTCGACGAAGTCCGGGCCGGGATCGGCTCGACCTATTTCCTCGCCGGTGATCGATTCGCAGAAATCTCCCAGCGATGGGCCGACGAGATGGCCGAAGTCATCACCGCCCGATGCGGCCCGAACGCTCGGGTAGCGGTCGACCAAGTCAATTTCCTCGAAGGCACGATGCTCACGAACCACGGCATCACCATCGAGCGGGGCCAACAGCTCATGGAACAAGCCCGCCTCATCAAGAGCGCGGACGAGCTCGACTCCATGCGCTGCGCCGGAGTTGCGTGCACCGAAGCCATGCGCGAAATGGCCGAAGCAGTTCAGCCGGGCATGACCGAGCAAGACGTTTGGGCCATGTTGCACGCGGGCAACATCCGCCGCGGAGGCGAATGGATCGAAACGCAGATCTTGTCATCGGGACCTCGCACCAACCCGTGGTTTCAGGAGGCCTCATCTCGCGTTATCGAGAACGGCGACATCTTGGCCTATGACACCGACCTCATTGGCGCCTACGGCCAATGCATCGACATCAGCCGCACCTGGGTGGTGGGCGACAAGGCGCCAACGGCACACCAAAAGTCGATCTATGAGATGGCGCTGCACCAGATCAATCACAACATCGAGCTCATCAAACCCGGCGTGACCGTCGAAGAGCTCACGCACAAGAGCTGGACCCCGCCGGTCGATCAGTACCGCCATTACTCGTGCCTGTTCCACGGGGTCGGCCAGTGCGATGAGTACCCCGAGGTCTACTTCCCGGCAGCGTGGGATGACTGGGGCATCGACTGCACTCTCGAACCTGGCATGGTGCTCAGCGTCGAGGCCTACGTAGGTAGTCGAGACGGCGGCGAAGGCGTGAAGCTAGAAGAACAGTTCGTCGTCACCGAAACGGGCTATGAACTCGTGGCCCACTTCCCCCTCGACCTCGAACTCTAAACCCCACAAAACCGCGAATCTGTGGAGTCTGATGTTCGATATTCGGTCATCAGACTCCACAGATTCGTAAAGGGTGCTTTGAAAACGAGCAAAGCCCGGGCTTGTGCCCGGGCTTTGTGCGTTTTGGTTAGTCGGAGCGACTACTCGCCTTCGACTGCCTCGGCTGCTGCTTCAGCTGCCTCGCCGGCTTCGCCGCCAGCGCCTGGGATCTTGTCGGTCATCTCGTCCATCTTGCCCGTGACACCGTCGATCTTCTCGGCGATACCTTCGCCACCAGGAACCTTGCTGGCCATGTCCTTTGCCTGATCGGCAAGCCCTTCAGCCTTGTCCTTCATTTCGTTGACTTTGTCAAACATTCCCATGTCAATACCTCTCGTGGGTTTGAACCGCCCGGTTTCGGAGGTTCTTCGTGTGTATGACGCAACGTACTAGCAAAAAGTTGCATCAACAGGGTCTAATTCGGTTAGACCATGCTGGCGATCAAGTCCCAAGTTTGGTCATTTTGCTCGGGTGAACCGATGAGATTCATCGCAACTTCGTCGGTTCCGGCGGCGCGGTATTGCTCGATTCCAGCCCTAACGGTGTCCGAATCGCCGATGAGCACGAGGTCCGCCGCCTCAGTTGCGCCTTCTCGGTCCATAACCGCCCGATACGACGGAAGCTGCGGGTAAATGGCGAGCGCCTTGTTGGCCCAGTTTCGGGCTGCTTCGGTCTCTTCATCGCTGTTGGTGACGATCGCTCCGACACCGGCGACGATCTGACCTCCGCCACCCGCATCGAGGTTTGGCTTGATGTGTTCGGCGATGGTCTTGGGGCCGGTCATCCAGGTGATGGTGCCTGCGCTTCGGTCAGCAGCAAGCTTCAACATCTTTGGGCCAAGCGCAGCGAGCATGAGCCCTGGCGTGTCGCTAGGTACCGCGATCTCGGTGGTGTGCGAAATGAAGTCGCCCGAGACGTCGACGGGGTTGCCTTCGAGCAACGGGTTCATTGCGTTCAAGTACTCGACAAATCGACTGTACGGCTTGTCCCATGGGAGACCCCAACGGTGCATGACCACTGGCTTGTGGTTGACGCCGATGCCAAGCGTGAACCGGCCTCCGCTGATCTGGTTGAGCGTGCGGGCTTGCTGGGCCATTGTCTGGGGCATCATCGTCTGCATGGCCATAACCGACGTGCCGAGTTGGATGTCGGGCACAGCCGCAGCGACGGCACCCAAGGTCAGCATTGTGTCGGCGTTCATAATCTGGGGCGCCCAGTAGCGATGAAGCCCGGCAGCTCGGGCTCGCTCGGCGTTCGCAACGGCATCGGACACAACGGGCTGAGAATCAAAGAACGACATACGCATGCGCTATTGCCTACCAGCTCTGCAACACTTTGCTCATGTCCAGCCCCGATGCCGAACGTTGGGACGCGCGTTATCGCGACGCCGCGATACCCCAGCTCCTCTCACCACCTGAGCTAGTTCACGCCGAACTGGCCGATATCGCAACGCTGGCGCCAGTGCTCGATGTGGCGTGTGGTTGGGGTGACGCCGGGCTGTGGCTTGCCGACCAGGGCGCCGACGTGACCCTCACCGACGTCTCGGCGGTGGCCCTGGCCGCAGTCGAAGCTCGAGCCTCCGAGCTGGGCGTGATGGTCAACACCGTGGCGCGCGATCTGGCGACAGGGTCCATTCCGGCCGGACGCTGGGACGCAATCACGTGCGTGCACTACCTCGACCGGGCACTGCTCCCCCGGCTCGGTGGTGCGCTATCACCAACAGGCCGCCTCGTCGTGGCGGTTGCGACGACAACCAACCTCGAACGTCACGAGCGGCCTTCGGCAAGGTTTCTCCTCGAGCCCGATGAGTTGCCCACACTTGTGCCCGACCTGACCGTCACTCATCACAGCGAGGCCTGGCGAGCAAACGACGTCCACGAAGCCTGGCTCGTGGCCCAGCTCTAGCCGCAAAACCCGAAACGCCCGCCACGGTGACCGTGGCGGGCGAAGTGGAGTTCACATTCGACCGTTAGACCGCCATGAGCTCGGCGCTACCGAAGTTCACGCTGAAGCGTTCGCACCAGATCTGGATCGTGCTGAACTCGTCGAGGTTGACACCAACAGGGATCTCGTAGTTCTGGTCGCCGATGTTGCCCTTGAGTTCGCCGAGCGAGACGAAGTCGCCATTCTCGGCTCGTAGATACACCTTGAGGTCGGGGCCGTTGTCGGAGCTGAAGTCCTCGAAGCGGAGGAAGCGTTGCTCGCTGCCGTCGTTGAGGACTTCGGCGGTGCCCTCAATCGTGTAGCGAGATTCGCCTGAGAAGCTGGCCGAGTACTGCGTCACGATCTCGCCAGGCATTTGGTCGGCCATGTCGTCGACAGAGTCGTTAGCTTCGGTGCGGTTTTGCTCGGCCTCGACCATTGCCTCCTGGAACTCGGGGGTGGCTGCAACCTCGGCTTGTTCTTCCTCGGTTGGCATGACGGCCGGGGTTGCGGCAAACACTGGTCCGCCTTCGCTGACCTCGTTATCGAGGAACGCCGTTTGGATTCCAAAGAAGCCGAATGCGAGCCATGCGACGACGGCGATAGCGACGACTCCGCCGCCGATGAGTAGTGGTTTCTTGTTCATATAGGGAGAACCGCCTTTCAGGTATCACAATTCCAGATGACTCCAGAACAAGTTGTGAACACCCACCATTACACATGTAGCGTCCCTCTCAGAGCCTGAACAGCGTGCCGAGCATGGCCCGAAATTTGGCTTGGGTTTCTTCGAGCTCGGCTTGCGGGTCGCTTTGTGCCACGACCCCGACGCCAGCCGCGATGCGCGCTGTCGGGCCGTCGATCTCCGCGGTGCGGACGCTGACGGCAAATTGGCCGTTGCCCGATGCGTCAACCCAACCGGTGGGCCCGCCACAGCGACCGCGGTCGAAGCCTTCGAGCTCGTCGATGAGAGCAAGGGCATCGGCCTGCGGGGCGCCACCAAGGGCGGGCGTTGGATGGACAGCTTCGACCAGCTCGAGGACCGACGCGGCTGGCTCGGACAGCACCCCCTCGACCAGCGTGCCGAGGTGATGCACGTTGGCCAGCGTCAGCACCGATGGCTCGGGCTCGGCATCGACGTAACTACAGAACGGCAAGAGCTCGGTGAGCAGCCAGTCGATGGTGATCTGATGCTCGACCCGGTCTTTCGATGACGCCAACAGTGATGCGATGTGGTCGGCATCCACAGCTGCGTCGTCTGACCGGGCAGCGGTGCCCGCCAGCGGGTGGGCGCGAACGGTTCTGTCGGTACGGCTGGCAAGAAGCTCCGGCGACGCGCCGATGAAGCCGTCGACCGCGAACACCATGGCGTGGTCGAAGCGTGCGGCGAGGTCGGTAATCACTGGCCTGGTTGGAATGTCAGCATCGGCGTGCAGCGTCAACGCCCGGGCGAAGACGGCCTTTTGCAGGTCGCTTTCAGCGATGCGCTCACGGGCTATGGCGACTACCTCGTCTCGCCACGATGCGGCGGACCGGTCGAGTGTGAGCCAGATCTTGTTTGGCACCGGCTGGGCCGGGGCGGCGAGCGCATCTGCTACCAGCGCTTCGGCGGCATCCATGTCGAGCGTGTCGGCAATGGTGACAAAGCGAGTTCCATCGCGCTCGCCGATAACCACCTGAGGCACGACCATTACGCCCGTTTCTGTGCGAGCAAATGGCAGGGTGACAAACCCAACTGGGCCAGCGCCAGCAAGCCCGACCTCGTCAACCCCGTTGCGCTGACGCAAATGTTCGTTAGCGGCACCGATCGACGACGACTCGCTCGTTAGCCCAAGCTCGACCCGTTCGAGCTGGCCAAGCCCAACGAGCACGATGTCGGGCGAGCGCCACAGGAGGCCAGTTGCAGCACCGAGCTCGGTGAGGTCGATCTGGGCCAGCGGGCCAGCGGTCAAACGAACCGTCGTTGAAGGCACACCGAAGAGCGTAGGCGGCGGCAGACTGGTTGGGTGAAGCACAGCAGCGAACTCGACGTGCAGGCCGATGCGTCTGTGGTTATCGAGGTGCTCGCTGACCTTGCCACCTACCCGTTATGGAACGACTTGGTCAGCAGCGCCGAGCCGATGGAAGCCTTTGACGGCGACCCTGGCCCAGCGTGGCGAACAACGCTGCGAGCCCAGGTCGGCCCGTTTGCCCGGTCAAAGCAGCTGCGGTTTGTACGTGACGAGTTGACGGACAGCTCGGTTCGCTTTGTCCGGCGCGAAATCGATGGCCGCGAGCATGCCCAGTGGCTGATGGAGGCCGACGTTGCTGCGTCGGACGCTGGCTCGACGGTGACACTTGGCCTCTCCTATGACGGTGGCCTGTGGGTGCCGGCGCTAGGCGGCGTGTTGAGCTCGGCGATTGAACGCGCCACTGATCGACTACCGGCGTACCTGGAGCAACGATGACCACGGCACCCAACTTCGACGAGGCAATAGCGCTCACAACCGACAGCGGCAACGATGCCGACCAGATGCTGTGGCACGGCCATCTCACCGCCGACTGGTCGATCGGGCCGGTTCCCAACGGCGGCTACAGCGGCGCCGTTCTCGCCAATGCGTTGCAGCGCCACACCGACCGCGACATCGCATCCTCGCTAACGACGCACTACTACCGGCCGACGATTGCCGACGCGCCGTTTACGATTCGCACCGAGATCATGAAGCGGGGACGCACCGTCACCCATGCCGATGCGGTACTTGAGCAAGACGGCAAGGTCCGCTGCCGTTCGGTTGCGCTCCTCGGTAGGTATCCCGAAGTCGAGACCATCTTGGCCACGACGCCGCCGCCCATCACCCCAGTCGACCAATGCCCGGCGCGCGATCCGTTGAGCCAGGGCCTCAACATGAGCCTGCTGCAATCACTCGATGTCCGCCTCGACCCATCGTCAGAGGTAACAAACGGCCCTGCGGGTGCTGGCGAGCGCATCGATGGCTGGGTGAAGTTTCGTGACGACCGCCCGAACGATTCGCTGGCGCTCACGCTGTTCGTCGATTCGTTTCCGCCAGCTGTCCTCATCACGCTGCCGGGAACCGGTTGGGTGCCGACACTCGAGATGACCACGCACATTCGAGCACAGGCCGCCCCTGGTTGGATTCGCGGCGAGGTCACCACGGCAAACGTTCGTGGCGGCACGCTCGTCGAGGATGTAAAGCTGTGGGACTCAACCAACACCCTCGTCGCCCAAGCCCGCCAACTGGCACTGCTGCTGGCGGAGTAGGTGCGCTCTAAGAGCGGATCAGTTTTGCGAGCTCGGCTATGCCGTCGATTAGGCGTGGTCCGGGCCGGACGATGAATGCGTCGGCGTCGATGGCGTAGGTTCGCCCGTTCTGGACTGCTGGCAAATTGGCCAACTCGGGTCGGGCAACCACCTGCGCCAGCTGCTCTTTGGCTTGTTCGTGGGTAAAGCCGCACGGGGCGACGATCAGTACATCGGCCTCGCATTCGGCAACGACCTCCCAGGTCGTAGCGCTTGACCGGCCGCCCGGGTGTGCGAGAAGCGGGTCGCCGCCAGCTGCGACGATCTGGTCGGGAATCCAATGTCCCGGCGTATACGGCGGATCGGGCCATTCGAGCAGCAGCACCTTTGGTGCGTCGGTGGGCAGCCCAGCGCGGTGTTCGGCCAACGTACGCCGAAGTTCATCGACCTTGTCAGCTCCGCCGGCCGAACCGACGGCGTCAGCGAGAACGGCGATCTCGTCGAGCACCCCGTCGAGCGTCATCGGGTCGTACGACAGAATCTGGGCGTCGGTCCCGAGCATTTCGACCGCTTCGCTCACCTGCCCGGCGGGCAAGGCGCACACCCGGCAGAGGTCCTGGGTGACGATGATCGTTGGTTCGAGCGAGCGC